>NZ_CM161511.1:157500-510000 GCF_056725085.1 Xanthomonas sp. NCPPB 901 | reverse complement strand
CGTGGACAAAACAGGAACTCCGGCCAATGGCGTCAAGCAAGATGAATGGCGTTAAGAGCGAGTTAACCATGCAGCCAAGTGAAAATTCGAGCCGGCTCAATGGTTTGACGCGCTGTAGAACGATGTTTATGGTAGCCGAGTTTTGAGCTCGCGCTTCGGGCTCGTGAGGAAGCCTTGATGCCCAACAGTGATCAGGAACGCGCGCGCCGGCAGCGGTTCCAGCAACGCCTTCACGTTCTCCACGACACTGCGCTGCATCGCAAGTTGAAGGAACACCTTCCCGCCGGCCGCTGGACGCGCCGCCACTGGATCCACGCCAGCCTGTTCGCCACCATCGGCGCGATGGTCGCCACCATCGTCCCCGGCTTCTCCAACGCCATCGACGTGCCGCTGCAGACCACGCAGGCGACGCTGGCGTTGCCGTTGCCGCCGATCTCGCTGGCGCAGCAACAGCAGGCTGCCATCACCGACAACTGGCAGGTGGTGCGGATCGAGTCCGGGCAGACCCTGGGCTCGGTGTTCGAGAAGCTCGGCATCCCCGCCACGGTGATGCAGCGGGTGCTGGACCATCCGGGCACCCACGACGCGCTGACCAAGCTGCGCCCGGGCGCCGAGATCGGCTTCGACCTGGCGACGACGGGCGACCTGCGCGCCCTGCGCTTCGACCGCGATGCCACCCACCGGGTGGAGCTGTCGCTGTCGGGCGACGACATCAAGGAGAAGGTGATCGAGCGCGAGACCAGCACGCGCACCGTGGTCACCAGCGGCGAGATCACCAGTTCGCTGTACGTGGCCGCGCGCAAGGCCGGGCTGTCGCCGTCGGCGATCGCGACGATGACCGACGAGATCTTCAAGTACGACATCGACTTCGACAAGGACTTGCAGCCGGGCGACCGCTTCAGCGTGGTCATGGACGAGACCTGGCGCGAAGGCGAGCGCATCGACACCGGCAAGATCCTGGCGGCGACCTTCACCACCCGCGGCAAGACCTACAGCGGCTTCCGCTTCGAGCGCAGCGGCAAGCCGGCCGAGTATTTCGACGTGACCGGGCGGCCGCTGAAGAAGAGCTTCATCCGCATGCCGGTGTCCTACAGCCGCATCAGCTCCACCTTCGGCGCGCGCAAGCACCCGGTGCTGGGCACCATGCGCATGCACAAGGGCATCGACTACGCGGCGCCGACCGGCACCCCGATCATGGCCGCCGGCGATGCGCGGGTGCAGTTCGTCGGCACCCAGCGCGGCTACGGCAACGTGGTGATCCTGGACCACGGCAAGGGCTACAGCACGCTGTACGGGCACATGTCGCGCTTCGGCGGGATCAAGGCCGGCCAGCGCATCAACCAGGGCACGGTGATCGGCTACGTGGGCATGACCGGCATGGCCACCGGCCCGCACCTGCACTACGAATTCCGCGTGGACGGGGTGCAGCGCAATCCGGCCTCGGTGACGATGCCGCCGCCGACCCCGCTGGCCGGCGCCGAGCTGGCCGCGTTCCGCGCACAGACCTCGCCGGCGCTGGCGCGCATCCAGCGCGTGGAGAAGCTGATCTACGCCGATGCCGGCGAGCCGGCGGCGAAGAAGAAGAAGGTCGTCGCCTCGTCCAAGGCCGCCGCCTCGCACGACGCCGGCTGAGCGCCGGCGACCGCTTCCGCCGCACCGCGCATTGACGGGCGACGGCGCCTGGCCCACGCTGCGGCGCCGACCGCCGCCTGGTGCCCTGCATGCCCTCGCCTTCCGCCGTTCCCGACGACGCCCTGTTCCTGGGCCTGATGTCCGGCACCAGCGCCGACGGCATCGATGCCGCGCTGGTGCGCTTCGGCCATGACGGACGCCCGCACCTACAGCTGGGCCGCACCTATGCCTGGGCACCACAGCAGCGCGCGGCGCTGATCGCGCTGGGCGAAGGCGGCGACATCGCCTCGCTGGATGCGCTGGGGCAGCTCGATGCCGAGGTCGCGATCGCCTTCGCCGATGCTGCCCTGCGCCTGCTCGACGCCGCCGGCGTGGCGCCGGCCGCGGTCCGCGCGATTGGCTCGCACGGGCAGACCGTGCGCCACCGCCCGCTGGCCGATCCCGCCTTCACCTGGCAACTCGGCGACGGCAACCGCATCGCCGAGCTGACCGGCATCGCCACGGTCTGCGATTTCCGCCGCCGCGACGTCGCCGCCGGCGGCCATGGCGCGCCGCTGATGCCGGCCTTCCACGCGGCGATGCTGGGCGCCGCGCACGAGGATCGGGCCGTGCTCAATCTCGGCGGCATCGGCAACCTGACCCTGCTGCCGGCGCACGGTGCCGTGCGCGGCTTCGACACCGGCCCGGCCAACGCGCTGCTCGATGCCTGGTGCCAGCGCCATCGCGGCCAGCCCTACGATGCCGGCGGCGCGTTCGCCGCCAGCGGCGCGGTCGACGCCGGCCTGCTGCAGCGCCTGCTGGCCGATCCATGGTTCGCGCTGCCGCCGCCGAAGAGCACCGGGCGCGAGCAGTTCCACTTGCGCTGGCTGGAGGCTTGCCTGGAGACGCAGGCGCCTGCGCCGGCGGCGGTGCAGGCGACGCTGCTGGAACTGACCGTGGCGACCGTCGCCGATGCGCTGCTGGCGCAGCAGCCGGCGACGCGGCAGTTGCTGGTGTGCGGCGGCGGCGTGCACAACCCGCTGTTGCTGACGCGGCTACAGGCGCGGCTGCCGGGCGTGCAGGTGCAATCGACCCAGGCGCAGGGCCTGGACCCGGACTACATCGAAGCGATGGGTTTCGCCTGGCTGGCGCGGCAGACGCTGGCCGGGCTACCGGGCAACCTGCCGTCGGTCAGCGGCGCGCGCGGGCCGCGCATCCTCGGCGCGATCCACCCGGCCTGAGCGCGGCGCCGGGCCTCAGAAGCCGCTGCCGGCCGGCAGCGCGCGCAAGGCCGCGATCGCCTCCGACAGCGCATCCGCCTCGCGGTGCTCGAACCCGCTGCGCACGTCGTGCTCGCCGGAGAACAGGCCCTGTTCGATCAGCGCCAGCACCGCCTGGCGCTGGGTCCAGCCGCGCGCGACGGCGATGCGGCGGATGCGCTCGAGCAGGAACGGGTCGATATCGCGCAACACAAGGTCGCTCATGCGGACTCCCGGGCGGCGGCGCACCCGTGCGCCGCGGTCCATCATCCGTGCCTGCAGGCAGGCTTTCAATCGAGACGTCGACCGCGGCGGTCGATGGCGGGCACACGGGCTCGCAATTCGTCCATCCGACAAGGCCATCGGCCCCCGATCAAGACGGCGCGGCGATGGCGCGACGGCGCTGATGTACGATCAACAACGCACACAGGATCACCACGGGGATCGCCATCAGCGCGGTCCCGATGAAGAACAACGCATAGCCTTCCAGCAACGTGCGTCCCTGCGCCAGGGTCTGCACGCACCAGCCGGAAAAGCCTTTCAGCGCCTTGCCGGGCATGGCGTAGAACGAACTGAGCAGAGCATACTGGGTAGCGGTGTAGCCGATGCTAGTCAGGCTGGACATATAGGCGATCAACGCCGTCCCGGCGAAGCCGTTGGCGAAGTTGTCGATTGCCATCGCGGTGGCGAAGCGCGACAGGTCGGCGCCATCGTAGGCCAGCCAGGCAAACGCGAGATTCGAACATGGGCCCAGCACCGCGCCGACCAGCAACGCCGCCAGTACCCCCCAGCGCACCGACACCAAGCCAGCAGCGGCGATGCCGATGAACGTCGCCACCAAGCCCACCGACCCGCGGACGGCACCGACGACGTCTTCGGACAGGCCGATGTCGACGTAGAACGGGTTGGCCATGGGGCCCATCACGAAATCCGCCAGGCGGTAGACGCTGATTGCCAGCAACATCAGGATCGCGGCGCTGCGATGCTCGTGAAAGAACGCCACGAACGGACCTATCACCGCGTCGAACAGGCCGCGCGGCGTCCACAGCCGCGCCGTCTGCGCCTGCACCGCGGCCACCTCGCGCGCCGGTTCACGCGCCATCAGCACCGCAACCACGCCCACGGCCATCAGCGCCGCCATCACCTCGTAGGAAACCTGCCAGCCGACCCGCGCGGCGACCATCAGGATCAAGGCGTCGGTGACCAGCAGCGCGGAGCGGTAGCCCAGTGCCGACGATGAGGTCAGAAGGCCCAGTTGCTCGCTGTTGTCGGCGATCTCGATGCGCCAGGCGTCGATCACGATATCCTGGGTCGAGGAGGCGAAGGCGACCACGACCGCCATCGCCCCGAACACGGCGATGTGTTCCCAAGCCACGCCGAAGAACAGCAGGCTGCCGCCTTTGGGCTGGATCAGCGCCATACCGACTAGGCCCACCGCCACCACCACCTGCGACAGCAGCATCCAGCCGCGTCGGCGCCCGAGCCACCCCAGCAGCGGCACGTCGGTCTTGTCGACGATCGGGGCCCACAGGAACTTCATCGAGTAGGCCAGCCCCGCCCAGGACAGGAAGCCGATCGTGCTCAATTCAGCGCCTTCCTTACGCATCCAGAAGCCGAGCGTGTTGCCGACCAGGTACAGCGGCAGGCCGGAACTGAAGCCCAGCAACAGCATGGCCAGCACCTTGGGCTCGCGCAGATTGGCCAGCACCTGTTGCCAGGACCGGCGCGGCTTGGCGACCTCGCTCATGGCGTGTAATCCACCGTGAACGGCGCATGGTCGGAGAAACGCTGGGCGGTGTAGATGGAACAGCCCTGCAGGCGCTCGCGCAGGGTCGGGGTGACGAACTGATAGTCGATGCGCCAACCCACGTCGTTGGCCCGCGCCGCGCCGCGGTTGCTCCACCAGGTGTAGTCCTGGCCCTCCGGATGCAGCGCGCGGTAGGCGTCGACCCAGCCGCGACCGCTGGCCGGGTCGGCATCCTCGGCACGGTCGGCGCACAGGCCGTTGAGCCAGTCGCGCTCGGCCGGCAGGCAGCCGGAGTTCTTCTGGTTCGACTTCCAGTTCTTGATGTCCAGCGCCGAGCGCACGATGTTCCAGTCGCCGCACAGCACGTAGTCGCGGCCGCTGTGCAGCCATTCGACCAGGATCGGCCGCAGCCAGTCCATGACCTGGAACTTGTAGCCCTGGCGCAGCTCGCCGGAGGAGCCGGAGGGGATGTAGAAGGACACCACGCTCAGGTTGCCGAAGCGCGCCTCGAGGTAGCGGCCTTCCTCGTCGAACTCGGACCAGCCCAGCGCGGTGCGTACCTCGTCCGGTTCACGCTTGCTGTAGATGGCCACGCCGCTATAGCCCTTCTTGGTGCTGGCGTCGCGGAACCAAGCCCGGTAACCGTCCGGCAGGAACGCCGGCCCGGCCAGCTGATGCTCCTGCGCCTTGGTCTCCTGCACGCACAGCACATCCGCCTGCTGGGTGGTGAACCACTCGAAAAAGCCCTTGGTGGCGGCCGACCGCAGGCCGTTGGCGTTGAAGCTGATGATGCGCATGGGGGAGCCGGGAATGGGGAAAGGGGAATAGGGAATGGTGAAAAGCATAGCGGGTGTTCCGCCTTCGCGGTCCTGCTGGGGTACGCTTTGCCGATTCCCTATTCCCCTTTCCCCATTCCCGGCTCCCAATGACCGACTACCGGCAACGTTTCCTGCAACTGGCCCTGGACGCGGAGGCGCTGCGCTTCGGCGAGTTCACGCTGAAGTCCGGGCGCCTCAGCCCGTACTTCTTCAATGCCGGGCGCTTCGACTCCGGCGCCAGCATGGCGCGGCTGGCGGCGTGCTACGCCGATGCCGCCGACGCGGCCGGGCTCGACTTCGACCTGCTGTTCGGCCCGGCCTACAAGGGCATTCCGCTGGCCACGGCGGTGGCCTGCGAGTACGCGCGGCGCGGGCGCGACCTGCCGCTGGCGTTCAACCGCAAGGAGGCCAAGGCGCACGGCGAAGGCGGCAGCCTGATCGGCGCGCCGCTGGCCGGCCGCCGGGTGCTGATCGTGGACGACGTGATCACCGCCGGCACCGCGATCCGCGAGGCGCTGGGCATCATCCGTGCCGCCGGCGGCGAGCCGGCCGCGATCCTGGTCGCGCTGGACCGCCAGGAGATCGCCGCCGAGCACGACCGCCGCTCGGCGGCGCAGGCGGTGGCCGCCGAGGCCGGCGTTCCTGTGGTCTCGGTCGCGCATCTGGGCGACCTGCTTGCATTCATCGACGGAAACGCAGACCTTGTCGGCTTCCGCGAACCGCTGCTGGCCTACCGCGCCCGCTACGGTTGCGCTTCGTCTGGCTGACAGCAGGGGGCTGCCACGATGCCGATCCCGTCACGCAATCGCGTCCTGCCGGCGCTGCTGGCCGTGCCGGCCGCCGCGCAGCAGGCGCCGGCCCCGTCCAAGAAGCTGTATTGCTGGAACCAGGGCGGGCAGCGCACCTGCAGCGACGCGCTGCCGCCGGAGGCGGTGAACCAGGCACGCGACGAGTTCAACGCCAGCAGCGGCATGCGCAGCGCCGCTGTCGGGCGTGCGCTGAACGCCGAGGAACGCGCCACAGCCGCCGCCGATGCCGCGCAGCAGCGCGCCGACCAGGCCGCGCTGGAGACCCGCAAGCGCACCGACCAGGCGATGCTGCTGTCGTACCAGACCGAGGACGAGCTGCGCCGGGTGTTCGCCGAGCGCATCGGCATCATCGACAACAACATCAACACCGCCCGCTACAACGTCGACAGCCTGCGCCAGGGCCTGGTCGGCCTGCTCGCCAGCGCCGGCGCGCGCGAGCTGGCCGGGCAGAGCGTGCCGGCCAAGACCACCGACGACGTGCAGCAGCGGCATCGCGCCTTGCTGTGGCAGTTGCGCATGCAGAAGAACTTCGAGCAGCAGCGGCTGGGCCTGGATCAGGAGATCGAGGACGCGCTGCAGCGCTACCGCGCGGCCAGGGGCGCCGGCCCGGCAGCGGCGGCGACCACCGCCGGCGGCTGAGCCGGCGCGCAGCCCCGCGCCTGGCCGAGGCCGGGCGCGTGAGCCCCCTCAGAAGGTCGGCGCCAGGCCCGGCAGCAGCGCCTGCAACTGGGCGCGGAACAGCGCCTTGATCCGTTCCAGCGCCGCCGCCGTGTCGGCCTCGAAGCGCAGCACCAGCACCGGCGTGGTGTTGGAGGCGCGCACCAGGCCCCAGCCATCGGGGAAATCGGCGCGCAGGCCGTCGATGGTCAGCAGCCGCGCGCCGGCGAACGGCGAGTCCTCCTGCTGCGCCTGGGCGACCAGGTCGGCGACCAGCGCATGCGCGTCCTGCCCGTCCACCGGCAGCTTGATCTCCGGCGTGGCCACGCTCTCGGGCAGTTCGGCCAGCACCTCCGAGGGCGCCTCCTCGCGCTGGGCCAGGATCTCCAGCAGCCGCGCCGCCGCGTACAGGCCATCGTCGAAGCCGTACCAACGTTCCTTGAAGAAGAAATGGCCGCTCATCTCGCCGGCCAGTTCGGCGTCGGTCTCGCGCATCTTCGCCTTGATCAGCGAGTGCCCGGTCTTCCACACCAGCGGGCTGCCGCCGTTGCGCAGCACGTAGTCGGACAGCTTGCCGGTGCACTTGACGTCGTAGATCACCAGCGCGCCGGGATTGCGTTGCAGCACGTCGGCGGCGAACAGCATCAGCAGGCGGTCCGGATAGATCACCGCGCCGTCCTTGGTGACCACGCCGAGGCGGTCGGCGTCGCCGTCGAAGGCCACGCCCAGGTCGGCGTCGAAGCGCCGCACGGTCTGCACCAGGTCCTCCAGGTTGTGCGGCTCGCTGGGGTCGGGATGGTGGTTGGGGAAGGTGCCGTCGACATCGCAGTACAGCGGCACGACCTCGGCGCCGATCGCCTCCAGCAGCCGCGGCGCCAGTTCGCCGCCGACGCCGTTGCCGGCATCGGCCACGACCTTGAGCGGGCGGTCCAGCTGCACGTCGTCGGCGATGCGCTGGATGTAGTCGTCGCCGACGTCGCGCTGCTGCAGCCGGCCCGGTTCGTCGGCCACCGGCAGGCGGCCGGCGCTGATCCGCGCATGCAGGTCG
This sequence comes from Xanthomonas sp. NCPPB 901, assembly GCF_056725085.1. Taxonomy (NCBI): domain Bacteria; kingdom Pseudomonadati; phylum Pseudomonadota; class Gammaproteobacteria; order Lysobacterales; family Lysobacteraceae; genus Xanthomonas; species Xanthomonas sp. NCPPB 901. The sequence goes on along the minus strand of NZ_CM161511.1, from coordinate 502,051 downwards.
GCGATGGCCGCGCCGGACAGGGTCTCGCCGCCGACCACGATCTTGAAGCCGTTGTAGTCGGCCGGGTTGTGGCTGCCGGTCACCGCCACGCAACTGCCGGCGCGCAGGTGGTAGGCGGCGAAGTACACCACCGGGGTCGGCGCCAGGCCGATGTCGGTGACATGGCAGCCGGCGCGGCGCAGGCCTTCGATCAGCGCGGCCGATAGCTCCGGCCCGGACAGGCGGCCATCGCGGCCGACCACCACCTCGTTGAGCCCCTGCTCCTGCATCACCGCGCCGATCGCCTGGCCGATCAGCGCCGCGACCTGCGGGCTGAGGTCGCGGCCGACCACGCCGCGGATGTCGTAGGCGCGGAAGATCCCCGGCGCCACCGTGAACGTCGGCACCGGCCTGGGCGGCGCGGCCTCCTCGGTGGCCGGTGGCGGCGGCGGGGGCGGCTCCTGGCGTTGCAGGCTCTGCTGCAAGGTGTGCTCTTCGACGGCCGCCGCGCCGGCGCGACGCACCCGCGGCTGTGGCAGGCGCCCGCGCGCGGCCAGCAACAGCAGCGCGCCCAGCACCGCGCACAGGCCGGCGACCAGCAGGCAGGGCAGCGCGTCCAGCCCCAGCGGACCGGCTTCGGTATCCGGCAGCGAGGCGACCATGCGCAGGCCGCTGTCGCCGACCGGGCGCGACAGCGCGTCGGCGCGGTCGTGCAGCGCAGTATTGCCAGCGGCAACCACGTCGTAGTTGCCCTGGCGCAGGGCCAGGTAGCCGGTGCCGGGCACCGACGCCTGCGCGACCGGGTCGGTCAGCAGCGCCAGCGGCAGGCGCAGGTAGACCACCCCGGCGTTATCGCCCAGCGACACCGGCGCGGCCAGCCCCAGGCGCGGGCCGCCGCCGTCGCGGATCACCGCGCTGGCGAGCTTGTCGGTCAGCAGGGCCTGCTCCAGCAACGCCAGGCGGCCGTAGCCGAAGCGCGGCGCATCGGCGTAGCCCGGCTCCAGGTCGGCCGGCAGCACCTGCGCATCCTCGGCCTGCGGCCAGTCCGCACGCAGCGACTGGGCGGCGGCCGCGGCGTCGCCACGGCGCAGGGCCGCCTGCACGGCCGGCTGCTGCAGGCGCTCGGACAGGCGTTTGCCCACGCCCGCCAGCGCCTGCTGGGTCTGCGCCACCGCCGCATCGCGGGCCTGCTCCAGCGTGGCGGCGGCCTGCTCGGCCCGCCATTGCTCGACCCCGCTCCAACCGAACCAGACGACCAACAGCACCAGCAGCACCGTCAGCAGAGGCGCCACCTTGCGCAAACCGTGCGGCACCGACCGCGCTTGTGTTGCCTCGCTCATGCAGACGATCCCCTGTCAGCGCACTCCGGTATGGCCGAATCCACCCGATCCCCTGGCGCTGTCGGCGAAAGTATCCACCACCTGCAGGGCGACGCGCACAACCGGCATCACCACCAGTTGCGCGATGCGATCGCCGGGGGCGATGGTGAAGTCCTCGCGGCCGCGGTTCCAGACGCTGATCAGCAGCGGTCCCTGGTAATCGGCATCGATCAGGCCGGTGCCGTTGCCGAGCACGATGCCGTGGCGGTGGCCCAGGCCAGAGCGCGGCAGCACCACCGCGCACAGCTGCGGATCGGCAATGTAGATGGACAGGCCGCTGGGAATCAGCGCGGTGTCTCCCGGGGCCAGGGTCAGCGGCGCCTCGGTGGCCGCGCGCAGGTCGAGCCCGGCGCTGGCTTCGGTGGCGTAGTCGGGCAGCGGCCAGCTGTCGCCGAAGCGCGGATCGAGCAGCTTGACCTGCAGCGGATAGGGCGTGGGAGTGCTCATGCGTGCAGCCTCTGCGCGATCAGGTCCAGCAATTGTTCGGCCAGCTGCGTCTTGGAGACCGCCGGGAAGTCGCGTTCGCCGTCCTGCCAATAGGCGGTGGCCGCGTTCTGGTCGCTCTCGAAGCCATTGCCGGCCACCCCCACCCGGTTGGCCACGATCAGGTCCAGGTGCTTGTCGGCGAGTTTGCCACGGGCGTAGCGCTCGATGTCGTGGGTCTCGGCGGCGAAGCCGACCACCAGCTTCAGCGCCTGGGTCTGCGCGGCGACCTCGGCCAGGATGTCCGGGGTCCGGGTCAGCTCCAGGGTCAGGGTCTCGCCGCTCTTCTTGATCTTCTGCGCCGCCACGTGTTTGGGCGTGTAATCGGCGACCGCGGCGGTGCCGATGTAGACGTCCGCCGGCAGCGCGCCGAGCACCGCCTCGCGCATCTGCGCGGCCGAGCGCACGTCGATGCGCTGCACGCCGTCGGGCGTAGACAAATGCACCGGGCCGCTGACCAGCACCACCTCGGCGCCCTGCCGGGCCGCGGCCGCGGCCAGCGCGTAGCCCATCTTGCCGCTGCTGCGGTTGCCCAGGTAGCGCACCGGATCCAGGTCTTCGTAGGTGGGGCCGGCGCTGATCACCACGCGCAGCCCGCGCAAGACGCCGGTGCCGGTGCCGGAACGCGACGGGACGGCGGCGGCGGTCGGCGTGGCGCCCTGGCTCGCACCGCCCGCCAGCGCGGCGACGATCTGCTCGGGTTCGGCCAGGCGGCCGGGGCCGGACTCGCCTTCGGCCAGCGGCCCGTCGTTCGGGCCGACCACCTGTGCGCCGCGCGCGCGCAGGGTGGCGATGTTGGCCTGGGTGGCCGGGTGCAGCCACATGCGGTGGTTCATCGCCGGGCACAGCGTCAGCGGCGCGGTGCTGGCCAGGCACAGCGTGCCCACCAGATCGTCGGCCAGCCCATGGGCCAGCCGCGCCAGCAGGTCGGCGGTGGCCGGCGCCACCACCACCTGCTCGGCCCAGCGGGCCAGCTCCAGGTGGCCCATCGCCTGCTCCGCCCCGCTGTCCCACAGCGTGGTGCGGGTGAGCTGGCCGGACAGCGCCTGGAAGCTCAGCGGAGTGACGAACTGCTGCGCGCCGGCGGTCATCGCCACCTGCACTTCGGCGCCGGCCTCGCGCAGGCGCCGCACCAGTTCCAGCGCCTTGTAGGCGGCGATTCCCCCGCCGACGCACAACAGCACACGTCGCCCCTGCAGGGGCCTCTCGAAAATCGGGGTCACGTCGGGAATGTCCTACCCATACAAGGACGATTAGCTTACCCGATGGCTTTTGGCGGCCTGATACCGTTGTGCCATGTCGGCCGGCACCCTGGCGATATGCACATCTCCGACTGGCCCTGCGAAGAACGTCCCCGGGAAAAACTGCTGGCGCGCGGTCCCCGGGCCCTGTCCGACGCCGAACTGCTGGCGATCTTCCTCGGCTCCGGCCTGCCCGGCAGCGACGCGGTGCGCACCTCGCGCGAGCTGCTGCACCGGCACGGGCCGCTGCGCACCCTGCTGGACCTGTCGCCCGGCGACCTGGTGCGCCTGCCCGGGCTGGGGCCGGCGCGGGCCTGCCAGCTGTCGGCGGCGCTGGAACTGGGCCAGCGCCACCTGGCCGCGGAACTGCAGCGCGGCGACACCCTCAGCAACCCGATCACCGCCGGCCGCTACTTCGCGCAACGCCTGCGGTCGCGGCCGTACGAGGTGTTCGCCGCCTTGTTCCTGGACACCCGGCACCGCTGGCTGGCCTTCGAGGAACTGTTCCAGGGCACCCTGGACGGCGCCGAGGTGCACCCGCGCGAGGTGGTCCGGCGCGCGCTCACGCTCAACGCCGCGGCGGTGATCATCGGCCACAACCATCCGTCCGGAAACCCGGAACCCTCGCCCGCCGACCGCGCGGTCACCCAGCGGCTGAAACAGGCGCTGGACCTGATCGACGTGCGCCTGCTCGACCACTTCATCGTCGGCGACGGCGTGCCGGTGTCGATGGCCTCGCGCGGCTGGGCCTGAACGGGTGCGCATGGCGGGCCGTGCCGGGGGGGCGCCGGTCCCGGCAGGGCCGGCCCCGGCCCGCGCAGGCGCAGGCGCCGCGGGCCCCGGAGCCGGCGCGGCGCACGGCTGAGGTCGGGCTGAACCCGGGACGGGCCGGGAGGCGGCGGGTCGGGTAAAATCGCCGGTTCCGCGCTTCAAGCAGAGATCTCGTGAAATCCCAACTCCGCGCCCTGATCGGTCAAGGCATCGAAGCCTTGCGCGCCAATGGCACCCTGCCGGCCGACACCCTGCCGCCGGACTTCGTGGTCGAGCGGCCCAAGACCCGCGAGCACGGCGACTTCGCCACCAACGCGGCGATGCTGCTGGCCAAGGCCGCGCGCACCAGTCCGCGCGCCCTCGCCCAGCAGCTGGTGGACGCGCTGCCGGCCAACGACGACGTGAGCCAGGTCGAGATCGCCGGCCCCGGCTTCATCAATTTCCACCTCGGCCCCGGCGCCTACCAGCGCGAGGTGCTGACGGTGCTCAAGCAGGGCGAGGACTACGGCCGCAGCCTGGTCGGCAACGGCCGCACCGTGGGCGTGGAGTACGTCTCGGCCAACCCGACCGGGCCGCTGCACGTCGGCCACGGCCGCGCCGCGGCCATCGGCGACTGCCTGGCGCGCCTGCTCGAGGCCAACGGCTGGAACGCCAAGCGCGAGTTCTACTACAACGACGGCGGCAACCAGATCGAGAATCTGGCCCGCTCGGTGCAGGCGCGCGCCCAGGGCAAGACCCCGGACAGCCCGGACTGGCCGGAGGAAGGCTACCGCGGCGACTACATCCAGGACGTGGCCGACGCCTACCTGGCCGGCGCCGCGGTGGACCTGGAGGGCCACGTGGTCACCGGCGCCAGGGATCCGCAGGACCTGGACGCGATCCGCCGCTTCGCCGTGGCCTACCTGCGCAACGAGCAGAACCACGACCTGGCCGCGTTCGGCGTGGATTTCGACATCTACTTCCTGGAAAGCTCGCTGTACCGCGACGGCAAGGTCGAGGAGGCGGTGCAGAAGCTGATCGCCTCCGGCCACACCTACGAGGACGGCGGCGCACTGTGGCTGAAATCCACCGATTTCGGCGACGACAAGGACCGGGTGATGCGCAAGTCCGACGGCACCTACACCTACTTCGTGCCGGACGTGGCCTACCACCTGAGCAAGTGGCAGCGCGGCTACGTGCGCGCCATCACCGAACTGGGCGCCGACCACCACGGCTCGCTGGCGCGGGTGCGCGCCGGCCTGCAGGCGATGGACCTGGGCATCCCCAAGGGCTGGCCGGAGTACGTGCTGCACCAGATGGTGACGGTGATGCGCGGCGGCGAGGAAGTGAAGCTGTCCAAGCGCGCCGGCAGCTACCTGACCCTGCGCGACCTGATCGAGGAAGCCGGCCGTGACGCCACGCGCTGGTTCCTGATCGCGCGCAAGCCCGATTCGCAGCTCACCTTCGACATCGACCTGGCCCGCCAGCAGAGCAACGACAATCCGGTGTTCTACGTGCAGTATGCGCATGCCCGCGTGTGCAGCCTGCTGCGCCAGGCGCAGGAGAAGAAGCTGGACTACGACCAGGCCGATGGCCAGGCGCAACTGAACCGGCTGAACGACGCGACCTCGCTGGAACTGATGCAGGAACTCTCGCGCTACCCGGAAGTGGTGGAGAATGCGGGGCATGCGCTGGAGCCGCACCTGATCGCGCAATACCTGCGCGAACTGGCCACGGCCTTCCACACCTGGTACCACGGCACGCCGGTGCTGGTGGACGACGCCGGCGAGCGCAACGCCAAGCTGACCCTGGCGGTGGCGGCGCAGCAGGTGCTGGCGAACGGTCTGAATCTCCTGGGCGTTTCGGCCCCGGAAAAAATGTGAGTGGAGAAGCGGTAAATGGCAGCACGACGCGGTAAGACCCAGGCCCGACGCAACACCGGCAACGGCACGCCCGGGTGGGTGTGGCTGATCGCCGGCGCGGCGATCGCCGCGGTGGTGTTCCTCGGCGCGCCGGGCCTGTTCAAGAAGGACGGCGACTTCCTGCGGGTCAGCGGCCCGCGCGCCAATCCGGACGCGCAACCGGCGCCGGTGGCCGATGCCGACGTCGATGCGGCCCCGGACCTGCCCAAGCCCGCCGCCAACGCGGCCGGCAGCACCAAGCCGGAGGCGAAGAAGGACGCGCAGACCCAGTACGACTTCTACACCCTGCTGCCCGGCAAGGAAGTGCAGATGTCCGACGCCGAACTGGCCGCCAGCGCGCGCGCGGAAGCGGCCCGCCAGGCCAAGGCGCAGGCCGCGGCGGGTGCGACTGCCGCCGCGACCGGCACCACGCCGGCAGCGGCCACGGCCGCGCCGACCGCGACCGCGGCCAATCCGACCCCGCTGCCGGAAACGCCGAGCGCGGTCGCCGGCACCAGCGCCGCCGCGGCCGCCGCCAAGCCTGCGGCCGCCACGGCAACGCCGGTCGCGACCACCGCCCCGGCCGCTGCAGCCGCGGCGGCCGCGCCCGACACCGCGCGCTACATCCTGCAGGCCGGCTCGTTCGGCGCCTCCGGCGACGCCGAGTCGACCAAGGCCAAGCTGGCGATGCTGGGCCTGTCGGCACGCGTGGAATCGGCGCAGATCAGTGGCAAGACCGTCTACCGCGTGCGCATGGGGCCCTATGGCACCGCCAGCGAACTGGCCGAGGCCAAGCAGAAGTTGAACGGCAGCGGGCTGTCGGCGATCGCGATCAAGGCGCAGTGAGGCTGGGAGTCGGGAATCGGGAGTCGGGAATGGGAGAAGCGGGATCCGTGCCGCTTTTGCCTTCGCGTGCATGCATGCGGCGTCGCCGCTGACGTTGCGCTGCGCCGCCTTGCCAGGGCGCTGCAGGTCACCGGCGCTGTGCTGCCCGTGATCGCGAGCAGGGCGCAGTAGCGCCGGGAATCGGGATTCGGGAATGGGAAGAGCGAGTGCTCGCCCGTTCCGTGAGGCGTGCGGGTGCGGGACCGCGCGTGGGGGGCGTGCGCGACGCCGCCGCAGCGGCCGTGATCGCGCGCATGCGGTGATTCGCCGCGAGCGCAAGGCGGTGTCGACACCCTGCCGCCGCATTTGCTTTTACCATTCCCGATTCCCCCTCCCGATTCCCGGCCCCCCAATGACCCAGACTGCCCTGATCACCGGCGCCACCTCCGGTTTCGGCGCTGCCGCCGTGCGCCGCTTCGTCGACGCCGGCTGGCGCGTGATCGCCACCGGCCGCCGCGCCGAGCGCCTGCAGCCGCTACTGGACGCCTTCGGCGCCGAGCGCGTGCACATCGCCGCCTTCGACATCCGCGACACCGCGGCGCTGGACGCGATGCTGGCGGCGCTGCCCGAGGCGTTCCGCGGCATCGACCTGCTGGTCAACAACGCCGGCCTGGCGCAAGGCACCGCGCCGGCGCAGGCCGCGCAGCTGGACGACTGGCGCACGATGATCGACACCAACATCACCGCACTGGTGACGCTGACCCATCGCCTGCTGCCGACGCTGATCCAGCGCCGCGGCGCGATCATCAACATCAGCTCGGTCGCCGCGCTGTATCCCTACCCCGGCGGCAACACCTACGGCGGCACCAAGGCCTTCGTCAGCCAGTTCTCGCTGGGCCTGCGCTCGGACCTGCACGGCACCGGCGTGCGCGTGACCGCGATCGAACCGGGCATGGCCGAGACCGAGTTCACCCTGGTCCGCACCCATGGCGACCAGAAGGCCTCGGACACGCTCTACCAGGGCGCGCAGCCGATGACCGCCGAGGACATCGCCGAGCAGATCTTCTGGGTGGCGACGCTGCCGCCGCATCTGAACATCAATCGGCTGGAAATCATGCCGGTGACGCAGTCCTTCGCCGGCTTCCAGGTCGCGCGGCAACCGGCCTGAACGGCCGCGGGGCCGCCACGCCCGGCCCCGCCACGTCCCTGCGCTCCCACGCCCTCGCGGCAAGAAGATTCCCTGCCGCCGCACGGCGGAGGCCGGCGCCGCTCGCACCGGCCGAGTGGCGATTCCGACATTTCCTTAACGAAATGATATAACATTACTTCACTGGAGCCGGGTTCGTGGATCGGACCGCGCACCACCCGCTCGCCTGCAGCCCCGCCGCTGCCGCCAGCCTCCCGCCCCCTTTGCCTGCAGACACCATGAAGACCTACACCCATGCCCTCGCCGTGCTGGCCGGGCTCGCGGCCGGCGACGGCGCCGCGCAGACGTCGACCGACACCACCACCACCCTCGGCACCGTGGAAGCGCGGCGCCACAGTGCCGCCTCGCTGTCCACCCGCAACATCCTCAGTTCGGTCGACGTACTCGGCAGCGAACAGATCGGCGACAAGAACGTCATGAACAGCTGGGAGCTGCTCGGGCAGATGCCCGGCATGCAGCTCACCGAAACCCGGCAGGGCGCCGAGTCCGGCAAGGTCACCTTCCGCGCCTTCAACGGCGAGGGCTACATCAACGGCATCAAGGTGCTGATCGACGGCGTGCCGAGCAACGTCAACAGCGGCAACCAGCGCTTCATCGACATGATCTTTCCGCTGGAGATCGCCTACATCGAGGTGGTGCGCGGCACCAACGATCCGCGCTACGGCCTGCACAACATCGGCGGCAACCTCAACATCGCCACCCGCCAGGGCGGCGACTACCAGGACCTGCGGCTGAGCTACGGCAGCTTCGCCACGCGCGAGCTGCAGTACGCCGTCGGTCACGAGGCCGACGGCCTGGCGCAGAACTATTTCGTCGGCGCGCAGGCCGCGCATGGCTATCGCGCGCACGACACCTCGCGCAAGTACACCCTCGGCGGCAAATGGTTCTACGGCGAAGACGACGATGCCGCGCGCATCGGCCTGATCGCCCGTGCCTACCACCACGAGGCCGACGAACCGGGCTTCCTCACCGCCACGGAACTGGCCGATGACCGCGAGCAGTCGCCGCCGAAGAACGCCAACGACGGCGACGACCGCGACATGCGCCAGGCCAGCGTGCATGCCGACTTCAAGCTCGGCGACGGCCTGCACCTGCGCAACACGCTGTACGTCAACCGCTATGAGGACGACCGCCGCGTCACCTTCACCAGCTACCCGGTGGGCAACGCGCCGCGGCAACGCCGGCAATGGGACGAGACCCAGACCGGCCTGCTCAGCACCGTCACCTGGCAGGCCAGCGAGCTGCTGAGCGTGGAAGCCGGCGTCAACGCCGAGCACCAGGACAACCGCTACCGCCGCGCGCGCTACGCCTACAGCGTGCCGACCGACTTCGACCGCGCCCCGGCCCGCGTGCAGAACGACGACCGCTACAGCCTGGACAATCTCGGCCTGTACCTGCAGGCGGTGCTGCAGCCGACCGATGCGCTGAAGATCGTGCCGGCGTTCCGCGCCGACCGCTTCTCCGGCGAGACCGCGCTGCTGGGCGGCGTCCATGCGCCGCTGCAGCGCTACGGCTGGATCAACCAACCCAAGCTCAGCGTGATCTACGCCCTGACCCCGCAGCTGAGCGTGTATGCCAACTGGGGCCGCACCTTCCAGATCCTCACCGGCTCCACCGCGCCGGCGTATCTGACGCCCGGCCAGCCGGCGTTCCGGCCCTCGATCAATACCGGCAAGGAACTGGGCCTGAAACTGCAGCCCGTCGCCGGCACCGAGGCGCGGGTCGCGGTCTGGCGCCAGGACGCCACCGACGAAGTGGCCAACATGCCCAGCACCGGCACCACGGTCGGCCTCGGCCAGACCCGACGGCAGGGCGTGGACCTGCAACTGAGCACGCAACTGGGCGAACGCTGGACGGCGTGGATCTCGCACGCGATCCAGGAAGCCAAGGTGGTCAGCGCCTACACCGCGGCCGGCGAATCGCTGCGCGGGCGCGAGGTGTTCTCCACGCCGCGCTACATCAGCAACGTCGGCCTCGACTACCGGCCCGATGCGCGCTGGAAGCTCGGCGTGCAGGCGCGCGCGCAGGGCGACTACTACATCGACGAGCGCAACGCCCAGGGCAAGTACGGCGGCTTCCGCGTGGTCGACGCCAGCGTGCGCTACCAGTTCAGCCCGCGCACAAGCCTCGACCTGCAGGTCAAGAACCTCACCGACGCCCGCTACGCCTACGTCTGGTACGACAACTTCTTCTGGGGCGGCAACGACCAGCCGATGTTCTCGCCAGCGCCGGGCCGCTCGGCCTACCTCGGATTCGAACTGCGGCTGTAGCGAGCGCCAGCGACGCCCGGTCCGCCGCGGCCGCGCCAGGGCGTCTGCCTGCGCGGGGGAGCGGCCCTCTGCACATGCCGCTCCCCCGCGCATCGGTGCGCGCCGGCAGGTGGCGCGGACAGCCGCGATTTTCCCTGCGAAATCGCTTAACATCGCCTTCACGGAGCGACGTACGCCCAGCGTACCGAACAAGCAAGCCCCGCAACCTCGCCGTTGCCGCCAGCCCTCCGCTGTCCCCACTTGCTTGCAGGCCCCATGAAGATCGATTCCCTTGCCCTGGCCGTGTTGGCCGGGCTTGCCGCCGGCCATGCCGCCGCGCAGACCCTGACCTCCGAAACCACCACCACCCTGGGCACCGTGGAGGCGCGGCGCGCGACCGCCGCCTCGCTGTCCACCCGCAACATTCTCAGTTCGGTCGACGTGCTCGGCAGCGAGCAGATCGGCGACAAGCAGGTCATGAACGGCTGGGAGTTGCTGGGCATGATGCCCGGCGTGCAGCTCACCGAGATCCGCCAGGGCGCCGAATCCGGCAAGGCCACCTTCCGCGCCTTCAACGGCGAGGGCTACCTCAACGGCATCAAGATCCTGATCGATGGCGTGCCGAGCGATGCCAACAGCGGCAACCAGCGCTTCACCGACATGATCTTCCCGCTGGAGATCGCCTACATCGAGGTGGTCCGCGGCACCAACGACCCGCGCTACGGCCTGCACAACATCGGCGGCAACCTCAACATCGCCACCCGCCAGGGCGGCGACTACCAGGACCTGCGGCTGAGCTACGGCAGCTTCGCCACGCGCGAGCTGCAGTACGCCGTCGGTCACGAGGCCGACGGCCTGGCGCAGAACTATTTCGTCGGCGCGCAGGCCTCCAACGGCAGCCGGGCGCACGACAGCGCGCGCAAGTACACCCTCGCCGGCAAGTGGTTCTACGGCGGGGACGACGACGCCGCGCGCATCGGCCTGATCGCCCGCGCCTACCATCTTGAGGCCGATGCGCCCGGCTTCCTCACCGCCGCGCAACTGGCCGAAGACCGCGAGCAGTCGCCGCCGCAGAATGCCAACGACGGCGGCGACCGCACCCTGCGCCAGGCCAGCGTGCACGCCGACTTCAAGCTCGGCGACGGCCTGCAGCTGCGCAACACGCTGTACGTCAACCGCTACGACGAAGAACGCCGGGTCACCTTCACCAGTTACCCGGTCGGCAACGCGCCGCGGCAGCGCCGGCAATGGGACGAAACCCAGACCGGATTGCTCAGCACCGTCACCTGGCAGGCCAGCGACCTGCTGAGCGTGGAAGCCGGACTCAACGCCGAGCACCAGGACAACCGCTATCGCCGTGCACGCTACGCCTACGCGGTGCCGACCGATTTCTGGAGCGCGCCGGCACGCGTGCAGAACGACGACCGCTACACGCTGAACAACCTCGGCCTGTACCTGCAGGCGGTGCTGCAGCCGACCGACGCGCTGAAGATCGTGCCGGCGTTCCGCGTCGACCGCTTCTCCGGCGACACCACGCTGCCGGGCGGCATCCATGCGCCGCTGCAGCGCTATGGCTGGATCGACCAGCCCAAGCTCAGCGTGATCTACGCCCTGACCCCGCAGCTGAGCGTGTATGCCAACTGGGGCCGCACCTTCCAGATCCTCACCGGCTCCACCGCGCCGGCCTACCTGACGCCGGGCCAGCCCGGCGTGCGGCCGTCGATCAACACCGGCAAGGAACTGGGCCTGAAACTGCAGCCGACGGCGGGCACCGAGGCGCGCGTGGCGGTGTGGCGCCAGGACGCCACCGACGAGGTCGCCAACAACGTCAGTTCCGGCACCACTGTGGGCCTGGGCCAGACCCGGCGCCAGGGCGTGGACCTGCAACTGAGTACGCAACTGGGCGAGCACTGGACGGCGTGGATCTCGCACGCGATCCAGGAAGCCAAGGTGGTCAGCGCCTACAACGCCTCGGGCGAATCGCTGCGCGGACGCGAGGTGTTCTCGGTACCGCGCTATATCAGCAACGCCGGCGTCGATTACCGGCCCGACATGCGCTGGACGTTCGGCGTGCAGGCCCGCGCGCAAGGCGACTACTACATCGACGAGCGCAACGCCCAGGGCAAGTACGGCGGCTTCCGCGTGGTCGATGCCAGCGTGCGCTATCAGCTCAGCCCGCGCACAAGTCTCGATCTGCAGGTCAAGAACCTCACCGACGCCCGCTACGCCTACGTCTGGTACGACAGCTTCTTCTGGGGCGGCAACGACCAGCCGATGTTCTCGCCGGCGCCCGGGCGTTCGGCCTATCTCGGGTTCGAACTGCGGCTGTAGCGCGCCTCGACTCACCTGCATCCGCCACAGCCTGCTGCGTAGGAGCGGCTTCAGCCGCGACGGGCTCGACCGGGGCCGCCCCCGTCGCGGCCGAAGCCACTCCTACAGGACCATCCCGGAGTGATGAGAGGTGCCCGGTAGCGGCGTTTGCATGGCCAAGATGGCCGCGCAGTCGTCGGACGCGCCGTCTTCGCTGCATGTGGTACGGTTCCAGGCGTCGCCAGCCATCGCGCAAGCCTTCCGCTCGTTCACCGGAGTGCCTTGCGATGCTCTCTCCTTCTCCGCTCGACCACGTCGCCCTTCCCTTGCGGGAGCCGCGGCGATGACCGACTTCATCACCGACGCGGCACAGCTGCAGGACTGCGTGGGCCGCCTGCCCGGCCCGCGCGACATGAAGGTGATCGACCACCTGGATGTGCACGCACTGCGCTGGCTCGCCGCCAGTCCTTTGCTGTTCGCCGGCGTTGCCGGCCAGCGGCTGACGCTGAGCGCCGGCAGCGGCGCGCCCGGCTTCGCGCGCGGCGACACCCCGCATCTGCTGTCGATTCCGCTGCAGGCGCTGGACGCGGCGGACACCCAGGTCGGGGCCGGCGTCGGTTCGCTGTTCCTGGTGCCCGGCCTGGGCGAGACCCTGCGGATCAACGGCCGCATCGCCGGCGACGACGGCGCGCGGTTGTTCGTCGCCGTCGAGGAATGCTATCTGCACTGCGCCAAGGCGCTGCTCCGCGCCGACTGGTGGCGTGCCGCGGACCCGCACGAGGATGCGTCGGCGGACACGGTCGAGCGGTTTCTCGCCAGCTGCCGGCTGCTGGTCCTGGCCACCGCCGATGCCGAAGGCCGCGTCGATGTCAGCCCGCGCGGCGATCGTGCCGGGGCCTTGCTGCAGGCCCACGGCGATGCCTGGTGGTTCGCCGACCGGCCGGGCAATCGCCGCGTCGACAGCCTGGGCAATCTGCTATCGCAGCCGCAGATCGCGCTGCTGGCGCTGCGCCCGGGCAGCGCGCGCTGCGTGCGCATCGAAGGGCTCGCCCGCCCCAGCACCGACGCGGCGATCCGCACTGCGCTCGCGGTCGATGGACGCGTTCCGCATCTGGCGGTGCGGGTGCTGCCGGCGGTGCTCGACGACACCCGCAGCCCCGCGCTGGGCCGCTTCGACAACTGGCCGCCCGCCGCCATCGCACACGAGCTGGACCCGCCGGCGATCTTCCGCGACCACGTCAGGCACAGCGGCGAGCGCGGCGCCCAGGCCACGCTGCTGCGTGCGGCGGTCTCGGTGCCCGGCGTGGTCCGCAAGGGCCTGCAGACCGACTACAAGAAGAACATGTACTGAGCGTGCAACGCCGCCGCCGGCTTACCCGGTGGCGTCGATCGCGCCGGGTACGCTGATGTGATGCACGGCATAGCGCTGTGCCTGGTCGTCTGCCGCCGGCGGGTCGCGCCACAGGCGAAACCGCAGCCGCGTCCATCCCTGCGGTTCGTAACCGCGCACCGTGGCCAGCACGCGTTCGCTCGGCGCGTGCCCGTCGTCGGTGTCGTGCTCCAAGGCAAGCGAGGGTGCCTCAAGCTCACGGGTGGCGTAACGCGCCGTGCGCAGCGCCGCCGACGTCCACGCCGTCCCGACCATCCACGACTGCACCGCCGGGCGGCCGAAGGCCTCGCACAACGCGGCGAACGCGGGACCGGCGAGGAACGCATGCATCGCCGCCGCATCGCGCCACAGATAGAACGGCGCATACAGGTTCTGCCGGCCGGGCAGGACCGGATCGCGGCGATCGGCGACCAGGTAGGCCTTGAATCCCAGCCCCGGCAGCGTGTCCAGCAACGGCCCCTTGTCGGCGATGCGGCGGCGGATGATCGCCATGTCGTAGTCCGCCGGCAAGGCGATGCTGTACTGCATGGCGATCATGCCGGCGCTCCGCTGGCGGCGATGCCGGCGCGACCGCCGCCGAAGGACCAGTCCTGCGCGTCGGTGGTGACGATGGTGACCATCACGTCCTCCGGCGCGATCCCCGGCGCGATCGCCAGCAGCTCGACCAGGCGCCGGTAGAACGCCTGCTTGCAGGCGGCGCTGCGTTCGCGGCCGGCGGTGATGGCGATCAGCACGAAGCCGGCCGAGCGCGGCCCGCCCAGGTAGTGGCGGTCGAACACCAGTTCGTTCGGGTCGTGCTGGTGGATGACCTGGAAACAGTCGCCGGCCGGCACCTCGAAAGCCTCGTGCATGGCCTGGTAGAGGCTGGCCGACAGCGCGCGCAGGTAGGCGGGCGTGTTGCCGCGCAGCAGCGAAACGCGGGCGTACGGCATCAGCGCGCCTCCGTCGTGGCCGGCCGCGCCGCGGCGGCGGCGCGCAGCAACGGCAGCGCCGACGCCGCGCACGGCCAGCCGGCGTAGAAGGCCAGATGGGTGATGGCTTCGGCCAGGGCCTCGCGGTCGAGCCCGTTGTCCAGCGCGCGCGCCAGGTGAAACGGCAACTGCTCCAGCCGATACAGCGCGACCAGCGCGGCCACCGTGACCAGGCTGCGTTCGCGCGGCGACAGCCCCGGGCGCTGCCACACCTGGGCGAACAGCACCTCGTCGGTCAGGCGGGCGAACGCCGGCGCGATGTCGCCGAACGCGGCCTGGGGAGAGGGAAAAGGCGTGCTGGGGTCGGACATCGGGAAGGCCTCGCATGGGGAACGGGCACAGCCTAGTCGCGCACAATCTTCCGAAAAATCGGAAAATATCGAAACGACCATCCGGAAAAGCAGGATCGACCGATGCGCCCCACCACCTTCGACCTCGACGCGCTGCGCAGCTTCGTCGCCGGCGTGGAGCTGGGCAGCTTCGCCAAGGCGGCCGACCGCCGCGGGCGTTCCACCTCGGCGATCAGCGCGCAGTTGAAGAAGCTGGAGGAGCAGGCCGGGCAGCCGGTGCTGCGCCGCCAAGGCCGCGGCCTGGCCCTGACCGAGGCCGGCGAAGCGTTGCTGGGCTACGCGCGGCGGCTGCTCGAGCTCAACGACGAGGCGGTCGTGGCCCTGCAGGACACCGCGCTGCAAGGCTGGGTGCGGCTGGGGCTGCAGGAGGACTTCGGCGAGCACATGCTGCCGGACGTGCTGGGGCGTTTCGCCCGCGCCCACCCGCAGGTGCGGATCGAAGCGCGCATTGCCCGCCACCAGGAGCTGCTGACGCGGGTGGAGGCCGGGCAACTGGACCTGGCCCTGGCCTGGGAATCCGGCGCCGCGTCGGCGCACTGTCAGGCGCAGGCGCCCTGGCCGCTGCGCTGGATCGCCGCCGCACCCGGCCTCTCGTCCGCACTGGCCTGGAGCGGCGACGCGCCGCTGCCGCTGGTGATGCTGGAAGCGCCGTGCCTGTTGCGCAGCGCCGCGACCACCGCACTGGACCGCGCCGGCATCCCGTGGCGCATCGCCTTCACCAGCGCCAGCCTCGCCGGCGTGTGGGCCGCGGTCCGCGCTGGCTTGGGCATCACCCTGCGCACCCCGGCCGGCGTGCCGGCCGCACTGACCCTGCTGGCGCCCGGCGCCGGCGGCCTGCCGACGCTGCCGGCACTGGGGCTGACCCTGCATCGCGCGGTCGCCACGCCGCCGCCGGCGGTGGCGCGACTGGCGGAGATCGTGCAACAGCGCCTGCAGGCGGCACATGCGGCACTGGCAGCGCGCGGATGAGGACGTAGCGGCCGGACGTCAGCTTGCGCGCAGCGCGACCGGCGCGGGAACGCTGCGCCGCGCGCGCAGGCGCAGGAACGGCCGCTCCACCGCATAATGCAGCACCGCCGCGAACGCCAGCGCCATGCCGGCATAGACGGCGAAGGCGAGCGGCCCGCACCCGTCCAGTTGCGCACCGAACCACACCTGGGTCAGATGGAACGCGGCCTTGTGGCTCAGGTACAGGCTGTAGGACACCGCGGCCAGCCAGGCCACGCCCGGCACCCGGCAACGCCCCAGCCATCCCTGGGTGGAGGCGCCGGCGCCGACCAGCAACGCCAGCCCCAGCGACAGCACCGGCCAGCCGATCGCATTGGCGAGCAGGCCGGTCCGGTCGCGGAACAGCCACATCGCCAGCGCGCAGACCGCGATGCCGGCCAGCGCCACGGCGCTGGCGTGGCGCTGCAGGCGCTGCCAGTGCTGCGGCCGGAAGGTCTTCAGCACCGCCAGCACCACGCCGGCCAGCAGGCCGTCCAGGCGGTTCCAGGTGGGGTAGTAGAGATCCTCGATGAACCAGTTGCGCTGCAGCCCGGCGCCGATGCGATCCAGCGCGCTGTCGTGCAGCCAGATGGCGCTGCGCAGGGCGATCCCACCGACCACCACGGCCACGCACAGCGCCACGAAACGCGGCGCCGACGGCCGCCGCAGCATCCACGCCGCCAGCAGCGGGAACACCAGGTAGAAATGCTCTTCCACGCACAGCGACCAGGCATGCGAGAACGCCTGCTGGTTGGCGTAGTCGATGCCGAGGTTGAGGGTGAAGCTGGCGAACAGCCACCACGGCGCGATCCCGGGCGCTTCGCGAAAGCCCGGCCAGGCCAGGTACAGCGCCAGCACCACCGCGTACGCCGGCAGGATGCGATAGGCGCGGCGCCGGTAGAAATCGCCGTAGCGCAGCCGCTCGCTACGCGCCAGCGGCGCCAGCACCTGGCCGCCGATCAGGAAGCCGCTGAGCACGAAGAACAGGTCCACGCCCATCCAGCCATCGCGCGACAGCCACTGCCAGTCCGGGCCCAGCCCACCGACCACGAAGGAGTGGAACAGCATCACCCAGACGATGGCGATGGCGCGCAGCAGGTCGAGGCCGGGAGAGCGCATCGCGGGGAAGGTGGCGGTGGGAAGCGCGCAGCTTACTGGCTGCGCCGCCATCTGCGGCGGACGCCGTGCACCGGCGCCCGTGCGATCGCGCCTGAAGGACGCAGCCGCGGCGCCAAGCGACCAACCCCATGCTCGCGTGCGCGGGACGTCCCCTCACCCCACTTCCTCTCCCGAGGGGAGAGGGGCTTACTGGCGGACGCCGGCGCTGGCGCCAGTCCCGCGCGCACTCAGCCCAGCGGTTCGTCCGACAGGTAGGTGTAGCCGGTCAGGCCGGCCTCGAGCGCGTCGGCCAGTTGCGCGGCCTGCGCGGCCGGCAGCTGCGCGGCGGCCACGCGTTCGGCGTAGGCCGCGCGCAGCTCGTCCAGGCGGTAGCCGACGTAGTCCAGCATCACGTCGGTGGTGTCGCCGCGGCGCTGCTGGGCGATGCGGTAGCCGTCGCCGTCCACCGCCACTTCCACCGCGTCGGTGTCGCCGAACAGGTTGTGGATGTCGCCCAGGATCTCCTGGTAGGCGCCGACCAGGAAGAAACCGATGCGGTAGCTCTCGCCCGGGCGCAGCGCATGCAGCGGCAGCGAGCTGTCCAGGCTTTCGTTCTCGACGTAGGTCTTGACCATGCCGTCGGAATCGCAGGTCATGTCGCAGACCACGCCGCGCCGCGCCGGCGCCTCGTTCAGGCGCTCGATCGGCACGATCGGGAACACCTGGTCGATCGCCCACACGTCGGGAATCGATTCGAACACGCTGAAGTTGACGAAGTACTTGTCGACCAGGCGCTCGTTGAGTTCGTCCAGCACCGGGCGGTGGCTCTTTTCCTCGTGGCTCAGCCGCGCCCGCACGCCATGGGCGATGGCGTAGAACAGGTCGTCGATGCGCGCGCGATGGGTCAGGTCGATCTGGCCCAGGGCGTAGCCGCTGAGGCCTTCGGCATGGAAGTGCTGCGCCTCCTGGAACAGTTCCACCGCCGGGCGCTGGTCCAGTTCGGCATGGATCTCGCGCAGGTGACGGATCGCCGCCGGTTCGTCGTCGTGCGCGTCCGGCACGCGGCCTTCCGGCGCCTGCTCCACCTCGGACACGTTGGCGATCAGCACCGCGTGGTGCGCGGTCATCGCGCGCCCGCACTCGGTGACGATGCGCGGCGGCGCCAGGCCGTGCTCCTCGCAGGCGCTGGCCAGCGGCTGCACGATGTTGCTGGCGTAGGAATGCAGGCCGTAGTTGATCGAGCAGTAGCTGCGCGAGCGGGTGCCTTCGTAGTCGATGCCCAGGCCGCCGCCGACGTCGACGTGGCTGATCTTCGCGCCCAGCTTGGAGAGTTCGACGAAATAGCGGGTGGCCTCGCGCATGCCGTTGGCGATGTCGCGCACGTTGGAGATCTGCGAGCCCATGTGGAAGTGCAGCAGGTTCAGCGCGTCGGCGTACTCGGTGTCGCGCAGGGTCTTCCACAGGTCCAGCACCTGCCGCGGCGACAGCCCGAACTTGGCCTTGTCGCCGCCGCTGTTCTGCCACTTGCCCGCGCCCAGCGAGGCCAGGCGCATGCGCACGCCCAGGCCCGGCTTCACGTCCAGCGCGCGCGCCTCCTCCAGCACCAGCGTCAGCTCCGACGGCTTCTCGATGACGATGAAGGTCTGCAGCCCGAGCTTGCGCCCGATCAGCGCCAGGCGGATGTATTCGCGGTCCTTGTAGCCGTTGCACACGATCAGCCCGCCCGGCCGCGACAGCGCCAGCACCGCCATCAGTTCCGGCTTGCTGCCCGCCTCCAGGCCGAAGCCCTCGCCCTGGTGGCTGGCCAGGGTGCCGGCCACGCCGCGGTGCTGGTTGACCTTGATCGGATACACCGCGGTGTAGCCGCCGGCGTAGTCCCAGTCGGCCTGCGCCTGGGCGAAGGCGGCCTGCAGCTTGCCCAGGCGCTCGCCGAGGATGTCGGGGAAGCGCACCAGCATCGGCAGCTTGGCGCCGGCCGCGCGCGCGGCGTCCACCACCTCCGGCAGCGCGATCGCCACGCCGTCGGCGCCCTGCGGCCGCACCACCACCCGGCCGGCCGCGTCCACGTCGAAGTACCCGTCGGCCCAGTGCGGGATCGAGTAGGTCTTGCGGGCTTGGTCGAGGGACCAATCGCTCATCGTGGCGGCTCGGCTGAGGGAAAAAGGGCGTGGATTGTAACCCCTGCTACGCGTGGGGTCCGTTACAATCCGCGCCGTTCCGACGCCCTCGGCTCCGGCTGGAGCCGGGCCGGGTGCGCGGGCGCCTGGCGTGGCCTGCGCCTGGCGCTCATCCGGAAAGGGTGTGGCGGCAGCATCGCGTGGCTTGGCTGCACGAGGCTGCGCCCGACCCTCATCCGGCGAGGTGTGGTAACAGCGTCGCGTGGCTTGGCTGTGTGAGGCTGCGCCCGACCCTCATCCGGCGCTTCGCGCCACCTTCTCCCGGGGGGAGAAGGAAACGCTGCATTCTTTTTGCTTTCCTAGGACATTCCATGAGCGCCAACGACAACTGGTACATCGAACATTTCCAGCCCACCGGCTCGGCCATCGGCTACCGCATCACCGGCAAGCTGGACGAGGTGCAGTCGCCGTTCCAGAAGATCGAGATCTACGACACCACCGACTGGGGCAAGCTGATGGTGATCGACGGCGCGGTGATGCTGACCACGCGCGACAACTTCTTCTACCACGAGATGATCAGCCATCCGGCGCTGTTCACCCACGCCGCGCCCAAGCGCGTGGTGATCATCGGCGGCGGCGACTGCGGCACCTTGCGCGAAGTCCTCAAGCACCCGGGCGTGGAAAGCGCCACCCAGTGCGACATCGACGAGCAGGTCACGCGCATGGCCGAGAAGTACTTCCCGGAGCTGTGCGAGTCCAACGGCGACCCGCGCGCCGAACTGCTGTTCGACGACGGCGTGGCCTACATGGCCAACTGCCCGGCCGGCAGCGTGGACATCGTCATCGTCGACTCCACCGACCCGGTCGGCCCGGCCGAAGGCCTGTTCAACAAGGCCTTCTACGAGAGCTGCTTCAAGGCGCTGAAGGACGACGGCATCCTGGTGCAGCAGTCCGAATCGCCGCTGGCGCTGCTGGACCTGATCAAGGAAATGCGCGCGGAAATGGGCAAGGCCGGCTTCGCCAGCTTCCACACCGTGCCGTTCCCGCAGCCGTGCTATCCGACCGGCTGGTGGAGCGTGACCATGGCGCGCAAGCAGGGCGGCTTCGACTTCCGCCAGGCCGACGCCGCGGCCAAGCCGTTCGCCACCCGCTACTACAGCGCGCACCTGCACACCGGCACCCAGGTGCTGCCGCCGTTCGTGGTCGAAGCGCTGGGCGCCTAAGGCGAGGCCCCTGGCATCGGCGCGCATGGCCTGCGCCGATGCCTCGGATCGCCGGCGCTGTCCGGGCCTTCGGCAAGGCGTCGCGCCCACCGCTGCCGTCCAGCCGCCTGACGATCGTCGTGGCGGCGCCGGTGGTGGCGACGTTCTGGCTCACCCTCGGCCGCGGCTACGTTGGCGCCTGAGCCGGCGCCTGGCGCACGCGTGCTTGGCCCATCCAACGGGTCCGCCACGCGGCGGCAGACTCCGGCAGGCATGAATCCCACGTTTGTAGGAGCGGCTTCAGCCGCGACGGCTTTATCGGGAACGCCCCGTCGCGGCTGAAGCCGCTCCTGCAGGACACGCCCCGAACAGATTGGAGGCGCCCTTCCGTCGCGATGGGCCTTACCGGTGAGGTCACGTCGCGGCTGAAGCCGCCCCTGCACCGCGCCCATGCCATGCCGACGCAGGTGCGGCGAGCGTGCTACAGCGCGTCCGCATCCAGTTCGCCGGTGCGGATCCGCACCACTGTGCCCAGGTCGTAGACGAACACCTTGCCGTCGCCGATCTTGCCGGTAGCGGCGGCCTTGACGATGGCCTCGACCACGCGCTCGACCTGGTCCTCGCTGACCGCCACTTCCAGCTTCACCTTGGGCAGGAAATCGACCACGTACTCGGCGCCGCGGTACAGCTCGGTATGGCCCTTCTGCCGGCCGAAGCCCTTGACCTCGGTGACGGTGATGCCGGCCACACCCTGCGCGGCGAGCGCTTCGCGCACATCGTCGAGCTTGAACGGCTTGATCACGGCCATGATCATCTTCATGCGGCGTTCTCCAATCACAATGGCCTCAGGATAGCGCGGTTGCGCGATCGGCGGCCGTCGGGTTCAATGGCCGCGCGCCCCCAACGCCGGAATTTTCCGACAGCGCGCCGCGTCCGATCCCGATGGTCCCGACCTGCCGGGTGCCGCAGTCTGACGCCACCTGCCGGAGCACAGCCATGATCGACCTCAACCATCTCGACGACCTCGCCCGCCGCCTCAGCGACCTGGTGCCGCCGGGTCTGCGCCAATCCCGCGACGAACTGCAGAGCACCTTCAAGAGCGCGCTGCAGGCCGGGCTGGGCAAGCTCGACCTGGTCACCCGCGAGGAGTTCGAAGTGCAGCGCGCGGTGCTGCTGCGCACCCGCGAGAAACTCGAAGCGCTGGAGCGCAGCGTCGCCGCGCTGGAAGCGGCGCGCAACGGGCAGACGCCCAGCCCCACGCCCTGATCCACCCGCCACCATGAGCCTGGCGCTGGTGCACAGCCGTGCCCGCGCGGGGGTGCTTGCGCCTCCGGTTCGGGTCGAAGTCCATCTGTCCGGCGGCCTGCCGGCCACCCAGATCGTCGGCCTGCCCGAGGCGGCGGTGCGCGAGTCGCGCGATCGGGTCCGCGCCGCGCTGCTGTGCGCGCAGTACGAATTCCCGGCACGGCGGATCACCGTCAACCTGGCCCCGGCCGACCTGCCCAAGGAGGGCGGCCGCTTCGACCTGCCGATCGCGCTGGGCATCCTCGCCGCCGCCGGCCAGCTCGACCCGCAGGTGCTCGGCCAGTACGAATTCCTCGGCGAACTGGCCCTGACCGGCGAATTGCGCCCAGTCGACGGCGTCCTGCCGGCCGCGCTGGCCGCGGCACAGGCAGGACGTACCCTGATCGTGCCGGCCGACAACGGCGCCGAGGCCGCACTGGCGCAACACGTGCAGGCGTTCACCGCGCGGACCCTGCTGGAGGTCTGCGGGTTGCTCAACGGCAGCAAGACCCTGCCCGCGGCGACGGCGCCGCCGGCCGTCGCCGCGCCCTTTCCCGATCTGAGCGACGTGCGCGGCCAGGCGCAGGCGCGGCGCGCCCTGGAGATCGCCGCGGCCGGACATCACCACCTGCTGCTGATCGGCAGCCCCGGCTGCGGCAAGACCCTGCTGGCCTCGCGCCTGCCCGGGATCCTGCCCGCGGCCAGCGAGGCCGAGGCGCTGGAGAGCGCCGCCATCGCCTCGGTCAGCGGCCGCGGCGTGGATCCGGCGCGCTGGCGGCAACGTCCTTACCGCGCGCCGCACCACACCGCCAGCGCGGTGTCGCTGGTCGGCGGCGGCACCCATCCGCGCCCTGGCGAGATCTCCCTGGCCCACCACGGCGTGCTGTTCCTGGACGAGTTGCCCGAGTGGAACCGGCATGCCCTGGAAGTGCTGCGCGAACCGCTGGAGTCCGGCCAGGTGACCGTGTCGCGCGCGGCGCGCAGCGCCGAGTTTCCCGCGCGCTTCCAGTTGGTGGCGGCGATGAATCCCTGCCCCTGCGGCTGGGCCGGCGACCCCAGCGGCCGCTGCCGCTGCAGCGAGGAGGCGGTGCGGCGCTATCGCGCGCGCATCTCCGGCCCGCTGCTGGATCGCATCGACCTGCACGTGGAAGTGCCGCGGCTCCCCCCGCAGGCGCTGCGCGCCGATGCGCCGCCCGGCGAAACCAGCGCCGCCGTGCGCGAGCGCGTCGAGCTGGCGCGGCAGCGGCAACAGCGCCGGGCCGGCCGGCCCAACGGCCAGCTCGGCCACAGCGAGACCTTGCGCGACTGTCGCCTGCAGCCGCGCGACGAGGCCTTGCTGGAACAGGCCATCGAGCGCCTGCGGCTGTCGGCACGCTCGCTGCACCGCATCCTGCGCGTGGCGCGCACCATCGCCGACCTGGACGCCAGCGATGCCATCGCCACCGCGCATCTGACCGAAGCCATCGCCTACCGGCAACTGGATCGCGGCGAGCCGGCGCCGGTGGCACGTAGCGCCTAGGACCGTCGCCCCTCTGGTATTTGGACCGAATGGATGCGGGCAATGTGGGGGGGCATCGCCCGCACCACGTCCGACGCACTCACTCCTCTGCGAACTCAAGCCGCAGGGCCGGTGGCCTGTCGTCTGGGAAGGGCTTCAGAGCAGCCCGAATAACGACGGGAAACAAGTCGTAGGAGCGGCTTCAGCCGCGACGGGACGTTCCCGGTGAAGCCTGTCGCGGCTGAAGCCGTTCCCACACGGCAACCTGGATCCGGCTTGCGTGTGGCGAAAGCAGGTGATCAGAGGCGCCCTCCCGCCGCGACGGACATTCGCGCGGAAGCGTGTCGCGGCTGAAGCCGCTCCTACAACTGGCCCCAAGCAGCCCGGCATGACGCGGGCAACACCGCCGTTCCTGCGAGATCGCGCACGTGCCCCTGGCACTACATCGCACCTGTCCTGCCCCACCTGCGCAATCGCGAGGCGGCGGCCGCATCCTCTGGCCAGCACCGGCGTGGCCCTGGCCGCGTCATGTACCAGCACCACTGCCGACGTCACACACGCCGCTGTTCCAGGCGGATGTCTCCGCCTGGAACAAGGTTGCTGCGGCTACATCGCGGCGTTCAGGGCAGCGACGTGTACGGCTGCCGCCACGGATTGACCTCGACGTAGCTGCGGCCGGTGACGTCGTTGCCGTTGAGGGTGCCGACCACCTGCGAGGCGCCTTCCCAGTACGTGCGGTGACCGGTCCACAGCATCTCCTGGTCGTCGACCAACGGGGTGATGAGCAGATTGCCCTCGGGCAGGATCACGTTCCACTTCGACTCGTAGGTGTAGCCGGAATTCGGGCTGGTCCAGGTCGCGAGCCGCTGCAGGTCCATCTCGCTGCCGGACACCGGCGTCGCCACGCCCTTGGACACGCGCGTGCCGAACTTGTTGGTGATGGCGCCGGTGTTGGGATCCTGCAGGTAATACAGCATGTACTGCGTGTCGTTATCGAGCTGGATGGCGAACCAGTTCCAGCCGCCGCCGAAGAACGAGCCGTTCTCGTCGGAGGCCATGCCCTTGACGAACCACTGGCGGTCCTGCCACGAGGTGCCGACGATCTTGATCGGCACGCCGTTGTCGTAGACCGTGCCTTCCGTATCCAGCGCCGTGGACGAGTAGTAGGCCGAGGTCTTGGCGATGGGCCGATAGTCCACCACGCCGTTGCCGTTATGCAGGACGAAAGGCATGTCGCTGCTGGTCTTGAGGTCGATGGCGAAGCGTCCGTCGCTGAGCGCGCCCTTGATCGCATAGTTCTGCTGCGACCCGCTGATCGACCAGCCGTCGTTGGTGAAGTTGAACGATCCCTGCTGGTCCGGGATCTGTTCGGAGACGAAGCGCTCTTCCACCTTGTGCAGCTTGTTGTTCACGTCGGTGACCGCGAAATGCCAGGAGTAGGTGGCCGGCCCGGAGCCGATCGGCCACAACTGGAACACGGTGACCTCGTAACCGAATTCGCGCTTGGCGCCGCTGGGATCGACGCCGTACAGATGGCCGACGAAATACCACCATTCCAACTGGCTGTGGTGCGGGCCTTCGTCGCGCGGCAATTGCACCGGCGCAGGTTATTCGAAGACTTGCGCCGCCGCGGGCGCGGACGAGAGCCCGCACACGATGACCATGGCCGCGGCGAGCCAGCCACGGAAGCGCCCGAACGTTCTTGCAGAGAGATTCATTGTGATTTCCTCGAATGAATGACGGATGTCGTACTGATTGGATGCGATGCGGCGAGGTCAAGGCAGGATGCGCGCGCCCCACTCCACGCCCCAGGGATTCATTTCCGCGAACGCCTTGCCGGTAATGGATTTTCCGGCCAGGGTGCCCGCCACCTTGGCGGGTCCTTCGAAATAGAACTTCTGCGTGGCCGGCGCATACAGTTCGGCGTCCTGCAGCATCGGGGTAATGGTGATTGCGCCGTCGGGCAAGGTGACCTTCCACTGCGCCGGATAGGTGTAGCCGGTATGCGGACTGGTCCAGCTGCCGATCCGCTCCAGCTTGAGCGCGGCGGGATCGACCGGCGCGTAGTGGCCGTCGGCGGTCTTGACGGCGAGCGCCTGATCCACCGTGCCGTCGCCCTTCATGAAGAAACTGATGTTGTACTGGCTGTTGTCGTCCAGCGAAACGCCGAACCAGGTCCAGCCGCTGTTGGCGTCGCCGGGAATGCCGTTGGCCCATTCGTGGTCGTACCAGGAGGTCCCGGTGACCTTGACCGGCACGCCGTGGTCCCACACCGTGCCGCTGGTGGCATTGACGTTGAAGGAATAATACGGAGAGATGAAATCGCCGTAGGTTTCCACGCCATTGGTACCGTTCAAGGTCGGTTTCTGCAGCGCCTGCGTGCTGAGGTCGATGGCGTAATCCAGATCGGCGGGCGCGGCCTTGGCGTAGTAACTGCCCATCGATCCGCCCATCTGGAAGCCGGCGACATCGAGATCGAAACGGTCGGTCGAGGTAGTGAACGGACCGGTGGTCACCTGCTTCTTGAAGCGGAAATCGCCGCGGTCCAGATCCGAGATCGCAAAATGCGCATCGTAGACCGGCGGCGTATTGGCCACGCCATCGATCTGAAACACGACCATTTCGTACGCGTACGAATGTTTTCCGCCGGACGGGTCGGTACCGTCCAGAAAGCCGGTCATATACCACCATTCGGCCGGCTGGCGGTGCGCGGCCTCATCGTGCGGAAGCGAAATACTGGTTTCGATCGGCGGAAACGTGCCGATCGCCTGCGCCACCGCATCTGGCGCAAGCAGTGTGGCAGGAAACGCGAGGGCGGCGATCGCTAAAGCATGCACGCGTGCGTGCATCCGGATCATGTTCATGACGGAATCCCCTGAGCTGATTTGAGAAAGTGGCAACTGCGGCTGTTGGTCGTGCGTGGAACGCGATGGCGTCTTGTGTAGCGCGGCGATAGCGCGTTCGACACCAACCTCATCGACCGCGCAGTCACTGTCAACGCTCGAACTTTAAATAGTTCCATCCTGCAACGCGCGTCTCATCGTGACCGTGCGTAACGCTTCACTCGAGGTTCGCGGAAAAGCGATTTATAACCAGATTCTGACAGGCTCCAGCAGGCCCTGCGCAAAACTCAAAACGTTTCCCGGTCATTTTCCGAACACCCGCGAAACGAATAGAGCCAGGATAAATATTAGCGGGTCACGCTTCTTGTCTAGATAATCGACCAGCGCCCAATGTTCCACGCCGCGGCGCCGCGGGACGGCGCGTTCAAGACCCGCTTTCGGCAGCGACGATCGCGTCGGCGATCAGCCCATTGCAGCGCCGCGCGTGGGTAAACGTCATGCCGTGGGAGGCGCCGGCGAGCAACTGCAACTGCGCATCCGGCAGCCACCCGGCCAGGGCCGCGGCGTTGTCGTGGTACTGCGCCGGACTGTGCTCGCCGGCGACCAGCAGCACCGGCATCGCCAGCGCCGCCGCCTGCTCGGGCCGGTACGCCGGCAGCGCATCGGCGATCTGCGGCACCAGGGTCTGCGCGTTGTCGCGGACCATCTGCCGGAAGCTCGCGCTGCTGCGTGCCCAGGCGCCGGGCTGGCTGACCGAGTCGACGAAGCATGCCAGGCCGGCCTCGACCTGGCCGTCCTGCAGCAGCGCGATCGCCTGCGCGCGGACCGCCTGCACCTCCGGCGGCAGGCCCCGCGGTTGCGGACCGCCGGGATCGAACAGGGTCAGGCTGGCGATGGCCTCGGGCCGCAGCAGCGCCGCCTGCCAGGCCACGGCGGCGCCGCGGGAGTGGCCGACCAGATGCACCGGGCGCGGCTCCTCGGCAATGAAGGCGGCAAGCTGCCGGGCATGCCAGCGCCAGCCGAACGCATGGCGCGCCGCCGACGGCAGCCGAGGGTAGTACTGGCCCAGGCTCAACGCACTGAGCTGGAAACGATCGGCCAGGCCACGCAGCTGCGGCGCCCAGTAGCGGTAGTCGCACAGCGCCCCGTGCACCAGCAGCACCGGCGCGCCCTCGCCCACCCGCAGATAGGCCAGCGCGTCGTCCGCGCCGAGCCGGCGCACGGCCGGCTTGGGCAGGGGCGCCCGAGGACTGGCGGTGCGTTGCATGGTCATGCCCGTGCGCGGATCTGCGCCATCCGCCCGACGCGCGGGCACGGGTCGCCGATGCCGACCTCTGCCGCGCAGCAGGCGGCGGAATGGGCAGGCCCAAGAGCAGAAATGGGGAAGACGAGCGCAGGCATGCGCATACGATAGCCGTGCCGCTGGCATGCGCGCTGCGGCGTCAGCGGATCTGTTTGCCGGGCACGCGATCGTCGGAAAGACGGGGCGGAGGAAGCAGGGAGCAAGACTGGATGGCGCGCCCGGAGGGATTCGAACCCCCGACCAATGGCTTCGGAAGCCACTACTCTATCCGGCTGAGCTACGGGCGCAACGGACGCGCATTCTAACGGCATTCGTCGGCCGCGTCTCCCCCGGGCGCAACTTCCTGCGGCAGCGCCCCCGCGGGCGTTCCGACCAGGCCGCGCCGCTCGTAGGCAAGACGTGCGCGACGCACAGGCGACGCCGGGGCCGACCATGCCCGGCCCGGGGGTAGCATCCACAGGCTGGCGCCGGACAGACTGCCAGAGCGTATCTGTAGACCTGCAAGCGGCACCGACACCTCGCGCTCCCGCAGCTACCGCGCGGAGCGCAGGCCAACGGCACGACATCGCGTGCTGCCGTCCACACGATGCGGCTGCTACCCTTGCGCGATGGGTTACGAACGCTACGAGACGCCTGCCGCGCTGCCGCCGCGCGCGCGCCTGGGCCAGTACTGGAAGCTGCTGCGCGGCGACCGGCCGATCGGCGCGCTGCTGCTGCTGTGGCCGACCTGGTGGGCGCTGTGGCTGGCCGCCGACGGGGTGCCGCCGCTGTGGACGCTGTGCGTGTTCACCGCCGGGGTCTGGCTGACCCGCTCGGCCGGCTGCGTGATCAACGACTATGCCGACCGCTGGCTGGACCCGCAGGTCGAGCGCACCCGCAGCCGGCCGCTGGCCACCGGTGCGGTCAGCGGCCGCGAAGCGCTGGCGGTGTTCGCGGTGCTGATGCTGGTGGCGTTCGCGCTGGTGCTGACCATGAACGCGCTGACCATCGGCCTGAGCGTGATCGGGCTGCTACTGGCCGCCAGCTATCCCTACCTCAAGCGCTACACCTACCTGCCGCAGGTCTACCTGGGCATGGCCTTCGGCTGGGGCATCCCCATGGCCTTCGCCGCGGTGCGCGGCGAGGTGCCGGCGCTGGCCTGGCTGCTGTACGCGACCAACATCCTGTGGGCCACCGCCTACGACACCTGGTATGCGATGGTCGATCGCGAGGACGACCTGCGCGCCGGCTCCAAGTCCACCGCGATCCTGTTCGGCGAACTGGATCTGGTCATCCAGGGCGTGCTGTACGCGCTGATGTTCGTCGCCCTGGCCTTCGTCGGCCAGCGCGCGGACCTGGGCATCTGGTACTGGGTCGGCCTGGGCGTGGCGGCGCTGCTGGTGGCCGCCGAGTTCCGCATGGCCCGGCACCGCGAACGCGCGGCGTGCTTCCGCGCCTTCCTGCACAACAACTGGGTCGGCCTGGCGGTCTTCGCCGGCATCGCCGTGGCGCTGGCGCTGCGCGCAGCCTAGGGCCTGTCATCGATCACGCGCAGCGCGCGCCGAAACGTGCCCCAAGCCCCCGCAACGGGCCGGCACCCCAACGCGCAGTGCCGACATGGCCGCGTCCAGGCGCAGCCCGCACAGGGCCAGGCCAGGATGCGGCATCGGCCGCTCCCCATCTCACCAGCGCGTTCTAGCGCTTGGCATCCTGCGCTGGCGCGGCCTCGGCCGGCGCGTGGGTCAACAACGCCAGCACCCGCTGCTGCTCCTGCATGTCCTGCAACCCACTGATCCGCAGGCTGTCCCCCGGCAGCGGCGCCATGATCGTGGCCACGGTCAGCACCTGGCCGTCGGCCAGCAGTGCGACCGGCTTGCCGACGTTCTGCTCGGTGGCCCGGGTCAGGCGCTGGCCATGTCCAGGAAAGCGCAGATCCAGCGCTGGCTGGCCATCGCCGTTGTCGGCGGGCGCGACGGTCGCCGCCTCCTCGACGACCAGCAACGCCTGCGGCGCCAGGTACACAGGCTGTCCGTGGTAGTCGGCCTGGACAGCGTCGGGGGTGGGCGCATGGCTGGCCAGGCGCCATTCGATCTTCGCCTTGACCGGGATGGCGGCGGCGACATCCGGTGCCTTGCCATACCCGCACCCGGCGACAGCAAAGACACACAGCGTCATCGACAGACCCGAAGCCTTCCGGCGCATCGCAAGCTCCTTCATTGTTGGCCTCGTCACGATCATAAGGCCGGGGGCGCCTGCGGACCGTTCATGCGCGCAGCCCCCTGCCGGATCGCCGCTGCGGCAGGTCGGCCGATGCGCACGCAACGCGGCGCGTCCCGCCATGCCTCGCGCGACAGGCAGCGCGCCCTGACGCGCGCGCTTTCCGGCCGAGCCGAGCCGTCTGCACCCGCGTGCGATAGACGCAGCACGCTCACGGCACCCGCGCCACCACCCACGCATCGACCCGTTCGACGCCGGCACGGCGCAGCGCCTGTGCCGCGGCGTGCAGGGTCGCGCCGGTGGTCATCACGTCGTCGACCAGGGCCACGTGCGCCGGCAGCACCGCCGAGGCCGGCACCGCGAACGCGCCGCACAGATTGCGCCGACGTGCGCGGGCGTCCAGTTCGGACTGCGCCGCGGTCGCCCGCACCCGCTGCAGCGCCAGGCACAGCGGCAGCGCCAGTGCGCGCGCCAGCGGCTTCGCCAGTTCCAGGGCCTGGTCGTAGCCACGCTGACGCAACCGGGCCGGATGCAGCGGCACCGGCAGCAGCGCCTGCGGCCGCGGCAAGGCCGCGCAGCGTGTCTGCAGCAGTGCGGCGAGCAGGCGCCCGGCCGCCAGGTCCTGGTGGAACTTGAAGCGGCGCAACAGCCCATCGACCGGTGCGGCGTACACGCAGGCGCTGGCGACCCGCTCCAGCAACGGCGGCCGGCGCTGGCACGCGCCGCAGACCTGCGCGGCATCCAGGGCCGGCAACGGCAGCGCGCAGCGGCAGCAGGCCGCCGCATTCCACGGCAGGCCATCGCCACAGGCCGCACACAGGTCCAGGCCCGGCACGCCGGGCTCGCCACAGACCAGACAGCGTTCCGGCAACAGGCGGCGCTGCAGCCACCGCCAGCCGCCGTCAACCAAACCAGCGCCAATGAAGT
Source organism: Xanthomonas sp. NCPPB 901 (assembly GCF_056725085.1). Taxonomy (NCBI): domain Bacteria; kingdom Pseudomonadati; phylum Pseudomonadota; class Gammaproteobacteria; order Lysobacterales; family Lysobacteraceae; genus Xanthomonas; species Xanthomonas sp. NCPPB 901. The sequence goes on along the minus strand of NZ_CM161511.1, from coordinate 471,561 downwards.
TGACAGGACTTTGCATGCTCACCAGACTGCCCGCTTTCCCAGCCGCTGACCGTCAGGAAACCCCCATGTCCGCTGTCGTCCGACACGACTGGCAACGCCAGGAATTGCTCGCCCTGTTCGATCTGCCGTTCCCGGAGCTGCTGCACCGCGCCGCCGCCGTGCACCGCGAGCACTTCGATCCGGCGCAGGTGCAGGTCTCGACGCTGCTGTCGGTGAAGACCGGCGGCTGCCCGGAAGACTGCGCGTACTGCCCGCAGGCCCAGCGCTACGCCACCGGCGTGGAGGCGCAGAAGCTGATGAGCACCGAGGCGGTGCTGGACAAGGCGCGCCAGGCCAAGGCCGCCGGCGCCTCGCGGTTCTGCATGGGCGCGGCCTGGCGCTCGCCCAAGGACCGCGACATCCCGAAGGTGGCCGAGATGATCCGCGAGGTGAAGGCGCTGGGCCTGGAGACCTGCGCCACCCTGGGCATGCTCGACGGCACCCAGGCGCAGGCGCTGAAGGCGGCCGGGCTGGACTACTACAACCACAATCTGGACACCGCGCCGGATTTCTACGACTCGATCATCCACACCCGCCAGTACCAGGACCGCCTGGACACGCTGACCCATGTGCGGGACGCCGGCCTGAAGACCTGCTGCGGCGGCATCGTCGGCATGGGCGAGTCGCGCGACCAGCGCGCCGGCCTGCTGCAGGCGCTGGCCAACCTGCCGGTGCATCCGGATTCGGTGCCGATCAACCGCCTGGTGCAGGTCGCCGGCACCCCGCTGCACGGCACGGTCGAGCTGGACCCGTTCGAGTTCGTGCGCACGATCGCGGTGGCGCGCATCGCGATGCCGCGGGCGATGGTGCGGCTGTCGGCCGGGCGCGAGAGCATGAGCGACGAATTGCAGGCGCTGTGCTTCTGCGCCGGCGCCAACTCGATCTTCTACGGCGAGAAGCTGCTGACCACCGGCAACCCGGACACCGAGCGCGACCAGGCGCTGTTCGCGCGGCTGGGGCTGCGGCCGATGCAGGTGATGGTGGACGCCGATGCGCACGACCATCCCGGCACCGTGCATGCGGACATCACCGCCCCGTCCACGCCGGCGATCGCCGCCGCCCTGGCCTGAGTCCCCGCCGCGCGTCCGTCCGCCGATCCGGCCGTCCATCGCCGGCGGCGCCCGGCCCGGCCGGGGACGCGCTACGCTAACCGGCCCGTTGCCCGTCCCGCGCCCATGGCCCGTCCCGACCTGCACGACCGCATCCAGTCCGCGCGCGCCTTGCGCGAAGCGCAGGGGCGCCTGCGCGTGCGCCGCAGCGTCGGCCGCCGCGACGGCGTGCGCCTGGAAGTGGACGGCCGCTGGCTGACCGGCTTCTGCAGCAACGACTACCTGGGCCTGGCGCAGCAGTTCGAAGTGGTCGCCGCCCTGCAGGATGCGGCCGCGCGCGAGGGCGCCGGCGCCACCGCCTCGCACCTGGTGTGCGGCCACCACGCGCTGCACGACGCGCTGGAACGCGAGATCGCCGACTGGCTCGGCTATCCGCAGGCGCTGCTGTTCGGCAGCGGCTTCATCGCCAACCTGGCGGTGCAGCAGGCGCTGTTGAGCGAGGAAGAAGACGTGTGCGTACAGGACCGGCTCAACCACGCCAGCCTGCTCGACGCCAGCCGCCTGGCCGGCTGCCGCCTGCGCCGCTACCCGCACCTGGATGCCGAAGGCGCGATGCGCCAGCTCAAGCACGCCGCCGACGGCGCGGCGATGCTGGCCACCGATGGCGTGTTCAGCATGGACGGCGACAGCGCGCCGCTGCGCTCGCTGGCGCTGGTGGCGCGCACGCAACAGGCGCTGCTGTACGTGGACGACGCGCACGGCGTCGGCGTGGTCGGTCCGCATGGGCGCGGCAGCGTCGCCGAGGCCGGCCTGGGGGTCGACGACGTCCCGCTGCAACTGGTGACCCTGGGCAAGGCGCTGGGCGGCTACGGCGCGGCGGTGGTCGGCGATGCCACGCTGATCCGGCACCTGGCCGAAACCGCGCGGCCGTATCTGTACACCACCGCGCTGCCGCCGGCGCAGGCCGCGGCCTCGCTGGCGGCGGTCAAGCTGGCGCGGCGCGACCAATGGCGGCGCGAGCGCCTGGTCGAACTGATCGCCCTGTTCCGCGGCGGCGCGCGTCGCCATGGCCTGGAGCTGATGGCCTCGGACACGCCGATCCAGCCGCTGCTGTGCGGCGAGGAGCGCACCGCGCTGGCGTGGTCGGCGGCGCTGGAACAGGCCGGCTACCTGGTCTCGGCGATCCGCCCGCCGACCGTGCCGGAAGGCAAGTCGCGGCTGCGCGTGACCCTGTCGGCGCTGCACACGCCGGCGCAGGTGCAGGCGCTGCTGGATGCGCTGGCGCTGGCCCGCGATCGCGTGGCCGCGCATCCGCCCGGCCTGCCGGCGTGAGCGACGCCGGACTCGCGGCGCGGCGCAAGGTGTGGGACGCGCTGTCGGAGTTGTACCTGGACACAGCGGTGCACGCGCAGCATCCGCACATCGCCGCCGTGCTTGCCGCCTCGCCGTTCGCCACCGACGCACTGTGGCAGATGCTGCGCGACGACGTGCATCCGCGGCTGGCGCCCAACCTGCTGACGCCGGCCGGCGCCTGGCAGGGCATCGACGGCGAGTGGCTGAGCGCGGCGATCCAGCAGCGCCGCGGCGCGCATCGCTGGTCGGCCTGGCGCACCCGCGACTATCCGCGCCGGCAGTGGCGCCTGCTGCTGCCGCAGGTGCTGGAGCGGCGCGCGGCGCACTGACGCGGCGGCCGACGCCGCTCTTTCCGGTTTCTTCGCGACGACGGACGACGATGCATATCGACACCCTGGGGCAGGGCCCCGACCTGGTCCTGCTGCACGGCTGGGCGTTGAACGGCGGCATCTTCGCGCCGCTGGTGGAGCGCCTGTCGGCGCAGTACCGCCTGCACCTGGTGGACCTGCCCGGGCATGGCCACAGCCGCGGCGACGACACGCCGCTGGCGCTGCCGCACGTGGTCAGCGCGATCGCCGCGGCCACGCCGCCGGCGGTGTGGCTGGGCTGGTCGCTGGGCGGGCTGTTCGCGCTGCACGCCGCCGCCACCCAGCCGCAGGTGCGCGGGCTGGCGATGCTCGCGGCGACGCCGCGTTTCGTGCGCGGCAGCGACTGGCCGCACGCGGTGGAGCCGCAGGTGTTCGAACAGTTCGGCCGCGATCTCGCCGAGGACTACCGCGGCACCCTCGAACGCTTCCTGGCGCTGGACACGCTCGGCTCGGCGCATGCGCGCGCCGAACTGCGCAGCCTGCGCGACGCGCTCGACGCCCGCGGCGCGCCCGACCCGCACGTGCTGCAGGATGGCCTGACCCTGCTGGAGCGCACCGACCTGCGCCGCGCCCTGCCCGGCCTGCGCGTGCCCAGCCTGTGGATCGGCGGCCAGCGCGACCGCCTGGTCCCGCCGGCGGGCATGGACGCCGCCGCGGCGCTGGCACCCAACGCACGCGCGCTGACCATCGCCGGCGGCGGCCACGCCCCGTTCCTCGGTCATGCCGACACCGTCGCCGAGGCGCTGCGCGGATTCCTGGCGACGCTGGACTAGCGGCGTCGCGCCGCGCGTTCCACGCTGCTGCCTTAGGAGCGGCTTCAGCCGCGACGCGCCCGTTGCGTCGGGTCGCGGCTGAAGCCGCTCCTACAGGCGCTTGCGGCGAGCCCGCCGGGTGCACTGTGGGAGGGACTTCAGTCCCGACGCATTGCGCCATCGGAAAGCGCACACCGTCTCGTGCGTCGCGCGCTACATGACAGTTGACTCCCACAACGCATCACGCGACCCGCACCGACGTCAGAAAGACGCAAGCGTCTCCGCCCTGGGACTCAACTGTCGTGCCGCCGCGACAAGCGAAGCAGAAAGCCGACCGACACCCTCCGTCGTCGGGACTGAAGTCCCTCCCACAAGGACGCCCGGCTCATCACTGTGGGAACTAATTCAGTCGCGACGCATGGCAGTCGAACGCAGCGCAGCGACGTCGCACCAACACGTGTCTTGCGTGCTCGACTGTCCTGCAGTCGCGATGTGACGAAGCCGAAAGCCGGCCGACACCCTCCATCGTCGGGACTGAAGTCCCTCCCACAAGGATGCCCGGCCCGTCCCTGTGGGAGCCGCTCCATTCGCGACGCATGGCAGCCAAACACAGCGCAGCGAACTCGCTCCTGCACATGTCCTGCGCGCGCAACTGTCCTGCAGTCGCGGTGTGACGCTGGCCGCCGCAGCCACGATGTCCGATCATCGCGGCTCCTTCGAACCGGAGTGCAAGCATGGACCTGGGAATCGCCGGCAAATGGGCGCTGGTCTGCGCCGCGAGCAAGGGGCTGGGACTGGGCTGCGCGCAGGCGCTGGCCCGCGAGGGCGTGCACGTGACGATCGTGGCGCGCGGCCAGGCCGGGCTGGATAAGGCGGCGGCGCAACTGCGCGCGCTCGACGGCGGCGGCGAGGTGGTCGCGGTGGCGGCGGACATCGCCACCGAGGCCGGACGCGCCGCCGCACTGGCTGCCTGTCCGCAGGTCGACATCCTGATCAACAACGCCGGCGGCCCGCCGCCCGGCGATTTCCGCGAGTGGGAACGCGAGGACTGGCTGCGCGCGCTCGACGCCAACATGCTGGCGCCGATCGCGCTGATCCGCGCCACCGTCGATGCGATGCAGGCGCGCGGTTTCGGCCGCATCGTCAACATCACCTCCGCCGCGGTGAAGGCGCCGATCGACAGCCTGGGCCTGTCCAACGGCGCGCGTGCCGGCCTCACCGGCTTCGTCGCCGGGCTGGCGCGGCGCACGGTGGCGCACAACGTCACCATCAACAACCTGCTGCCGGGGCAGTTCGACACCGACCGCCTGCGCGGCAACATCGCCCATGCCGCGCAGCGCGAGGGCGTCGACCCCGCCGACCTGGCCGAACGCAAGCGCCGGCAGATTCCGGCCGGGCGCTTCGGCACCGCCGAGGAATTCGGCGCGGCCTGCGCCTTCCTGTGCAGCGCGCAAGCCGGTTACCTGAGCGGGCAGAACCTGTTGCTCGACGGCGGCAGCTATCCGGGGACGTTCTGAGGAGCCGGGATTGGGGATTGGGGAGTCGGGATTCGTAAGCCGAGATTGGCGGCGCGTGCGCAGAACGCGGTGATGCAGGCGCCACCGCTGGCCGCAGCGCGACGCGGGCGGCGATAATGCGCGGATGGATCCTTCCGCGTTCGACTCCCAGCACATCCGCCGCGCGTTCGCGCGTGCCGCCGCCAGCTACGACGCGGCCGCGGCCCTGCAGCGCGAGGTGCAGGGGCGCTTGCTGGAATCGCTGGACTACCTCGGCGACCGCGTGCCGCAGGTGGTGCTGGACGTGGGCAGCGGCCCGGCGCATGCCGCCGCGGCGATGAAGAAGCGCTGGCCGCGCGCGCAGGTGATCGCGCTCGACCAGGCCCTGCCGATGCTGCAACAGGCCAAGCGCCAGGCCGGCTGGTGGAAGCCGTTCGGCCGCGTCTGCGCCGACGCGCGCGCGCTGCCGCTGGCCGAGCACAGCGTCGATGTGATCTTCAGCAATCTGTGCCTGCAGTGGGTCGAGGACCTGCCGGCGGTGTTCGCCGGCTTCCGCCGCGTGCTGCGCCCCGGCGGCCTGCTGCTGTGTTCCAGCTTCGGCCCGGACACGCTGATCGAGCTGCGCGAGGCCTTCGCCCAGGCCGACCGCACCACGCCGCACGTGAGCCGCTTCGCGCCGATCGCGCAGTTCGGCGATGCGCTGATGCTGTCCGGCTTCCGCGATCCGGTGCTGGACCGCGACGTGTTCAACCTGACCTATCCGGACCTCGCCGCGCTGATGCGCGAACTGCGCGCGATCGGCGCCACCAACGCACTGCAGGCGCGCCGCCACACCCTCACCGGGCGCGGCCGCTTCGCCGCCGCCAGCGCCGCCTACGAACCGCTGCGCCAGGCCGACGGCACCCTGCCCAGCACCTGGGAAGTGATCTACGCGCATGCCTGGGCGCCGCCGCCGGGTGCGCCGATCCGCGAGGGCGGCGGCGAGATCGCCGCAGTGCCGCTGTCAGCGATCCCGATCCGCCGCCGCGGCGACTGAGCCGGGCAGCACCCGGAACAGCACCCGCCCCTGGTAGGGCGTCCCCAGCGCCTGCGCCCGCGCGCCCTGCGCGGCGATGCGCGCGGCTACCTGCGGCCAGGCGTCGTCCTTGCACACCCACACGCGGTCGGCGCGGGGTTGCCGCAAGACCGTGGTCAGGTCGGCGTCGTACTCGGGACCGAAGCGCGGCGCATCGGGCAAGGCGTCCAGGCGGATCTTGCGCACCTGCGCGCCCAGTTCCAGGCGCAGGCCGTAGCGCGCCATGTCCTCGACAAACACCACCTCGCGCACCGGCGCGCCGGCACGCCGGGCGATCGCCTGCGCCCAGGCGTCGGCATCCTTGTGCGTGGGCAGCAGCGCCAACGCCAGCGCGAGCGCCAGCAGCAGCCCGCACCAGCCCAGCAGCCACGGCCAGCGCCATGCCGCGCGGCCCTCCTGCGCGCGCTGCCAGGCCGCCAGCAACGCCAGCGGCACGAACAGCGGCAGCACGTACAGCGGCAGCCGCGAGCGCGACAGGCACAGCACCAGCAGCGGCAGCAGCACCCACAGCGTCAGCAGCAGCGGCGCGGCCTGCCGCAGGCGCAGCGCCGGATCGCGCCACCACTGCCGCAGCTGCCGCGGCAGCTGCCAGGCCCAGCGCGCCAGCGCCGGCGTCCACGGCAGCGTGCCCAGGACCAGGATCGGCGCATACGCCACCGCCCAGCCGTACCACTGCGCATTGCGCCCGAACGCATCGCTGGCCACGCGCTTGACCACCTCGTCGCCGACGAAGTACTGCAGCAACCCGGGATGGCCGCGGATCACCGCCAGGTACCAGGGCAGCGCCAGCACCGCGAACAGGGCGATGCCGGAGAGCTGCAGCGCGCGCCGCGGCGGCCCGGGCGTGATCGCGTTGAACAGCAACAGCGCCGGCAACGGCAGCAGGCCCGGCGGTCCCTTGGTCATGAACGCCAGCGCGAAACCGGCCCACATCGCCGCGATCCAGCGCTTGCCCTGGCCGGGCGGATGCGCCCGCGCTTCGACGAAGGCCCACACCGCCAGGGTCTCGCAGGCGGCGAGCAGGAAGTCGGTGGAAATCCATTGCGCCGCCCCGAACGGCGCCAGCATGGTCGCGTAGAGCAGCGCGGCCTGCGCCGGCAGGTCGGGGCGCTCGGGGAACAACCGCGCGGCCAGGCGCCAGGCCAGCAACACGCACAGCAGGTAGGCCAGCGCCGACGGCAGCCGCGCCGCCCACGGCGACGGCCCGAACACGGCGACGCTGGCGGCGATCGCCCAATAGGTCAGAGGCGGCTTGGTCCAGTGCGCCACGTCCTGGCTGCGCCGGGGCGTGAGCCAGTCGCCGCTGTGCAGCATGTTCAGCGCGACATTGGAGTAACGGCCTTCGTCGGCGTCCCAGATCCCGCGCATGCCCAGCAGGGCCAGCGCGAGCGTGCAGGCCAGCAGCGCCACCGCGACGGCCGGGGAACGAAGCAGCGCGCGCATCGGCGGTCCTCTCACTCGACGCGGCGACCATAGCCACCGCGCCTGCGGCCACCGATGACGGCGCGCGGACAGTTTTGCGACAGCGCGAACGCACCGGCCTCAGGCCGGCGCGCGGCTCAGGCGGAGACCTGCGCGATCCAGTCTTCCAGGTTGTAGTAGTTGCTGACCCGGGCGATCTTGCCGTCGCGAATGTCGAAGAACGCCCCACCCGGCAGCACGTAGCGCTGGCCGCGCGCCTCCGGCAGGCCGGTGTCGGTGTGGTGGTACTCGCCATGCACCACGTACTCGGCGGCGGCGCGGCGGCCGTCCTGCGCGGCCAGCACCACGATGTCGTGCAGTTGCTCGCGGTAGCTGGCGTTCATGCGCTGCAGGAAGGCGGCGAACGCGTCCTTGCCGGTCTCGCGCGCGCCCTGGTTGAGGTCGTGGGCGACGTCGTCGCTGAGCATGCCCAGCATGCCGTCCCAGTCGCCGCGGTTGAACGCCGCGTAATAGGCCTGGACCAGGGCGATGGCCTGGTCCTGCGCAGGAACTCCGTGGTTGCTCATGGCGGTCGCCCCTCCAGTCGTGGAAAGGCCCAATCATACGGGCTCGCCGCAACGCTCAGGCGGCCTGCTCCAGCAGGTCGCGATGGAAGAAGTACAGCTCCTGCAGCAGGAAGCGCCAGCGGGTCTGGAAGCTGCGGAAGCGGCTGCTCGGGGTCGACGACGCCAGCGCGTCGATCTGCAGTTCCTGGCACAGCCGCAGCGCCCGCGCCATGTGCAGCGGATCGCTGACCACGATGACCCGGTGCAGGCCGTGTTCGCGCATCAGCCGGCGCGCCTCGATCAGGTTCTGCCGGGTGGTGCGCGACACCGTCTCGATCAGGATCGCGTCGGCCGGCACGTCGTGGCGCAGCGCGTAGCGCCGGGCCACCTGCGACTCGGCGAAGCGCGCGCCGTTGCCGAAGCCGCCGGTGAAGATCAGGGTCGGCGCGTAGCCGCGCTGGTACAGGTCCAGGCCGTGGCGGATGCGCTCCTCGAACACCGGCGACGGCTTGGCGTCGTAGGCCGCCGCGCCGAGCACGATGATCGCGTCCGCCGGCGCCGCCTGGTCGCGGTCGCCGACCCAGACGATGTAGATCGCCACGCCCAGCAGCCACAGCCCCAGCAGCGCCGCCAGGCGCAGCAGCCAGCGCAGCCAGCGGAACCCGCCCCGCGCGCTCATGCCGCACCCCACGGCAAGGCGTCCAGGTCGACGTTGCCGCCGGACAGGATCACCCCGACCCGCCGCCCGGCGAAGCGCGCCGGCTGCGCCAGCACCGCCGCCAGGGCGATCGCCGAGGACGGCTCCACCACCTGCTTGAGCACCTGCCACAGCAACCGCATCGCCGCCACGGTCGCCGCGTCCTCGACCACCAGCACCTCGGCATGGCCGTGCAGCAGGGCGAAGTTCGGCTCGCCCAGGCTGCCGCGCAGGCCGTCGCAGACGGTGTCCGGGACCATGTCCACGCGGCGCTCGCCGGCGGCCAGCGAGCGCGCGGTGTCGGCGGCGCCGGCCGGCTCGGCCAGCAGCAACTGCGCCTGCGGTGCCAGCGCCGACAGCGCCAGGCGGCTGCCCGCGGCCAGGCCGCCGCCGCCGACCGGCACCACCAGCAGGTCCAGTCCGCCGCTGGCGTCGAGCAGTTCCAGCGCCGCGGTGCCCTGGCCGGCGATCACCGCCGGATCGGCATACGGATGCACCAGGGTCGCGCCGGTGTCGCGCTGCACCCGTGCGCACATTTCCTCGCGCGCGGCGATGGTCGGCGCGCAGCGCCACAGCGTGGCGCCGTGGCGGGCGATGTTGGCGAGCTTGGCCGCGACCGCGCCTTCGGGCACCACCACATGACAGCCGATGCCGCGGGTGCGCGCGGCCTGCGCCAGGGCCGCGCCATGGTTGCCCGAGGAGTGGGTGACGACCCCGCGGGCCGCCTGCGCCGGATCCAGCGCCCACACCGCGTTGCAGGCGCCGCGGAACTTGAACGCGCCGCCGCGCTGCAGGTGTTCGGCCTTGAAATACAGCTGCGCGCCGGTGGCGGCGTCCAGCGCCTGCGAACGCAGGACCGGGGTCGGCCGCGCATACGCGGCGATGCGTGCGGCGGCCGCCAGGACGTCGCCGAACTCGGGCAGAAAACGTGAGACCATGCGCGAAAGGGTAGCGTATCGTCGCCAACGTGCAGCGCCCGCGAGCGGCGCAGGTGCGCCGCCGTTGCGCGCGACTTAAGCGTTCAAGTGCGGCGCGGGAAGTTAAGGGGGGATTCAATGCAACGGACCGAACCTGTCAGCCAGCCTGATGGAGGGCAAATGCCATGAAACTGCGCCTGATCTGCGCCGCTGGACTGCTGGCCGCACTGGGCGGCTGTGCCACCTACGATTACGCCGGAGGCGGCGACGGTGGCTACTACCGTGGCGCGCCCTCGGTCGAATACCGCTATCCGCCCGGTTACTCCGAGTACTACTCGCCGTACGGCGCGGTGCCCTACTACGGTTACGGCCCGGCGTATTACGGCTACTACGGCTACGGCGTGCCGTATTACTACTATCGCGGCTACGACGGCCCGCGCCACCGTCCACCGCCGCGCCCGCGGCCGGACGACGGCGGTTCGTCGCCGCCACCGCCCAGCGTGGGCGGTCGGGTGCCGACGCCGTGGCGCGACCTGGACCGCCTGCGCCGTCCGGATGCGCTCAATTCGGCGCCGCGGCCGCAGTCCATCCAGCCGCCCCGGCCAGTGATGCAGCGCCCTGAGGCGATGCCGCGGCCGCCGGCACCCCGCCCCGGCAACATGGGGCGCAGCAATGGGACACGTCGCACACTCGAGCCCTGAGAAAGGGCTTGCGTTCGCCTGTCACAGCAAGCACTCTACGTCCTACGGGGTGACCGCCTGCGTCGCTTTATGACCCGAAGGGGTTGACCCCACCGTCTATGTCGATGTCCGACAGGGAAATCTGGATCCCCCCTGTTCCGGCCCTGTCGGGCGTCGGCGCCTCACAACGAAAAGCCCCGGTCCGCCGGGGCTTTTCGCGTTGGGGCCTTGTCATTGCTGGCGCGCGCGCCGGCCGGCGGCGGAAAACGGGCATAAAAAAGGGCCGGTAGTCCCCCGACTACCGGCCCCCAGCTCCCCCAACGTGCGCGTGACTGGCCCCTGTTCCAATTCCAGTCATACGCCCCTGACGCATTGCCACGTTGGGTGCAGTGGAAATATCTGCAGATTGCGTGCCAACTTGAGGCCCAGATCTGCAATTTGTGATGGAACCGCTAAAATTCATGTCCACGCCCAGGGCGACCCCCGCCCGCGGCCCCCTGCCGCCGGTCCCGTGCCGGCCGACGAGACCCCGATGAGCGACTCCTTCTACCGCTATGACGTGATCGTGATCGGCGGCGGCCACGCCGGCACCGAAGCGGCGCTGGCGTCGGCGCGTGCCGGCGCGCGCACCCTGCTGCTGACCCACAACGTGGAGACGGTGGGGGCGATGAGCTGCAACCCGGCCATCGGCGGCATCGGCAAGGGCCACCTGGTCAAGGAGATCGACGCGCTGGGCGGGGCGATGGCCCAGGCCGCGGACCTGGCCGGCATCCAATGGCGCACGCTCAATGCCTCCAAGGGCCCGGCGGTGCGCGCGACCCGCTGCCAGGCCGACCGCAGCCTGTACCGCAGCGCGATCCGGCGCCTGGTCGAGGCGCAGCCGAACCTGACCCTGTTCCAGGCGGCGGTGGACGACCTGGTGATGGACGGCGAGCGCGTGCGCGGGGTGCTGACCCAGACCGGGCTGCGCTTCGAGGCGGCGGCGGTGGTGCTGACCGCCGGCACCTTCCTGGCCGGCAAGATCCACATCGGCCAGACCCAGTACGCCGGCGGCCGCGCCGGCGATCCGCCGGCCACCGCGCTGGCGCAGGCGCTGCGCGACGGCCGCTTCGGCGTGGACCGGCTCAAGACCGGCACCCCGCCGCGTATCGACGGGCGCAGCCTGGACTACGCGGCGATGGAGGAGCAGCCCGGCGACGATCCACTGCCGGTGATGTCGTTCCTGGGCGAGGTCGCCCAGCATCCGCGCCAGGTCTCGTGCTGGATCACCCACACCACCGAGCGCACCCACGCCATCATCCGCGGCGCGCTGGACCGCTCGCCGCTGTACACCGGGCAGATCGAGGGCATCGGCCCGCGCTACTGCCCCTCGATCGAGGACAAGGTGGTGCGCTTCGCCGAGAAGGCCAGCCACCAGATCTTCGTCGAGCCGGAAGGCCTGGACGTGGTCGAGATCTACCCCAACGGCATCTCCACCTCGCTGCCGTTCGACGTGCAGCTGGAGCTGGTGCGTTCGATCCGCGGCTTCGAGCGCGCCCACATCACCCGCCCCGGCTACGCCATCGAGTACGACTTCTTCGACCCGCGCGGGCTCAAGGCCTCGCTGGAGACCAAGGCCATGCCCGGGCTGTTCTTCGCCGGGCAGATCAACGGCACCACCGGCTACGAGGAAGCGGCCGCGCAGGGCCTGATCGCCGGCCTCAACGCCGCGCGCCAGGTGCGCGGGCTTGAGCCGTGGTCGCCGCGCCGCGACCAGGCCTATATCGGCGTGCTGATCGACGACCTGATCACCCACGGCACCAGCGAGCCGTACCGCATGTTCACCAGCCGTGCCGAGTACCGGCTGCAGTTGCGCGAGGACAACGCCGACGCGCGCCTGACCGGCATCGGCCACGACCTGGGCATCGTCGACGAAACGCGCTGGGCGCGGTTCCAGGCCAAGCAGGAAGCGGTGGCGCGCGAGAACGAGCGCCTGCGCGGGCTGTGGGCCACCCCGGGCAACGCACTGGGCCGCGAGGTCGCGGCCACGCTGGGCGTGGCGGTGAGCCGCGAGACCACCGTGCTGGACCTGATCAAGCGCCCGGAACTGGACTACGCCGCGCTGATGCGGGTGCCGTCGCTGGGCCCGGGCGTGACCGATGCGCAGGTGGCCGAGCAGGTGGAGATCGGCATCAAGTACGCCGGCTACCTGGACCGCCAGCGCGAAGAGATCGCGCGCCAGCAGCGCCACGAGGACACCCCGATCCCGGCCGCGTTCGACTATGCGCAGGTGCGCGGGCTGTCGGCCGAAGTGCAGCAGAAGCTCGAGCGGGTACGTCCGCAGACCGTCGGCCAGGCGCAGCGCATCCCCGGCATGACCCCGGCGGCGATCTCGCTGCTGCTGGTGCACCTGGAACGCGCGCGGCGCAGTCGGGTGGCGTGATCGGTCGCGAACGCGCAGCGCGCGCAGCACTCGCGTAGGAGCGGCTTCAGCCGCGACCCGGGGTGCGTATCGGCAATGCCCCGTCGCGGCTGAAGCCGCTCCTACGGACGCGACGGACGTATGGTTCCAGATGAGGCAGCGCGTGCCACCACCGGCAGCGATTGCCGGGAGGTGGTATGCGCTGCAGTGGGGCTCAGTCCTACGCAGCCACCGGCAGCAGGCGCTGGCGCAGCAGCAGCGCGGCCAGGTCCAGGGTTTCACCGGCCACGCGCATCACGCCGCCCATGTTGATGAAGCCGTGGATCATGCCCGGGTAGATGCGCACCAGGGTTTCCACGCCCGCCTCGCGCAGGCGCTGCGCGTAGTGCAGGCCTTCGTCGTGCAGCGCATCGCGCTCGGCCAGCACCACCAGCGCCGGGGCGACGCCGGCCACGTCCGGCGCCACCACCGGCGAGATGCGCCAGTCCGACGCCAGCGACGGGTCCGGCAGCAACTGGCGGTCGAAGTAGCGCATCGCCGCCTCGGTCAGCGGCGGGATGCCGGCGTTGTGCACGCGCGAGGGGAAGGGGTTGTCCGGACGCACGTCGGTCAGCGGGTAGATCAGGACCTGGCAACGCAAGGCAATGCTGGCATCGCGCGCATCCAGCGCGGCGCTGGCGGCCAGGGCGCCGCCCATGCTGTCGCCGGCGATCGCCAGGCGCTGCGGATCGGCGCCGACCTCGCCCGGGTGCGCCGCCAGCCAGCGCAGCACCGCGATCACGTCCTCGATGCCGGCCGGCGCCGGGTGCTCGGGCGCCAGCCGGTAGTCCACCGCCAGCACCTGGCAGCCGGCGCGCGCGGCCAGTTGCCGGCACACGTCGTCGTGCGAGTCGAGGTCGCCGACCACGCCGCCGCCGCCATGCGCGTACACGCAGGTCGGGGCCGGACCGGCGTCGAGGCCGTGCGGGCGGTACAGGCGCAGCGGAACCGGCGCGGCCGGACCCGGTGCCTGCAGGTCGCGAACCTCGGCCATCTCCGCGCGCGGGAAACCGAACTGCGCGGCGACGCCGCGCATCATCGCCCGCGCCTCGGGCAAGGGCAGTTCCTCCATCGGCGGCTGCCCGGACTGCTGCGCCAGGGCGAAGAAACGGACGACGTCTGGATCGAAATACATGGGTGGCCCTCCCGGGGCAGCTGCGCAAGCGGCGTCGGCCAAATTGTTATTATTCATAACCATTTTCGCAAATAAGCGAACCGAAACGCGCATCACGGCGCTTGGCGGGCCATCGGCAGACGGCCGCTTGCAGTGGCGTAGAGCCGTGCGCAATGCAGCTGTAGCAAGGCTTCGCACTGCGTGCGGCACGTGCTGGCCGCCGTCGCGCACGTGACTGCGTCGCATTGCAGCGCAACATGCGCGTGCGCGAATGCGGCGTTCGCATCGCGGCCGGCGGTCCAGCCGAGGACAGCGCGTTGGGGCTGGCGGGCGCGCCGCTGGCGTTGCGGAGCGCGGTGCCCAACCGGGGAGGTCACGCCACACCGCGGCGGCAACGCGTTTGCCAGGCCCAACCCGAAGGATGCGATCGCGCACGCCTGGGGCCGCGTGGCGATGCTGGATTCCGTGCAATCGAACAGGCGCCGGTCGGGCAGACGGCCGCTACGCCCGGTCTCGCCGGTGCCATGGGCCGCCTTGCGAGCCGCGGTGAGCCTGCTGCATGCGATCGCGCACGCGGGGACGGGGTCCACCTCCTCGCTTGCTGCCCGCAAGCGCGCGCAACCGCGGCGCGGCGTGCTCGAGGAGCAAGCAGACCCTAGTCGTCCTGCGCAGCGGCCTCGCGGCCCTGCTGGCGGATGATGGCTTCCTGTCGCGCGTCCTCGATCGAGGCGCGCACCGCGCGCACGTCTGCGCGGCGGGTGTCGAAGGTGAAGCGGCCGCTGAGCGCGCTGTCCGGGCGCAGCGTGCCCTTCTCGTACAGCGCCCACATCTCCTCGCCGTAGTGGGTGGCGTTGAGCTCGGGGGCGAAGCGGCCCAGGCAGTCGCGCAGGTTGTGCACGTCGCGCAGCAGCATGGCGCGGGCGGCGTTGTTGCCGGCGGCGCTGACCACCTGCGGGAAGTCGATCACCACCGGGCCGTCGGCGCCGACCAGCACGTTGTATTCGGACAGGTCGCCGTGGACCAGGCCCAGGCACAGCATCCTGACCACGTCGCCGACCAACTGCGCATGAAAGGCCTGCGCCTGCGCCGGTTCCAGCTCGACTTCGCTCAGCCGCGGCGCGCTCTGCCCGTCGGCGTCGGTGACCAGCTCCATCAGCAGCACGCCGTGGAAGTAGCCGCGCGGCTGCGGCACGTGCACGCCGGCGTCCACCAGCTGGTACAGGGTGTTGGCCTCGGTGTCCTTCCACGCCGCCTCCTGCTCGCGGCGGCCGAACTTGCTGGCCTTGCCGATCGCCCGCGCCTGGCGGCTGCCACGTACCTTGCGCCCTTCCTGGTACTGCACGCGGGCCTGGAAGCTGCGCTGCGCCATGTCCTTGTAGACCTTGGCGCAGAGCACGTCGTCGCCGGCCTGGACTACATAGACCGCGGCCTCCTTGCCGCTCTTGAGCGGGCGCAGCACGCCGTCGATGACGCCATCGTCGATCAGCGGCTGCAGGCTCGGGGGGATCTTCATCGGTTGCGGCATACCTGGAGTGAGTCGCCGCGATTATGGCCCAAGGCTGGCGCAGTGCCCGGCGCGCTGGGGCGGTGTCGAGGGTGTCGCCAAGGCGCTGAAGAGGCGCCCGGGGCGTGCCTGCGGCCAGTGCGATGAAGGAGATGCGGCGCGCAAGCGTCCGGTATTTGTCTACGACGCCCGCCGAAGCGTACCGCTACGTTCAGCTATGAAGATGGCGGCGCGAGGCTGGTCGTGGCGTGTGCCGCGGGGGCGCGCACGAGGCGTCGCCGGGGTCGGTGGTTGGAGAGCCGTCCGAGTGCCGTCGCGTCGGGACTGAAGTCCCTCCCACAGGAGAGCGTCGCGCGTGGCGACGCTCCTGCTCGCTCAGGTCTGCCTCAAGCAGGCCTCAAGCTCGCCTCAGGCCTGCCTCGGTTCCAGCTCAGGGCGCGGCCGCGGCCTGGGCCTGGGCATCGGCACCGCCGCCGAGCACCTGGTACAGGGTCACCCGGTTGCTGGCGTCCTGCAGACGCAGCGCGATCAGCGCCTGCTGCGCGGCGTACAGCGAGCGCTGCGCATCCAGCACCGCCAGGTGGCCGTCCAGGCCGGCGCGGTAGCGGGCGTCGGCCAGGGTATAGCTGCGCTGGCTGGCGTCGACCAGGGCCTGCTGCGCGCTCAGCTGCGCCTGCAGATGGTCGCGCGCGGCCAGGGCGTCGGCCACTTCGGCGAAGGCCGACTGGATCGCCTTCTCGTACTGCGCCACGGCGATGTCCTTGCCGAGCTTGGACGCGTCCAGCGAGGCCTTCAGCGCGCCGGCGTGGAAGATCGGCGCGGTGATGCTGGGCACGAACGACCAGGTGCGGCTGCCGGCCGAGAACAGCGTCGACAGCGCATCGCTGCTGCGGCCGGTCGACGCGGTCAGGCTCAGCGAGGGGAAAAATGCCGCGCGCGCGGCGCCGATGTCGGCATTGGCCGCCTGCAGGCTGTGCTCGGCGGCGAGCACGTCCGGACGCTGCAGCAACACCGCCGAGGACAGGTGCGCCGGCAGCGGCGCCAGCGCGACGCTGTCCTGCAGTGCCTGCGCCGTCGGCAACAGTGCCGCCTCCACCGGCGCGCCGACCAGCAGCTGCAGCGCATCGCGCGCCTGCGCCAACTGGGTGGCGGCGCTGGCCACGGCGACCCGCGCCGACGCCACGCTGGTCTGCTGCTGCGCCAGGTCCAGCCCCGACACGCTGCCGACGCCGTGCTGGCGCTCGGTCAGTTGCAGGGTCTGCGCCTGGCTGTCCAGGGTCTGCTGCGCCAGCGCCAGTTGTTCCTGGTCCGCGCCCACGGTCAGCCACGCCGCGGCGACCTGGGCGACCAGGCTCAGGCGCACGCTGCGCTGGTTCTCGGCGCTGGACAGCCAGTTCTGCTGGG
This sequence comes from Xanthomonas sp. NCPPB 901, assembly GCF_056725085.1. Lineage (NCBI taxonomy): Bacteria > Pseudomonadati > Pseudomonadota > Gammaproteobacteria > Lysobacterales > Lysobacteraceae > Xanthomonas > Xanthomonas sp. NCPPB 901. Next base: position 454,706 of record NZ_CM161511.1, on the reverse strand, counting down.
CCTCCTGGTTGAGGCTGCGCAGTTGCCCGAACAGGTCCAGCTGCCAGCTGCTCAGGCCGACCTGGACGGCGTCGTTGGTGGAGAGCTGGGAGACGCCATCGTCATTGCTGGCGGCGCTGCTGCGGCCGCGGCTCATGCTGCCGCTGGCATCGAACGAGGGCAGCTGCGCGGCGCGCTGGATGCGGTACTGCGCGCGCGCCTTGTCGATGGACAGCATCGCCACGCGCAGGTCGCGGTTGTTCTGCAGGGCCAGCGCGATGGTCTGGCGCAACCGCGGATCCAGGAACACCTGCTGCCAGTCCGGCATCGCCAGGGTGTCGGTGGCGGCGCCGGCGGCCGGCGCCGCATCGGCCGCGGCCAGGTCGGCCGGCACCGGCGCCGCCGGACGCTGGTAGGTCGGCGCCAGGGTGCAGCCGGCCAGGGCCAGCAGCGTGGCCGCCGCCACGCTCATGCGCGAGACGGCGCTCATGCCTGCACCTCCTCGGTGGCCGCCGGGCGGCCGGGGAACAGCCGCCGCACGATCACGTAGAACAGCGGCACGAAGAACAGGCCCAGGGTGATCGAGGCCAGGGTGCCGCCGGTGACGCCGGTGCCCAGCGAGTGCCGCGCGGCCGAGCCGGCGCCCTTGCTGAACACCAGCGGCAGCACGCCGAGCAGGAACGCCAGCGAGGTCATCAGGATCGGCCGCAGGCGCATCTGCACCGCGTGCAGGGTGGCGGCCAGCAGGCTTTCGCCGCGGTGCTCGAGGTCGCGCGCGAACTCGACGATGAGGATGCCGTTCTTCGCCGCCAGGCCCACCGTGGTCAGCAGGCCCACCTGGAAGTACACGTCGTTCTCCAGACCACGCAGGGTCATCAGCAGCACCGCGCCGAACACGCCCACCGGCACCGCCAGCATCACCGCGAACGGGATCGACCAGCTCTCGTACAGCGCCACCAGGCACAGGAACACGAACAGCAGCGAGATCGCGTACAGCGCCGGTGCCTGGTTGGCCGACAGCTTCTCCTGGTAGGCCATGTCCGACCACGCGTAGCCGAAGCCGTGCGGCAGCTGCTTGCTCAGTTCGGCCATCTCGTCCATCGCCGCGCCGGAGCTGACCCCCGGCACCGCCTGGCCGGTCAGTTCCATCGCCGACACGCCGTTGTAGCGTTCCAGCGCGGCCGGCGCGCTGGTCCAGTGCGAGCGGGTGAAGGACGACATCGGCACCATGTCGCCGTCGCTGTTGCGCACCGTCCAGCGGTCAAGATCCTGCGGCGCCATGCGCGCCTGCGCATCGCCCTGGACGAAGACCTTCTTGATGCGGCCCTTGTAGATGAAGTTGTTGACGAAGTCGCCGCCGAGCGCGCTGTTGAGCGTGGCGTTGATGTCGCCCGGGTCCACGCCCAGCGCCTGCGCCTTGGCGTCGTCGATCTTCACCGCATACACCGGCGCGTCCTCCAGGCTGGCGTAGCGCACGTTCATCAGCTTGGGATCGTGCTGGGCCAGGCGCAGCAGCTTGTCGCGCGCGGCGACCAGGGCGGCATGGCCGGCGCCTTCGTAGTCCATCAGTTCGAAGGTGAAGCCGGAGGCGTCGCCCAGCCCGGTGATCGCCGGCGGCGAGGTCACGAACAGTTCCGCATCCGGCACGTCGGCCAGCGCCTTGTTCAGATGATCGGCGATGGTCGCCGCGTCGTCGTCGCGGTCGTCCCAGTCCTTCAGGCGGATGAAGGCCATGCCGACGTTCTGGCCGGCGCCGGTGACGCTGAAGCCGGCCGAGGACAGCACCGAGCGCACGCCCGGGTCCTTCAGCGCGGCCTTGGTCAGCCGGTCGGTCACCGCCAGGGTCTGCTCCAGGGTGGAGCCGGCCGGCAGCTTGACCAGCACGTTGAGCATGCCCTCGTCCTCGTCGGGCAGGAACGCACCGGGCAGGCGCCACAGCAACAGCCCGGTGACCGCGAGCAGCAGCGCGTAGGCGATCAGGCCCAGCGCGCGCCGCCCCAGCACCCGCTCGACCAGCGCGCGGTAGCGCTCGGACAGGTGCCGGAAGCGGGTGTTGAACCAGACGAAGAACCAGCCCAGGCGGCCGTGCGAGCCGATCGGCGCCTCGCCCTGGTGCAGCGGCTTGAGGATGGTCACGCACAGCGCCGGGGTCAGGGTCATCGCCACCAGCACCGACAGGATCATCGAGGCGGCGATGGTGATCGAGAACTGCCGGTAGATCACGCCGGTGACGCCGTTGAAGAACGCCATCGGCACGAACACCGCGGTCAGCACCAGTACGATGCCGACCAGGGCGCCGCCGATCTGCTGCATCGAGCGCAGCGTGGCTTCCTTCGGCGGCAGGCCTTCCTGGCCCATGACCCGCTCCACGTTCTCCACCACCACGATGGCGTCGTCGACCAGCAGGCCGATCGCCAGCACCATCGCGAACATGGTCAGGGTGTTGATCGAATAGCCGAACGCGGCGAGCACGCCGAAGGTGCCCATCAGCACCACCGGCACGGCGATGGTCGGGATCAGCGTGGCGCGCCAGTTCTGCAGGAACAGGTACATCACCGCCACCACCAGCAGCACCGCCTCGATCAGGGTGATCACCACCTCCTTGATCGAGGTGGTGACGAACGGCGTGGTGCTGAAGGCGATGTGGTAGTTGTAGCCGTGCGGCCAGTACTGCTTGAGTTCCTGCAGGCGCTTCTCGATCGCCTCGGAGGTCTCCACCGCGTTGGCGTCGGAGTTGAGCTCGATGCCCAGCGAGGCCGAGGGCTTGCCGTTGAAGCGGGTGATGCTGTCGTAGGTCTCCGGGCCCAGACCGATGGTGGCCACATCCGACAGGCGCACGGCCGCGCCGCTGGCATCGCTCTTGAGCACGATGGCGCCGAACTGGGCCGGGGTCTGCAGGCGGCTGCGGGTGGTCACGGTGGCGTCCAGGCGCTGCCCGCGCAGCGCCGGCTGGCCGCCGATCTCGCCGGCGGACACGTCGGTGTTCTGCGACTGCAGCGCGTTCTCCACATCGGACGGCATCAGCGCGTACTTGCGCAGCTTCTCCGGGTCCAGCCAGATGCGCATGGCGTATTCCGAGCCCAGCGGCTGGATGTTGCCGACGCCGCTGACGCGGCTGATCTGGTCGTCGATGTTCGATTCCATGTAGTTGGCGACATCGAAGTTGTCCATGCTGCCGTCGTCGGAGGTGAACGCCACCACCTCGAACAGCGAGCCGCTGGACTTGGTGATGACCAGGCCGTTCTGCTGCACCGCCTGCGGCAACACCGACATTACCGACTGCAACTGGTTCTGCACCTGCACCTGCGCGGTGTCGGCGTTGGTGCCGGTCTCGAACACCAGGTTGACCTGCGCGGTGCCGTCCGAGGCGCTGGTGGAGGTCATGTACAGCAGGTGGTCCAGGCTCTGCTGCGACTGTTCGATCAGCTGGGTGACGGTGTTTTCCACCGTCTGCGCCGAGGCGCCGGTGTAGGTGGCGCGCACGGTGATGGTGGGCGGCGCCATATGCGGATAGCGTTCGACCGGCAGCCCATGGATGGCCAGCATGCCGATCAGGACGATGACGATGGCCATGACCCAGGCCACCACCGGGTGGTTGACGAAGAAGCGCGACATGCGGGAGTCCTCAGTCGGCCTGGGCGTCGTCGCCCGGCAGCGCCGGCGCGGCATCGAGTTGGGCGGCGGTGACCGGATACGGCTGCACCGGCTTGCCGAGTTCGGCGCGGCTGCCGTTGACCACGATCAGGCGCTCGCCCGGCTTGAGCCCGGACTCCACCACCCAGTCGTGGCCGATCGCCTCGCCGGTGCGGATGTGGCGCTCCACCACCTTGTTCTGCGCGTCGAGCAGCTTGACCAGCGGCTCGCCCTTGCTGTCGCGGGTCACCGCCTGCTGCGGCACCAGCACCGCGCCCTGGTCGGTGGCCATCGGCAGCACCGCGCGCAGGTACATGCCCGGCAGCAGCAGGTGCTCGGGATTGGGCACCACCGCGCGCAGGGTGACGTTGCCGGTGCCGGCGTTGACCTGGGTGCCGACGAACTCGAGGGTGCCGGCGTGCGGATAGGTGCTGCCGTCCTCCAATCGCACCTTGACCTGCGCCTTGCCGTCGATGGCGTGGATCTGCCCGGCATCGAGCTGGCGGCGCAGCGCCAGCATCTGCGTGCTGGACTGGGTGACGTCCAGGTAGATCGGGTCCAGCCGCTGGATGGTGGTCAGCGCCGCGTCCTGCGCGGCGGTGAGCAGCGCGCCGACGGTGTAGGCGGAGGTGCCGATGGTGCCGGAGATCGGCGCGGTGATGCGGGTGTAGTCGAGGTTGATCCGCGCCGCCTGCAGCGCCGCCTTGGCCGCGACCACCGCGGCCTCGTCCTGGTGCAGGGCGGACAGGGCGTCGTCGGCGTCCTGCTTGCTGGCCGCGTCCATGTCGGTGAGGGTGCGGGTGCGCTCGGCCTTGGGCCGCGCGCTGGCCAGCGCCGCCTCGGCCTGCACCAGGTTGCCGCGGGCGATGTCGTAGGCGGCCTGGTACGGCGCCGGATCGATCAGGTACAGCGGCTGCCCGGCCTTGACCTCCTGCCCCTCCTGGAACAGGCGCTGGCGCAGCAGCCCGCCGACCTGCGGGCGCACGTCGGCGGTCTCGTAGGCCACGGTGCGGCCGGCCAGGGTGCGCTCCACCGGCAGGGTATGCGCCCCCAGGGTCAGCACCCCCACCCGCGGCGGCGGCGCGGCCGCCGGCTTGTCGCCGGAGCAGCCTCCGGCCACGGCAATGGCCAGCAACAGGGCACAGCGAACGGGACGACGAGGCGCCATCAGGAGGTCGGACATGGGAGTGCGGCTGGGAAGAAACGCGCAACGCTACTCTACGGATGTGTCGCATCGCACCATCCCTGTAACGGTGCGTTGTACGGCCTTCACCAAGGTCGGAGAAACGTCGGAAGCGGCACGCAGCGTCGCGCCGGCGAACCGCGGCATTCGTTCTATTACCGAACACAAATGCGATAATCGCCCACGTTGTCGACGTGCTTCCGGGCCGCGGCATGCCATCGTGCGCACACCCCGTCCTCGCCGCCGTCGTGGCCGGCCGCGGGCGCCGCGCGCCTACCCTGCAGAGGATCGAAAACGTGCAAACCCAATCGGATGTGTCGGCCGGCGGCCGGATCGTGCTGTGGAGCGTCGGCCTGCTGCTGGCGCTGATCGGGCTGGCGCTGCTGGTCGGCGGCATCCGCCTGGCCACGCTCGGCGGCAGCGTCTACTTCCTGGCGATGGGCGTGGCCTGCGTGGCCTCGGCGCTGCTCGTGCTGCGGCGGCGCCCGGCCGGCGCCTGGCTGTACGCGCTGGCCTTCGTACTGAGCGTGGCCTGGGCGTACTGGGACGCCGGCCTGGCGTTCTGGCCGCTGGTGTCGCGGCTGATGATGCCGGCGGTGCTGGCGCTGCTGGTCGCCCTCGCCTACCCGACCCTGCGCCGCGCCCGCGGCCTGCCCGGGGGCCGCGGCGCCTATGCGCTGGCGGCGGTGCTGGCGCTGGCCTGCGCCGGCGGCCTGGCCGGCATGTTCGTGCCGCATCCGCCGGTGGTCGCCAGCGGCCCCGGACCGGCGCCGGTGCCGGTGACCCCGGCGCAGGCGCAACGCGACTGGAGCCACTACGGCAACACCGCCGGCGGCAGCCGTTTCGCCGCGCTGGACCAGATCGGCCGCGGCAACGTCGACCAGTTGCAGGTGGCCTGGACCTACCGCACCGGCGACATCGCCGTCAGCGACGGCAACGGCGCCGAGGACCAGACCACCCCGCTACAGATCGGCGAGACGCTGTTCGTGTGCACCCCGCACAACAACGTCATTGCGCTGGACGCCAGCAGCGGCCGGCAACTGTGGAAGCGCGAGATCAACGCGCAGTCCTCGGTCTGGCAGCGCTGCCGCGGCCTGGCCTACTTCGATGCCGACGCGGCGCTGGCCCAGCCCAGCGCCGCCAACGCGTCGCCGGTGGCGGCGGCGGTGCTGCCGGCCGGCGCGAACTGCCGGCGGCGCGTGCTGACCAACACCATCGACGCGCGGCTGATCGCGCTGGACGCGGACACCGGCGCGTTCTGCACCGGCTTCGGCCAGAACGGCCAGGTCGACCTGAAAGCCGGCCTCGGCGCCGCGCCGGATCCGTTCTACCAGTTGACCTCGGCGCCGACCGTGGCCGGGACCACGGTGGTGGTCGGCGGCCGCGTCGCCGACAACGTGCAAGCCGACATGCCCGGCGGCGTGATCCGCGGCTTCGACGTGATCACCGGCGCGCAGCGCTGGGCGTTCGATCCCGGCAACCCGCAGGACACGCAGCCGCCGGCGCCGGGCAAGACCTATGTGCGCAGCACCCCCAACGTGTGGGCGCCGATGTCCTACGACGCCGCCTCCAACACCGTGTTCCTGCCGATGGGCAGCCCGTCCACCGACCTGTACGGGGCCGAGCGCACCGCGCTGGACCACCGCTTCGGCGCCTCGATCACCGCGCTGGACGCCAGCACCGGCAAGGTCAAGTGGGTCTACCAGACCGTGCACAACGACCTGTGGGACTTCGACCTGCCGATGCAGCCGAGCCTGATCGACTTCCCGATGGCCGACGGCCGCCGCGTGCCGGCGCTGATCATCGGCACCAAGGCCGGCCAGCTGTACGTGCTCGACCGCGCCACCGGCAGGCCGCTGACCGACGTCCGCGAGGTGCCGGTCAAGGCCGCCGACATTCCGCACGAACCGTATGCGCTGACCCAGCCGCTGTCGGTGGGGATGCCGCAGATCGGCACCAAGCACCTGCGCGAAGCGGACATGTGGGGCGCCACCCTGCTGGACCAGATGCTGTGCCGCATCGCCTTCAAGAAGATGCGCTACGAAGGCCTGTACACCGCGCCCGGCACCGACGTGTCGCTGAGTTTCCCCGGCTCGCTGGGCGGCATGAACTGGGGCGGCCTGTCGGTCGACCCGGTGCACGACGTGGTGTTCGCCAACGACATGCGCCTGGGCCTGTGGGTGCAGATGATCCCGCAGAAGGCCGAGAAGGCGGCCGCCTCCAGCGGCGGCGAGGCGGTCAACACCGGCATGGGCGCGGTGCCGCTGAAGGGCACGCCGTACGCGGTCAACAAGAACCGCTTCCTGTCGGCGCTGGGCATCCCCTGCCAGGCGCCGCCGTTCGGCACGCTCAGCGCGATCGACCTGAAGACCCGCCGCATCGCCTGGCAGGTGCCGGTGGGCACGGTGCAGGACACCGGCCCGCTCGGCTTCAAGATGCACCTGCCGATTCCGATCGGCATGCCGACCCTGGGCGGCACCCTGGTCACCCAGAGCGGCCTGGTGTTCATCGCCGGTACCCAGGACTACTACCTGCGCGCCTACGACAGCGGCACCGGCAAGGAACTGTGGAAGGCGCGGCTGCCGGTGGGCAGCCAGGGCGGGCCGATGACCTACCTCTCGGCCAAGAACGGCAAGCAGTACGTGGTGATCACCGCCGGCGGCGCGCGGCAGTCGCCGGACCGCGGCGACTACGTGATCGCCTACGCGCTGCCGGACGCCAAGTAGGAACACGCCGCACCATTGCCACCCGCGCGCGGTGGCAATGGCTGGCCCCGCGTCCTTGGGGCCTCAGGGCGCCTCGACCGGGCGCAGCATGGTGGCCGGCACCGCGATGCCGGGCGCCGAGAACGCACAAGTCCCACGCCCACCACGTCCGAGGATCCGGAAGGTGGGGGGCAGATGCGCGACGCTGGCGCGGTGCCAGCACACGGCGCCTGCAGTGCCCGTCCAGCGCTGGAACTGGTGCCAAACGTCGCCGCCGCCACACCGGTCCCGGCGCCGGGCAGCGGCGCCGAGGGAGCGACACAGGCCAGGCCGGCACCGCCAGCGCCGTCAAGCGCGTTGTTCTCGGAGGCTGGCGCAGCGCGCGCCCGGCGGGTCGCCCTGCCTTCAACGCGCTGGCTGCAGCCGCATCGTCAACACCGCGGCAATGGCCACCAGCAGCGGCAACGCCAGCACGTAGTACAGATTGGCCGGCTGCCAGCCGGCGTCGACCAGCACGCCGACGGTCATCGGCGAGAGGATCGCGCCGACGCGGCCGATGCCGATCGCCCAGCCCAGGCCGGTGGTGCGCACGGTCGGCTCGAACACGATCGGCGCCACCGCATACAGGCCGGCCATCGAGCCGAACAGCGCCGCGCCGATCACGAAGGCCACCGGGAAGGCCAGCTGCAGCTGCGCGCCGAGCGTGGCGAACACCACCATCCCCAGTGCGGCGATCAGGAAGCTGGCCGCGGTCAGCCGCGGCAGCGCGAAGCGTGCGGCCAGAGCGCCGAACACCGCGCCCCCGACGATGCCGCCCAGGTTCAGCAGCACCCCGCCGGTGACGCCCTGTTCGGCCGACAGCCCGGCTTGCACCAGCAGCTTGGGCGTCCAGCTCAGCACGAAGTAGAAGGCGAACATGTGCATGAAGAAGCCCAGCGCGATCAGCACGCTGTTGCGACGCAGGCGCGGGGTGAACAGTGCCGCGTAACCCGCTTTCTCCTGTGCCGGCGGTCGCGGCGGCAGCGCGTCCAGCGTCGGTGCGCGCATGCGCGCCAGCAGCGCGTTGAGCCGCGCCAGCGCATCCGGCGGACGCCGGCTGAGCAGGAAATCCAACGATTCGGGCAGCAGCGCCAGCACCACCGGGATGCACAGCAGCGACGCGAGGGCGCCGAACAGGAAGGCCGCGTGCCAGCCCCAGCGTTCCAGCAGCGCCGCGGCGACCAGCCCGCCGAGCGTGGCGCCGATGGGATAGCCGGTGGCCTGCAGCGCAACCGCGGTGCTGCGCCACTTCGGGCTCGCGTATTCGGCGGTGATCACGCCCACGCCGGCAAGCATGCCGCCGATGCCGATGCCGGTGAACACGCGCAGCGCGGCCAGTTGCCAGATGTTCTGCGCCAGCGCCGAGGCGGCCATGCCGATGGTCAGGATCGCCAGGCAGCACAGGATCATGTTGCGGCGGCCCCAGCGGTCGGCCAGCGGCGCCAGCAGCAGCGAGCCCAGCGCCATGCCCACCAGCCCGGCGCTGAGCGCGATCCCCAGCAGCTTGCCGGACAAGTGCCAGGCCTCCGACACGTGCGGGGCGATGAACGCCATCACCATCACGTCGAACCCGTCCAGCATGTTCAACAGCACGCAGACCGCAATGGCCGTCCACTGGAAACCGCTCATGCGCTCCAGGACCAGGGCGGTGGGCGGGGCGGCGGCATGGCTCATGGCAATACTCCTGCTAGAACGGCGAACGAGAACCGCAGCGTCGCGGACTTACTTGGGGGGCGCGGCGGCATGCAGCGCGTCGAGCGCCTGCCGCAACCGCACCGCGTCGATCTGCCCCGGCGCCGAGGCGCTGCCGAGCATGCCGAAGGTCAGGCTCTGCCCGAAGGTGCCGCCGGACAGCCGCGACACCGCGCCCAGCGGCCCCATCGCCATGGTCAGCAGCGGCTGGCCGCTGCGCTGGCGCATCTGCCAGGTGGCGTCGAGCAGATGCAGCACGTCGCCCGGATCGCGCGGCATCACCGCGATCTTCAGCACGTCGGCGCCCAGCGCCTGCTGGCGCTGCAGCCGCGCCACCATCTCGGCCACCGGCGGGGTGGCGTGGAAGTCGTGGCTGGACATCACCACGTACACGCCCTGCCGGTGCGCGTGCTGCACCAGCTGCCGCACCACCGCCGGGTCGCGGAACATCTCCACGTCGAGCAGGTCGGCGAAGCGCGCGTCCAGCAGCCGCGCGTACAGCGCGCCGTAGGCGGCATCGTCGAGCGGCACCGCACCGCCCTCGGCGTTGGTGCGGAAGGTCAGCAGCAGCGGCTTGCCGTGCAATGCCTGCGCCAGACGCGGCCCCAATGCCGCCAGCGCCGCCGCGTCGGTGGCGCCGTCCATCAGGTCGATGCGCCACTCGGCCATGTCCGCATCCGGCGAGGCGGCGATGCGCTGCGCCTGCGCCAGCGCCTGCTCGGCGTCATGGGCGGTGATCGGCACGATGATCTTCGGCAGGCCGGTGCCGATGGCGAGCCCGCGGATCTGCAGCAGCTGCGGCGCCGGCAACGGGGCCGCCGCGGGCGCTGACGCGGGCGCCGCTGCCGGAAGCGCCGCGGGCGCGGCCTGCAGCGGCGACGCCAGCAGCAGGCCGGCGCAGCACAGGAACATCAGTCGTGACGGAAACAGGGGCATCGGGATCGGCCTGGGCAAGGAGGCGCGCAGCGCGCGCTCAGAAGGTGAGCTTGACCTGCAGCCCCACCGCCAGCGCGTTGTCGGTGCGCGCATAGGCGAAGGTGCCGGGGTTGACGATGTACTGCACATCCGGCCGCAGCATCAGCCACGGGGTCAGCTGCGCGCTGTAGGACAGTTCGTAGAGTTGCTCGGCGGTGTCGAGCGCGAACACCGGCGCGTCCGGCGGCACGCCTGCATCGAGCAGCGCCGCGCGCCGCGCGTCGAGCAGGCGATGGTTGATGTCGGCGCCGACGTAGCCCAGGGCGATGCGGTCCTGGCTGCGCCGGCCGATGCCCTGGTACACCCCGCCCAGCGCGTACCAGCGGGTGATCTGCGCGGTGGCGCGGTCGGACACCATGTACTGGGCGAAGCCGGTGAGGCCGCGCCCGCGTTCGCCGCCGGGCGAGTAAAGCTTCTGTTCGACCAGCAGATAGGCGCCGTCGCGGCCGGTGGTGGCACGCGGATCCAGGCCCTTGCGCGGCACCCGCGAGGAGTCGTAGTAGCCGCCGAACTTGTAGGTGCCCGGATAGGCCCCGCCGGCGCCCGGCGTCCAGGTCAGCTCCACGGGGAACAGCGAGCCGGTGGTGCCGCGCGCGGCCAGGTCGAACGCGGTGTGCACGTTGTTGTTGGTGCGGGGATTGACCTGGAACCAGCCGACCCGCAGGTTCGCCGCCGGCGTCAGTTGCTGCGCCACCTCCGCGCCCCAGCGCGCGTTGGGATAGTTGTACCAACCGCTGTTGCCGGACATCGCCAGCGGATGCGCGCAGAACGCGGCGTTGACGAAGTTGGTCAGCAGCGTGTGCGCGCCGAACTGGTTGCCCATCGCATAGAAGCCGGCCTTGACGTAGGAACGGCCGTCGTTGAAGCGGCGGTCGTAGCTCAGTTCGGTCAGCCGGGTGAACTGGCCGCCGTAGGCTTCCTGGATCGGGAAGCGGTTGCCGAGCAGGTCGGCCGAGGTGCTGCGGCCGCGGCGGTCGTTGAGGGTCACATGCACTGTGCCGCCGTCCCAGCCGGCCAGTTTCGCCAGGTCCAGGTCCACGCCCAGCCGCACCTGCTGCGCATAGCGCGCGCCGCGCTCGCCGCGGCCGCCGTCGACCAGGCCCATGGCTTCGCCGACATAGTCGCCGCGCACGTTGACGCCGCGCCGCAGCCAGTCGCTGCGCACGCCGTCCCAGTCGCCGCTGAAGGTGCTGTGCGCCAGGTCGGTGGCGTCCTGCGCGGCGGCGCCGGACGGGGCGAAGGCGACGGCCGCGACCAGCAGCGACCAGGCCGGCAACGACGGCAGGCGTCGCACCGCGCGAGCGCCGGCGGGAGCGACGCGGCTCACGGCGCCACCGCCAGCGGCGCGCTCAGCGGCGAGGTCGCGCCATCGTCGCTGGTGACGGTGGCGGTGAGCGTGGCCAGATCCGCGCTGTCGGCCTCTAGCGGCAGCGCGAAACGGCCCTGCCCCTGCGCATCCACCGACGCCTCGGCACGGCCGAGATAGCGCTCGGCTTCGTCGTCGCCGGCGCGGCGGTTGCCGAACAGCTCCACCGTGTACAGGTGGCCGGCGCGGCCGGTGAAGGTCCCCTGCACCTGCGGCACGCCGGCGCCGCGTTCGATCGCGCGCAACTGCGGGGCGGCCTGGCCGAAGTTCGGCGGCGGTTGGCAGCCGTCCGCCGCGACGGCGCCGCAGATCGCCGCGCGCTTGCGCGGGTCCGGATCGACGCCGATGCCGCGCGAGCCGACGAAGGCCGCGTGTTCCAGGCCCGGCACGCCGAACACGATGGCGCCGCGCGGCTGGCCCGGCGCGCAGGCGCCGCCGGCGAAACAGCGCTCGATCTTCAGGCCGTTGCCGGAGAGCAGGTTGGCGCTGAAACGGTTGGGTTCGCTGCGCGGCTGCGGACGCACCGCGATGCCGATGCCATTGCCGACCAGGCGGTTGCCCTCGATCAGGTTGTCGCGGCCGCTGACGCTGACCCCGATCGAATTGCCGGCGAAGTCGTTGTCGGCGATGGTGTTGCGGTTGCCCCAGTTGATCTGCAGCCCGTCGGAATAGCGTTCGAACCGGTTGCGCAGCACGGTGTTGTCGTTGCCCCACAGGATCTCGATGCCCTGCGAGGGCTCGGGGTTGGCATCGGTGGAGCGGAACAGGTTGTCGGCCACCAGGTTCCAGGCCGCGCCGCGGGTCAGTTCCAGGCCGTCGCCGTTGTCGAGGAAGGTGTTGCGCACGATGCGGTTGCGCACCGTGGTGGTGGCGGTGGACTGGCCGTTGCCGTCGTCGCCGGTCAGCATCACCCCGGCGCCGCCGTGGTTGGCGACGATGCGGTTGTCGCGCAGCACATTGTCGCTGGCGCGGTTGATCAGCACGCCGATGCAGAAGTTGCGGATCTCCAGGCCGCTCAGTTCCACGCCATGGGTATCGCGCAGCACCAGGCCGGGCAGCGTGGTGCTGCGCACGTTGGTGCCGAACTGGCCCTTCTCCGCGCCCGGGCAGGCGGCGGTGCCCTTGCCCCGGATGTAGCCGGCGCCGTCGATGGCGATGTACTGGCCGTCGTGCGCCCGTGCCAGGCCGACCACCTGCAGCGGCCCCTGCAACGCCGGCAACGGCGCGCGCGGGCGGATCACGTAGGGCGGCGCGCCCACCGCGGCGATCTCGATGCGGTAGCGGCCGGGCGCCTGGTTGGCGGTGGTGATCGCCCAGCGGAGGGAGCCCGGGGCATCGTCGTCGGCATAGCGGTCCACGGTCAGCACGCTGGGCGCCGGCGGCACCGGCTCGGCCTGGTAGGCGCGCACGGCGCCGGGAAGCAGGGCCGCCAGCAGGGCCAGGCCGCGGGAAAACGCACAGGACATGCACCATCTCCAACAGAATCGGGACCGCGCCGGCGGCAGGCGGCGCCGCGGCCGCCGGTGGCGCACGCGTCGTGCGCTGCCAGGCGCCGGAACAGGGGCAACGCTAGTTTTATCGCAGTGCACCATTCAAGTGCGAATATCGATTGTCGGTGCGTTTATCGCACAATCGGATCTTGGCCGCGTCGAACCCCGGCGCTTTGGGAGCGGCGGCGCAACCACGGCACATGCCAGGTGCGTGGCGCTACGCGGCGGCGGCGGCCTTGCGCGCGATCAGCCGATGCACGCGCTTGCCGGAGGAGGCGCTGATGACTTCGTGGTCGTCGAGCACCTGCATGCCGCCGCCCAGCGCCGCACGCATCCGCGCGGCATCCAGCACGGTATACAGGCGGCCGTGCGCATCGCGCGGCGCGTCGTTTCCAGCCACCCGCCAACTCAGGTACAAGGTGCCCTCCGGCATCAGCAGCTCGGCCAGCCGCGCGGCGGCGGCGGCCGCGTCCGCCTGGTCGAGATGCATCACCACCGTTTCGCACAGCACGTTGCGAAACGCGCCGGACGGGACGCCGTCCAGCGCCGGCAACGCGGCCAGCTCGAACCGCGGGCCGCGGTAGCGCCGCCGCGCCTCCTCAAGCAGCCCGGCGCTCGCGTCGTAGCCGCACACCTCGAAACCGCGCGCTGCGAGCCAGGCCGTATCGCGCCCCGCGCCGCAGCCGACGTCGGCGGTCGGCCCCGGCGCGAAATGCCGGCGGAGCAGTGCGTACATGTCCTCGGGCGCGGCCTGGTCGCGCCAGTCCTGCGCATAGCGCGCGGCATCGGCGTCGTAGGCCGCGACGGTCGGGCGATCCACCATGGCGATTGCTCCGCGACGGCGTCGCACGACGCCCGGCGTAGCTTAGCCCTTGTGTGCGACAGGCGTCGGGGGGACGCGCCCGCCGCGGCGGCCGGCCCGAGCGAGCGAGCGCGGTATCATCGGCGCCCGCGTGGCCGCCGGCCGCCCACCGCCGGAGAGCGCCATGTCCCCGATCCGCCCCTACCTCGACACGACCCCGCAGCTGGGCGCGCGCGTCTATGTGGACCCGGCCTGCACCCTCATCGGCGACGTGGAACTGGCGGACGACGTGTCGGTGTGGCCGGGCACGGTGATCCGCGGCGACGTCAACTACGTGCGCATCGGCGCGCGCAGCAACATCCAGGACGGCACCATCATCCACGTCAGCCACCACAGCCCGTTCAACGCCGCCGGCTACCCGACCCTGATCGGCGCGGACGTGACCGTCGGCCACGGCACCATCATCCACGCCTGCACCATCGAGGACCTGTGCCTGATCGGCATGGGCGCGTGCATCCTGGACGGCGCCACGGTGAAGAAGTACGGCTTCGTCGGCGCCGGTGCGGTGGTCGGCCCGGGCAAGACCGTCGGCGAGGGCGAGCTGTGGCTGGGCAATCCCGCGCGCAAGGCGCGCATGCTCAGCGACAAGGAGATCGAGAGCCTGCACTACTCGGCGCAGCACTACGTGCGGCTGAAGGACCGCTATCTGGGCGCGGCCGCGGCGGCGTCGGAGTAGCCGCCACCGCTACTCCGCCGCCAACGCCAGCAACGCGCGGCCGATCGGGCGCGGCGTCTCGCTGCGCAGCACCACGCTGGTGGTCACCGCACCGAAGCGCGCCAGGGCATCGATGACCGGCTCCAGTTGCGCCGGCGCAGGCACCAGCACGCGCAGCACGAAGCAGTCCTCGCCGGTGACCCGGTGCACGTCCAGCACCTGCGGCATCTGCGCGAACAGTTGCAGGCACGCGCCGATCTGCGCATGCGTGGTGCGCAGGCGGACGATCGCCGAGGTCGCCAGGCCCAGCGCGCGCGGATCGACCCGCGCGGTGTAGCCGGTGATCACGCCCTGTTCCTCGAGCCGGCGCACGCGTTCGGACATCGCCGGCTGCGACAGGCCGATGCGCCGCCCCAGCGCCGCCAGGGCAATGCGGCCGTCGCACTGCAGCGCCTCCAGGATCGCGTAATCCAGCGCATCGCCCCGCCAGGTTTTCGCCGCCACTCGCTTCGCCCCCTCGTCATGCACCGTGGATTCATCGGAAAACCGCCGCTTGCGCCGATGCATCACCATGGCGGTGCCAGGCAGGCAGCGCGACACTCACGCTTTCCTCCAACGGAGCGTAGCGCATGCAGGACGTGGTGATCGTGCCGGGCATCGGCGACTCGGGGCCGGAGCACTGGCAAACCCTCTGGCAGCGGCACGACCCGCGCATGCGCCGGCTGCAGCCGGCGTCGTTCGCGCACCCGCAACTGCACGACTGGCTGCGCGCGCTCGACCGCTGCGTGCAGCACTGCGCCACACCGCCGCTGCTGATCGCGCACAGCCTGGGTTGCCTGCTGGTCGCGCATTGGGCCGCGCGCGCCGAACGCCTGCCGCGCGGCGCCTTCCTGGTGGCGGTGCCCGATCCGCACAGCGCCGCGTTCCCGCATGCGCACGCGGCCAGTTTCGTCCCGGTGCCGGTCGCACCGCTGCCGTTTCCCAGCCTGATCGTGGCCAGCAACGACGATCCGTACGCGGCGCCGTCCTACAGCCGCCGCTGCGCAGCCGACTGGGGCAGCGGACTGGTCGAACTCGACCGCCTGGGACACCTCAATGCGGCCAGCGGCCTGAGCGCATGGCCACACGGCGCGCAGTTGCTGGCCGCCTTCGACGCCGGCCTAAGACCTGCGCCGGCGTCGCCCGCCTGAGCGCTGCCGGCGCCGCGCGGGCAGGACGCCGCGCGGCACCGTGGACCGGCACGAGCGCGCGCTGGCGACTGGCGCGCCCCACGCGCTTGCGCGACACTATGCGTCTCTGGCGTGGGGACGCCACCGAACGAATGGAATCGCCGATGATCAAGATCTCGCCGCGCGGCCTGCTGGCTGCTTTTTTCTGTGCGCTGTGCGCTACCGCCCTTCCGGCCCAGGCCCAGGACAGCGGCCCGGACATGACCGCCGAGCAGTTCGTCGGCTCGCTGCATTTCCGCGACGGGCATATCGAACTGCCGCAGGCCAAGGTGCATTTCGACCTCGGCCCGGCATTCCGCTTTCTGGACAAGACCGACGCGCGCAGGGTGCTGGAGAGCTACTGGGGCAACCCGCCCGACGACGACGTGCTGGGCCTGATCGTGCCGCGCCAACCCGCGCTCGACGAAAAAGGCAGCTGGGCGGTGGTGGTCACCTATTCCGACGACGGCTACGTGTCCGACGAGGACGCCAGCAAGATCGACTACCAGGCCATGCTCAAGGACATGCAGCAGGAGACGCGCGAGTCCAACGCGCAGCGCAAGAAGGCCGGCTACGAGCAGGTCGACCTGGTCGGCTGGGCGGTGCCGCCGCGCTACGACACCGGCAGCAAGAAGCTGTACTGGGCGCGCGAGCTGGCGTTCGCGGGCGAGCGCGAGCACACCCTCAACTACGACATCCGCGTGCTCGGACGGAATGGCTACCTGAGCCTCAATGCGGTCTCGGGCATGGGCGAACTGGCGCAGGTGCGCGAAGGCATGCAGCAGTTGCTGCCGATGGCCGAGTTCGACAGCGGCGCCCGCTATGCCGACCACAACCCGTCCACCGACAAGATCGCCAGCTATGGCCTGGCCACCCTGATCGGCGGCGGCCTGGCGGCCAAGGCCGGCCTGTTCGCCAAGCTCGGCCTGCTGCTGGCCAAGGCCTGGAAGCTGGTGCTGGTCGGCCTGATGGCCCTGGTCGCCGGCGTGCGCAAGCTGTTCGCCGGGCGCCAGCGCGACGGCGGCACGGTACGTTGATCGGCACCGCCGGCGCGCTGGGCAATTCCCGCCACGCCGGCTAAAGTGCCGCTTCGGAGCAGGACGCAGTCGAGAGCAGCATGCCGCCACAGGCAGCCGGCCGAACGGAAGGACGGCCTCCCCACATCGCAGGCGCCCGTGTCCGCCGCGCCGCGCGGCGGCGGTGAGCGGCATGCTCGATACCTACCGCGAGGTCATCACCCCCGAAGGCGTGCCGCTGCATCTGCCGGCCGCCGGCGCGGTGCCGCGCGCGCTGGCCTGGCTGATCGACCTGGCGCTGCGTTTCGCCGTGCTGACCGCGATGGGCATGTTCCTCGGCCTGCTCGGCGGACTCGGCCGGGGCCTGTACCTGGTGGTGATGTTCCTGGTGTTCTGGGGGTACCCGATCGTGCTCGAGGGCTGGCGCGGGCAGACCCTGGGCAAGCAAGCGCTGGGTCTGCGCGTGGTGGCGCGCAACGGCGCGCCGGCGGGGTGGATGGCGGCGATCACCCGCAACCTGCTGCGCACCGTGGACATGCTGCCGTTCGGCTATGCCGTCGGCCTGATCGCCTGCCTGTTCGACGCCCATTCGCGGCGCCTGGGCGACCTGGTCGCAGGCACGCTGGTGGTGCACCAGCCGCCGCGCGAGGACGCGGCATTGCCGCCGATCGCCAGCGCGCTCGCCCCGCCGCGGCCACTGCTGCCGGCCGAACAGGCGGCGCTGATCGCCTTCGCCGAGCGCGCGCCCCGGCTCACCCCGGAGCGGCAACTGGAACTGGCCGCGCTGGCGCAGCCGCTGACCGACACGCCGGGCCAGGCCGGGGTGCTGCGCCTGTACGCGATGGCCAACTGGTTGCTGGGGCGCCGATGAAGCAGGAACAGTTCGTCCTTCGCCATCAGCACGAGTGGCAGGCGTTCGAGGCCTGGCTGCAGCACAGCGGGCGCAAGCAGGCCCGCAAGACCGCCGCCGGCGCCACGGACGCGGTCGCGCCGCCGAGCCCGCCGCCGCTGCCGCTCGCCGACGAGGACATGCCGGCGCGCTACCGGCGCCTGTGCCAGCAGCAGGCGCTGGCGAGCAAGCGCGGCTACAGCCCGCAGGTGACCGCGCGCCTGCAGCACCTGATGCAGCAGGGCCACACCGTGCTGTACCGGGCGCCGCGGCCACGCTGGCGGCGCGCGGCGGAGTTCCTGTTCGCCGAGTTCCCGCAGCTGGTGCGCAGCCAGGCCGGCTACATGGCCGCGGCCGCCGCACTGTTCGTGGTGCCGCTGGTGACCATCTTCGTGCTGCTGCAGTTCCGGCCGGAACTGATCCACGGGCTGATGGACCCGATGCAGGTCAGCCAGATCGAACGCATGTACGACCCGGCCGCCAGCGCGCAGAAGCTCGGCCGCGACAGCGGCACCGACTGGCAGATGTTCGGCCACTACATCATGAACAACATCAGCATCGGCCTGCGCACCTTCGCCAGCGGCCTGCTGGCGGGGCTGGGCACGGTGCTGGTGCTGCTGTTCAACGGCATCACCATCGGCGCGGTGGCCGGGCACCTGCACCAGATCGGTTACGGCGTCACCTTCTGGCGCTTCGTCGCCGGGCATGCACCGTTCGAGCTGACCGCGATCGTGATCGCCGGCGGCGCCGGCCTGCAGCTCGGCCTGAAGGTGCTGGCGCCAGGGCGGCGGCGGCGCGTCGATGCGTTGGTGGAAGGCGGCAGGATCGGCGCCCGGCTGTGCCTGGGCGTGGCCGCGATGCTGCTGGTGGCCGCTTTCATCGAGGCGTTCTGGTCGTCCATCGCGACCGTGCCGGCATGGGTCAAGTACAGCGTGTCCGCGGTGCTGTGGACGCTGGTGCTGGTGTGGCTGTGGCGCGGCGGGCGCGGCCGGGCGGAGGCCGTCGATGCGGATTGAGCGCCTGGACGTGGTGCTGCGCGCACGCTCGGCCTGGGAAGCGATGGAACTGGGCAACGCCCTGGTGCGCCGCCACGCCGGGGCGATCTGGAAGCCCTGGCTGCTGATCACCCTGCCGCTGTTCGTCGTGCTCAACCTCGGCGCCTGGGCGATCGACCAGCTGTGGCTGGCGCCGCTGCTGCTGTGGTGGCTGAAGCCGGTGCTGGACCGGATTCCGCTGTTCGTGATCTCGCGTGCGGTATTCGGCGACGTGCCGCGCGTGCGCGACACCGTGCGCGCGCAGGGCGCCTGGGGCTGGCGCATCCTGCTCGGCTACCTGACCTGGCGCCGGCTGAGCCCGGCGCGCAGCGTGTTCATGCCGCTGGAGCTGCTGGAAGGCGCAAGCCCCGACCAGCAGCGCGAGCGCCGCCGCACCCTGGGCGGGGCCATCTACGGCCATGCGCTGTTGATGGCCACCGTGTACTGGCATTTCGAGGCGATGCTGTGCCTGGCCTGCATCGCCACGATCTTCCTGTTCGTGCCCATCGACCTGCTGCCGGAAACCGCGCGCGCGGCCTGGTCGCTGATCGGCCAGCAGACCCCGGTGTGGGCCGACCTCGGCTTCAACGCCATCGGCTGGCTGGCGATGACCCTGATCGAACCGTTCTTCGTCGGCGCCGGCTTCGGCCTGTACCTCAACCGGCGCACCCAGCTCGAAGCCTGGGACGTGGAGATGGCGCTGCGCCGGATGGCCGCGCGCCTGCGCAATGCCGCGCCGCTGGCGCTGCTGTGCGTGGCCCTGCTCGCCGCACCGGCCGCAGCGCTGCGTGCGCAGCCGGTGGCCGACGACACGGCAGTGCAGACTGCGGCAGCGCCGGCCACAGCCGACGACACGCGCGATGCCGATGGCGAGACCGCCACCGACTCGGACTCGGACTCGGACGCAGATGCCGACACCGACACCGATGCCGATGCCGACGGCAAGACGCCTGCCGCACACGCCACCGAGCGCCACCACCATGGGGCGCGCCCGGTCCCGTTGGACGAGGTGTTCGACACCGTGCCCGCCGCCGATGCGCGCTTCGCCCGCGCCGCCGACCACGCCTACGCCGACCCGCTGCTGACCGCCAAGCGCACCATCGGCTACTGGAAGAAGCGCAATCCCGACGAACCGCCGAAGCCGGACGACAGCAAGGAGCGCACCCTCACCCCGTTTGGCGAATGGCTGCAGGCCGCGGGCCAGGCCATCGCCTTCGTCGGCAGATGGGGCATGTGGCTGCTGGCGGGGATCGTGCTGCTGGTGCTGCTGCTGACCGCCAAGCACTGGCTGCCATGGATGCGCGGCGGCGGACGCCGACGCGCGGCGGCGCCGGTGGCGCCGGAGCACGTGCCGGTGCTGGCGCCGCAGCCGCTGCCCGACGACGTGGCGACGGTGGCGCGGCGCGCCTGGCGCGAGGGCCGCCACCGCGACGCATTGGCGCTGCTTTACCGGGCCAGCGTGGCGACGCTGTGCGAGCGCGCCGACCTGGTGCTGCCGCCCAGCGCCACCGAGGCGCAGTGCCTGCGCGCCGCGCAGCGCCTGCCCGATGAGACCGACCGCAGCCTGTTCGCGCGCATGGTGCGGGTCTGGCAGCACGCCGCCTACGCCGGCCGCCTGCCCGAGGACAGCGCCTTCGATGCGCTGGTCGAGGACCTGCAGCGCCAGTTCCGGTGGCAGGCATGAACAGCGGCACGCGCAATGCGCTGATCTTCCTGGTCGGCCTGCTGCTGGCCAGCGTCGCCGCGGCCTGGTTCTTCGGCCGCTACGAACGCGCCGAGCGGGTGATCGTGCTGCCGCCGCGCGGCGAGGCCGCCTACAACCCCCTGTACGCGCTGCGCCAGACCCTGCGCGCCGACGGCGTGCGCGCCGAGTCGCGGCAACGCCTGGACTTGGCGGCGATGCGCCTGCGCCCGCACGACAGCGTGGTGCTGTACGGCGATCCGCGCATGCTCGGCCAGGCCGACAGCGAGGCCTTGCTGGACTGGGTGGAGCACGGCGGCCATCTGGTGCTGCGCACGCCCACCGCCGAGGTCAAGCGCGGCGACGTGCCGATCCTGGAAGCGCTGGACATCACCGTCGAGGCGCGCAGCCCGGACAACTGCCTGGTGCTGGCGGTGCCGGGCGCGGCGCCGCAAAAAGTCTTCTGCGACGGCCGCCGCTTCCATATCGATCCGGACACGCCCAGCAACTGGTGGAGCGGCGAGAACGACGACTTCGTGTTTGCGCGCATTCCCTACGGCGACGGTAGCGTGGACGTGCTGTCGCAGCTGAACTTCCTCGAGAACCAGGACAAGCGGTTCGGCGCGATGCTCAAGGGTTCGTCGGTAGAGACCGACCAGGAGTTGCGCAGCGGCGGGCTGCGCGAGGCGGGCAACCGCCTGCTGGCCCGGCAGGTGCTGGGGCCGAACTACGGCCAGGGCACCATCCACCTGATCTATTCGGCCGAACTGCCGTCGCTGTGGCGCACCCTGTTCACCCGCGGCTGGCCGGCCTGGCTGCCGGCGCTGCTGATCCTGCTGGCCTGGCTGTGGTCGCGCATGCAGCGCTTCGGGCCGCTGCGCGCCGCCCCGGCGGCCGATCGCCGCTCGCTGCTGGAGCACGTGCGCGCCAGCGGCGAACACCTGCTGCGCTACGGCCGCGCCGACCTGCTGTACGCGGCGATGCGCGAGGCGTTCCTGGCGCGGCTGCGCCGGCGCGCGCCGATCGCCGCGGCACTGGAGGGCCCGGCCCAGGCCGCCGCCATCGCCGAACGCCTGCAGCTGCCGGTGGCCCAGGTCGAACAGGCGTTGCAACCGCCGCCGCCCACCCAATCCGCCGCCTTGCGCGAGCGCATCCGCCTCCTCGTCCAGATGAGAAACCAGTTATGACCACCGCCTCCTCCGCCGCCGTCGCGCCGCTCGCCGGCCCTGCCCTGATCGAACGCGCCGAGGCGATCCGCGCCGCGGTCGGCCACGCCTTCATCGGCCAGCCGCAGGTGCTGGAGCAGATCCTGATCGCGCTGCTGGCCGGCGGCCACGTGCTGATCGAGGGCGTGCCCGGCCTCGGCAAGACCCTGCTGGTGCGCGCGTTGGCGCAGGCGCTGGAACTGAACTACGCACGCGTGCAGTTCACCCCGGACCTGATGCCCAGCGACGTCAGCGGCCATGCCGTGTACGACCCCAAGACCGAAAGCTTCAAGATCCGCCGCGGCCCGGTGTTCACCCACCTGCTGCTGGCCGACGAGATCAACCGCGCCCCGGCCAAGACCCAGTCGGCGCTGCTGGAAGTGATGCAGGAAGGCCAGGTCACCATCGAAGGCACGGCCTTCCCGCTGGCGCCGCCGTTCCTGGCCCTGGCCACGCAGAACCCGGTCGAGCAGGAAGGCACCTACCCGTTGCCGGAAGCGCAGCTGGACCGTTTCCTGCTGAAGATCCTGATCGACTACCCGCAGCTGGAGGACGAGGCGCGCATGGTCACCGCGGTCACCAGCGGCCGCAGCGCCGGCGACTTCGACCTGTCGCAGGTGCCGCGCGTGCTCAGCGCCGAGGACGTGGTGGCGATGCAGGCCGGCACCGCCGCCATCGCGGTCGACCCGCAGGTCATCGACTACGCCGTGCGCATCGTCGCCGCCACCCGCCGCTGGCCCGGCATCGCCCTGGGCGCCGGCCCGCGCGGCAGCATCGCCCTGGTCCGCGCGGCGCGCGCGCAGGCGGTGCTGTCCGGCCGCGATTTCGTCATCCCCGACGACATCCGCGACGTGGCCAAGCCGGCCCTGCGCCACCGCATCGCCCTGGCCCCGGAACTGCAGATCGAAGGCCAGAGCGCCGACGACGCCCTGGGTGCGCTGCTGGCCAAGGTGGAGGCGCCGAGGAAATGAGCCGGGAGTCGGGAATGGGGAAGGGGGAATGGAAAACGCCGGGGTTCTCGGCGTTTCCGGCACCCCCCGATTGCGGTGAACCGACGAACGCTGCAGAGCGTCGCGCTGCAGCCCTGCCGCTTTTCCGATTCCCCATTCCCCATTCCCCATTCCCGGCAGCCCAGCAATGAGACCCGCCCCGCCACTGCTAGCCCTGCTCGCACTGTGGGCGCTGTGCGGCCTGGCCGTGGCGCTGGGCTGGCTGCCGTTGTGGAGCTGGCAGGCGCTCGCGGCCGGCATCGCGCTGGTCGCGGCGCTCGATGCCTGGCGGCTGTGGCGGCGGCCGACGCCGCAACTGCGCCGCGACCTGCCCGAAGCGCTGCCGCTGGGCGTGCAGCGCGAGGTGGTGCTGCACCTGGACAGCGCGCAGCGCCAGCGCGTGGACCTGTTCGACCTGGTGCCCAGCGGCTGGGAACTGCAGGGGCTGCCGCAGCGCATGACCCTGCCCGCCGCGCATCGGACCCAGGTGCGTTACCAGTTGCGGCCCACGGCGCGCGGCCGCTTCGTCTTCGACGGCACCCACCTGCGCCTGCATGCGCCCTGGCGCCTGTGGTGGCAGCAACGCCTGGCCGGGCCGGCGCAGACCGTGCGCGTGTACCCGAACTTCGCGCCGCTGACCCGCTTTGCCCTGTTCAGCGCCGAACAGGCCTCGCGCCTGGTCGGCGCGCACCTGAAGCGGCGCCGCGGCGAAGGCACCGACTTCCACCAGATGCGCGAGTACCGCGTCGGCGACAGCCTGCACCAGATCGACTGGAAGGCCACCTCGCGCGCGCGCAAGCTGATCTCGCGCGAGTACCAGGACGAGAAGAACCAGCAGTTGCTGATGCTGATCGACACCGGGCGGCGGATGCTGGCCAGCGAGCGCGGCCTGTCGCATTTCGACCACGTGCTCAACGCCGCGCTGGTGGTGTCGTACCTGGCGCTGCGCCAGGGCGATGCGGTGGGCATGATGGCCAGCGGCGGCGAGGCGCGCTGGGTGGCGCCGCAGCGTGGCATGGGCACGGTCGACGTGTTGCTGCGCGCCAGCTACGACCTGCAGCCGCAGCCGGTGGCCACCGACTACCTGGCCGCGGCCACTGAGCTGTCGTTGCGCCAGCGCCGCCGCGCGCTGGTGATGCTGGTCAGCAACGTGCGCGACGAGGACATCGAGGACCTGCTGGCCGCGGTGCGCCTGCTGCAGCGCCGCCACCTGGTGTGCGTGGCCAGCCTGCGCGAGCGCGAGCTGGACCAGGCGCTGGCCGACGAAGTGCACGACCTGCCGCAGGCCGTGCAGGCCGGCGCCGTGGCGCGCTACCTGCAGCAACGCAGCGCCGCGCACGACGCGCTGCGCAGCCACGGCGTGATGGTGCTCGACGTCACCGGCGAGGAGTTGCCCGGCGCGCTGATCGAGCGCTACCTGGCGGTGAAGCGCGACGGGTTGCTGTAGCGAGCGGCCGAGGCGGCGCCGCAGCGCTCGACCGCGCTTGCCGTCGGCGCAAACACTGCCTTATTGGCAGTGCTGCAACAGCTTCTCCAGTTCCGCCGCAGCCACGGCGGCAGGAACCTTGCTCTTAATCAGGTCATAGCAGGCCATGGTCGATATGCCGCCCGCCAAACGTTGCGCGGCCACGCCGGTCGAGAACATCTTGCCCAGCCCGATCGACGCGGAGCCACTGCCATTCGCCGTGCTCGTGCCATCGAAGCTGCCAAAGACGGAATAGGAGTCGCCCAGATTGCTGCGTGCGATCTTCGCATTGGCCGACTTGAGGATGGCTTCCTGCAACTCTGCGGCTTTCTGCTTGCTCGCGTATTCAGCCGCCACGGCGGCGGCGTTCTGCCGCAGGTCATTCTCGCTCTGAGCGAAACCCGCGAGAATCGCCTGGTCTTCGGCAGTGGGCACGAGCGCGTCCATGGCGCTCTTCGCGGCACTTACGTCCGCCTCGTCGACCGTGCCCGGGCTGCCCGCCGCTGCCTGGAGTGACGCCCATTTCCAGTTTCGCTTGATCGTATGCGCTTTGCCGCTTGGCGGCTGCGCTGTAGCTTTCGCGCAGTTGCTTGAGCTTGCTATCGGCCTCGATCATCGCCTGCTTCGCCAGCGTCTCCTCCGACAGCGCCCTCGCATAGTCTGTCGATGCCTTCTTGGCGACTTCGATCCGCGCGTCTTCGCTGGTCCCGTCCGCGTCCGAGTCGCCCTCTCTGGCGACGCCTGAGATCACCAACAATTCGTACCCTTTCTTGCTGCAGTCGGCACCTGCGACCCCATCGTTGCACTTTCTTGCCACCGCCACCGGCACATAGGCCGCATCCACCTGTTTGTAGCCCAGGTTCATCGAAATGCCTGGGTTCTCGGTGGATGCCGTGGAAACATCGACACCGAATGTCGTCTTCGACGCATACACCAGCGGCGCCTGCTCCAGATGCGCGCAGCCACCCAACAGCAGAAAAGAGCAACAGGCAAGAGACGTTTTCATCGTGACACCTCCTGTGAGTGGACGCAGACCTGCGACAAATCGCCGCCACCGGCCTGCAGGATCGCAAGCAGGCGGCGGACCTCGGCTTCGGTATTGGAAATCAGCACGATGCGGCAGGCGTCCGCACCAAGGGGAGCGTAGATCGCGGTTTCGGCGTGCCAGCCCACCGTCCATGCGCGCGGGGTCTGCGAGATTCCCAGACCTTGCGAGCGGATCGCCACAGGCGCCAAGCCTGCCGTGGCGATGCGTGCGCCGAACAGGCCGCGCACGACCACGTCGTCTTGCGCGGTGGCGACCGTCACCACCGCGCACGCGCTGCAGTTGACGGCGACGCACGCAAGCAGCGCCAGCACTCTGGCGCGAGCACGATATGCAGACATGCTGGCCCCTACAGCACTCCCCGACGTCGATCTTCGTCAGTCAGGCAAGACCAGTAAACCGTGATGCGTATCACAACGTAGACATTTCGCATGCGGCGCGCATGGCGCGACTCCACCGGCCGCTTTCCCGGCGGAGGATGACCCCCTGACGTCGCCGCTACGTTGCCGCCGCAGGCGGCGGCGGCAACTGTGCACTGGCCAGTTGCAGGCGCTGCAGCGCGCGCAGCATCAGCGGCCGGTGCCGCGCCAGCTTCATCCACGCCGGCAGCCGCGCCACCATCGAACGGCCGAACAGGCCGCGGCGTTCGCGCAGCGTCGCCGCCACATAGTCCTGCAATTCCTGCAGATGGCGCGGGTTGTAGGCCCACAGCAGGCCGGCGCGGGTCGGCGCGACCAGCGCCAGCGGCATGCCGAAATGCGGATCGCAGGGCGCTCCGTCGCGCAGGCGTCGCAGTTGCACGGCAACTGCGCTGTCCTTGCGGCAATACGCGCAGCGCGCGGGCAAGGTCTTGGGGGGAGGCACTGAGGTTGTCGATGTCACGCAGACCTGCACCCACTGGTGGCCACAATGACCGCAAGCGCGACGGCCGACCAATTGCACCGCTCCAGCCCAGTCGCCGGCGTCGCTGTCCAGCCCCGCGGCGCACTGCCCGCAACGGAAGCGTGCCTGCCACCGATAAGGCTCCCACTGCGCCAGCACCCAGCCCGGCGCGCCGCAACGATGGCAGCGCACCGCCACCTGGTCCGCATAGGCGGCCAACGGCGTTCCGTCGTTGCGATGCCGGCGCGGCGCGCCAGGCGACGCCGCTTCGGCGCGCGATAGCGACTCAGGCATACAGCACGTCCGGCCGCGCGTCCTCGACGATGGCGTGCGGCAGGAACCGCGCGCTGTCGCGGGTGATCGGGCCGTCGTCCTCGCGGATGCCGATGCCGCAGGCGCGGTCGCCGACGGTCCAGCTGCCGACCATCGGGTAGCGGCCCTCGAAGGCCGGCAACGGATGCGCCTGCTGGCGGACATACGGCCCGGCATACGGGCCATCGCTCTCCAGCACGCGGCCATCGTCCAGATGCAGCACGATATTGGCGCCTTCGCGCGAATGCAGCGGCTTGCGCACCCAGCCCGGCGGCAACGCGCTGCCGTCGTCGAACGCCGCCGGCAGCAGGTTCGGATGGCCACGGTGGCGCTCCCACAGCAACGGCAGGATGCCCTTGTTGCTGAGCAGCGCCTTCCACGGTGGCTCCAACAGGCGCAGGCCCGAGCCCGGCAGCGCCTGGCCGAAGCGTTCGGCGAACATGTCCTCCAGCGGATACAGCTTGAACAGCGCGCCGATCACCGTGTCGTCCAGATCGGTGTAGCGGCCGTCGCTGGACAGGCCGATGTCCTCGATCGCGATCAGCTCGCCGGCGGCGCCGGCCTGCGCGGCGCAGTCGCGCAGGTAGGCGACCGTCCCCTGGTCCTCTTCCGAATCGCGCACCGCGGCGAAGTACAGCGGCGGCGGCAGCCCGCCGGCGAGCGCGGCGAAACGCTCCAGCAAGGCTTCGTGGATGGAATTGAACTGGTCGGCCTCGTCCGGCAGGCGACCCTGCGCGCGCTGGTCCTCCAGCCACTGCCACTGGAAGAACGCCGACTCGAACAGCGAGGTCGGCGTGTCGTAGTTGAGTTCGTAGAGCTTGGCCGGGCCGCGGCCGTCGTAGGCCAGGTCCAGGCGCCCGTACAGATGCGGCTCGCGGCGCCGCCAGCTGTCGGCGATCCAGTCGCGGAACGCCGGCGGAATCGCCAGCCGCTGCATCAACGCCTCGCTGGCGACGATGTCGTCGAGCAGGCCCATCGCCATCGCATGCAGTTCGGCGCTGGGGTCCTCCAGGTCGCGTTCGATCTGGCGCAGGCTGAACGCGTAGTAGGCGCGCTCGTCCCAATAGCGCTGGCCGTCGATGGTGTGGAAGCGGAAACCGTACTCCGCGGCCTGGGCGCGCCAGTCGCCGCGCTCGACGATCGCGATGCGTTTCATGCGAGGTCTCGTGCGATGAGGAGAAAAGCGATGCTCAGCTGCCGAAGCCGCGCCCGCCGGCGGATTCGCCGAAACCGCCGCGGCTGACGGTGACCGCCCGGTTCGGCGTGGCGCCGATATGGGTCATGGTCTGGTTGCCGCGCAGTGTCGTGCCGCTGGCCGCCGCACCGGCACCGCCGGCGCCGCCGGAATAGGACGCCGGCCGCTGCCACTGATCCTGCCGATCCTGGTAGGCGGGCGCAGCATTTAACCCGGCGGCGCGGTTGTTGTTGAGCATCTGCGACAGGAAGAAACCGGTCATCATCGGCCCGATGAAGGAATGGCCGTGGCTGTCGCGCTGCTCCACGCAGCGCTCCGGCGCATAGTCCTGCGCGCACTGTTCGCGGCTGGCGTACTTGGGCCCCTGCTCGGCCGCCTGCTTCTGCGCCTGCGCGAAGGCCTCGCGGCAGGTGGCGATGTCGTGGGTCTGCGCCACGCAGGCATCCACCGAGGTGTACAGGCCTTCCTGGGTCTTGGCTTCCGGCTCGCGCCCGCAGGCGGTGAACAACAGCGGCGCGGCGCTCATCAGCAACAAGGCAGTCGTCTTCGACCTTTTCATGGCAACGTCTTCCTGAGTCCAGCCCCGATGATGCCCGGTTCCGCCGGCCGCGGAAACCCGCGGCCGGCGTTCGGGCGCCACCGTTGCCGGCCGCGACGCGTCAGCTCGCCGGCGGCGGCGGCACGTAGCTGGACAGGCGCGCGTCGAAGTACGGCTGCACCGCGGCGATGTTGGATTTGACCTGGATGTCCATGCCCACGTCGCGGCTCATGCCCAGCACGTCGTTGTCCGGCCAGCCGGGGCCGAAGCACCATTGCGTGCTGAGGATGTTGTTGGCCTGCAGGTGCGCGAGCATGCGCTTGGTCGCCAATTCCGCGCTGGCGTTGCCCGCCGGATAGCCGTGCTCGCCGAGAAAGCCGCGCTTGCCTCTGCGTCCCAGCCAGTCGATGAACGGCGTGACCATCTTGATGCCGGTGTCCGGCGCAACGGATTCATTGGGATTGGTCCAGTTGCCGCCGCCCTGGCCCTCGTTGTCGAGGTAGTTGTGCGCCTCATAGACGATGCGGTCGTACGGGTCGGGGATCGTGTCCAGGTTGTTGGATACCTGGTCCCACAGGCGCGCGCTGGCGTACTGATTGCCGCAGACGAACACGTAATGCGACCGGTCGAAGTCGAAGATGCGCGCCGAAGTGGCGGTGGCGGTGCGCAGCCAGTGATCGGCCATCACCAGCTTGCTGCCGTCGGCGTTGTACTCCGGCCCTTCGTAGGGCTCGTTCATCAGGCCCCAGCCGAAGATCGCCGGATGCGAGCGGAAGCGCTGCACGATGCGGCTCCACAGATCCGGCAGGCCGGCGGCGTTGTACAGCGTGCAGCCGGGCGTGCCGATCACGCGGTACTCGTAGAGCTTGAGCAGGGTGTCGGCCGGGTCGAAGTAGGCCAGGTACAGGAAATTGCCTTTGCGGTAGGTGCCGTTCCACACCGATTGGTCGGCGGGATCGGTGACCGCGCGTCCGTCCGGCCCGATCAACTGCCCGGAACCATCGCGCCGGTAACCGGACTTGCTCGCGACCTTGATCGGCAGGCGCATGTAGTCGTGCAACTCCAGGATCGCCACCTTGCCGCGCAGCGCGAGCCGGTCCAGCACTTTCTCGACCTGGTCGCAGTACGTGGCGTTGAGCGGCATGCCCTGGCCGGTGCTGAAGCGTGCGGCGGTGGTAGGCAGGCGGAACAGCGGACAGGCACCGGCGGCGGCGATGTGCTGGTCGCGGATGTCGCGGTAGTGCCGGTCGATGACCGCGTTGTCCACGAAGTTGTTGGACGCCAGCCCGGACAGGTTGAGGCCGGCGAACGGCAGCGTACCCGCGGCGCGGGCCTGGCCGCCGAGGCCCCACAGCGCGGCGCCGGCAGCGATGCCGACACCGGCACGCAGGACGTTGCGGCGGCCCGGATCGGCCGGGGTGGTCATAAGGGACGGGGCGGGGGAGGAAACAACGGAAGACGACGAACGCACATGCCGGAGCATGGACACCTCCTGTGGTCATGATGGGCGAGCCGGGCCTACGCCCCCTGACGCACCGGCCTGGGCAGTCTGCCAAGCGGCGGGGGGCGATTCTGCGACGCATTCCGCAGTCCTGGCCGGCGCGCGGCGGCGCCGACGCGCGTGCTAACGTGGCCGGCCCACCGGTGGGCGTCCAGGACGGTTGCAGCAGCAACGATCCGATCGCGCCACCATCGCCAGCCTCCCCGCCCGCACGTTCGCTGCTCCCATGCCCGACTATCGCTCCAAGACCTCCACCCACGGCCGCAACATGGCCGGCGCCCGCGCGCTGTGGCGCGCCACCGGCATGCAGGACGCCGACTTCCACAAGCCGATCATCGCCATCGCCAATTCCTTCACCCAGTTCGTGCCCGGCCACGTGCACCTGAAGGACCTCGGGCAACTGGTCGCGCGCGAGATCGAGCGCGTCGGCGGCGTGGCCAAGGAGTTCGACACCATCGCCGTGGACGACGGCATCGCCATGGGCCACGACGGCATGCTGTACTCGCTGCCAAGCCGCGAGATCATCGCCGACTCGGTCGAGTACATGGTCAACGCGCACTGCGCCGACGCGCTGGTGTGCATCTCCAACTGCGACAAGATCACCCCCGGCATGCTGATGGCCGCGCTGCGCCTGAACATCCCCACCGTGTTCGTCTCCGGCGGGCCGATGGAAGCCGGCAAGACCAAGCTCGCCGACCACAACCTGGACCTGATCGACGCGATGGTGATCGCCGCCGATCCCACCGCCTCCGACGAGAAGGTCGCCGCGTTCGAGCGCAGCGCCTGCCCCACCTGCGGCTCCTGCTCGGGCATGTTCACCGCCAACTCGATGAACTGCCTGACCGAAGCGCTGGGCCTGTCCCTGCCCGGCAACGGCACCGTGGTCGCCACCCATGCCGACCGCGAGCAACTGTTCCTCAAGGCCGGCCGTACCGCGGTGGAACTGTGCCACCGCTGGTACGGCGCCGAAGACCCGCGCGCGTTGCCGCGCGGCATCGCCACCTTCGAGGCGTTCGAGAACGCGATGACCCTGGACATCGCGATGGGCGGCTCCACCAACACCATCCTGCACCTGCTCGCCGCCGCGCAGGAGGCCGAAGTGCCGTTCACCCTGCGCGACATCGACCGCCTGTCGCGGCGCGTGCCGCAGCTGTGCAAGGTGGCGCCGAACACGCAGAAGTACCACATCGAGGACGTGCACCGCGCCGGCGGCATCGTCGCCATCCTCGGCGAACTGGCGCGCGGCGGCCTGCTGCACACCGACCAGGCCACCGTGCACAGCCGCAGCCTGGCCGACGCGATCGCGCAGTGGGACATCACCCAGAGCGACGACGCCGCGGTGCAGACCTTCTACAAGGCCGGGCCGGCCGGCATCCCCACCCAGGTCGCCTTCAGCCAGGCCACGCGCTGGCCGAGCCTGGACGCCGACCGCGCCACCGGCTGCATCCGCGACGTCGCCCACGCCTACTCGCAGGAAGGCGGCCTGGCGGTGCTGTACGGCAATATTGCCGAGGACGGCTGCGTGGTGAAGACCGCCGGCGTGGACGAATCCATCCACGTGTTCGAGGGCAACGCCAAGGTGTTCGAGAGCCAGGACGCCGCGGTCAAGGGCATCCTCGCCGACGACGTCAAGGCCGGCGACGTGGTGGTGATCCGCTACGAAGGCCCCAAGGGCGGCCCCGGCATGCAGGAAATGCTGTATCCGACCTCGTATCTGAAGTCCAAGGGCCTGGGCAAACAGTGCGCCCTGCTCACCGACGGCCGCTTCTCCGGCGGCACCTCCGGCCTGTCGATCGGCCACGCCTCGCCCGAGGCCGCGGCCGGCGGCGCCATCGGCCTGGTCCGCGACGGCGACCGCATCCGCATCGACATCCCCCAGCGCCGCATCGACCTGCTGGTCTCCGAGGCAGAACTGGCCTCGCGTCGCGCCGAACAGGACGCCCGCGGCTGGAAACCGGCCGACCCGCGCCCGCGCAAGGTCAGTACCGCATTGAAGGCGTACGCGCTGCTGGCGACCAGCGCGGATAAGGGGGCGGTGCGCGACAAGGCGCTGCTGGACGGCTGAGGCGTTGCCATGAAGACCGCGGATTCCCCCGGTCTTCATGGCGCCCTGGCATTGCACTGTAGGAGGGACTTCAGTCCCGACGCGGGAACACAAACGCCCACAGCTGGGTTGCTTTCTTGATGCTGGCGTCACTCGCTGCCGGTGTCCAACCCATCAGCGGACTGCACGCCTCAGACGCCCACGCCCTAGCACATGCGTATGGATCTGCTCGGCCGGCCCCATCCGCGCTGGGTGCTGTTTGCCGTTGGCCGGGATGAAGCGTCGTATCCGGCCAACCTATGCTTGGGCGATGCGCAGGCTGTCATGCCTACGCCGCGACCGGCGGTACACCTACTCCAGCAACTGCGGCGATGGATGTGCCGTTATCCCTTCACCCTCATGGGTGTAACTCACACGCCAGCTCGAACGTCGGACAAGGCAGCCAGCATCGACTCCCGCAACCGCGACCGCCATCCGACAAGTCATTGATGTGAAATAAGAATTCCTCTCTTTGCAGACTTCTGGCGTTGGTGGATACTTGGCCCATCACCGCTTTTAGGCGGTCTAATAGTAGTTGGGCGGCTAGCACATGGATCGCATCAAGCTCATCGAGGTGAATTTGGCGGCTGTTGAATCAGCCGCAGAGCTTCATGCCTTGCTCAGCGAGTCTTTAGGGTTTCCCGGATGGTATGGCCGTAACTGGGACGCCTTCTGGGATTCAATCACCGGGCTCGTAAAAATGCCTGAGACACTTCGACTGAAAGGTTGGAGAGAACTAGAGACCAAACTCCCGCGAGATGCGGAGCTAATGAAGTTGTGCCTCGATGAAATGGCCATCAAGTATCCCAAGGCCGCGTCAGATGTGCTCTATGCTTAGCCTAGCGGCCGGCATGCTTCCTCTTCGCATAGAAACCGCAATGCTCAGCATCCGTCAAAGCCCCTTGGCATTCGACCAGCCGTCTAACCAGCCGCTCAAGAGCGACCGCTTACCGGCGCTGCCGAGAGGCGCCCTCTGCGGATTCGCTGCTCCGGCGCCCCTCAACTAGCGCATTAGGCCTACAGGCAGGAAAGATCAATACGACTTTTGCTAGCTGAACTTTTTTGCTGCCGGCCTCCGCTTTCGCATCGCCTGACTACACCTACTGCGAGATCACCGGGCTAGCTCTCGGTGCAGACAAAGTGTTTGTCGGTTCGGTTGCGGCCCGAATTGTTGATCGCCAAGGATTTACGGGTGATTCCGGTTGCCAAACGATCTGGAAGGACTCTTACGCAACCGGCAAACGTCTTTCTGAGGGTGGTCAATGGTCCGACTTGGACTCGGTGAAGCGGCAAAAACTCCAGGACTTTTAGACAACGGTCTTGGATAGCGTAATTGGCGACCTGCATCTTGGCTTTTAGGCCTAATAATCGTTCAAGCCGATACCGCTTTGCGGCACGGCAAATTGCAACATCATGCGATAGTGCTGTACGTGCGGCGCGGCTTCCGCGTTTGGCAAGTTGCTTGACGCTTCGACGCTCGGCTCTTGGACGCATTCCACTCGTCTCCAGCCATCGGATAGCCCGCCGCCTCGTCGTCCGGCTTCGTTGCCCCACTGCGCTCATTGCCTTCGGTCTCTGTCACATCCAGCGGCCAGCACCTCGGGCAAGCCCCAAGACCGCGATCTGTGGCATGCTCGGCGTTCGGAGGCAGTGCTGGGGAGCACGGGCCATGCTTTACCGCCGCCTGGCAGCGCCGTCTAACCATTCGGTCAAGCCGACGCCGCTTCGCGGCGCGGCGTAACTCAGGCGTTAGCATGCACAACAGCGAGCAGGGGTCTCGATGGAAATGACGATGAGGGAAGCGCAGGGGGACATGCGTCGCGGCTACTTGAGCGGCGCTACTGGGATCGTGGCATCGGCGATGGCCTGGGCAATCGCCACTGCTTTTGCGGCGTTCGTCTCGCCGGAGCGCGCTATCTGGGCGCTGCTTATTGGCGGCATGTTGATCTATCCGGTCAGCGTGCTGCTGTGCAAGCTTCTTGGAGCCTCTGGCGCACACAGCAAAGGCAATCCGCTCGGTCAACTTGCGGGAGCGAGCACGTTCTGGCTCATCTTCAGCTT
This sequence comes from Xanthomonas sp. NCPPB 901, assembly GCF_056725085.1. Lineage (NCBI taxonomy): Bacteria > Pseudomonadati > Pseudomonadota > Gammaproteobacteria > Lysobacterales > Lysobacteraceae > Xanthomonas > Xanthomonas sp. NCPPB 901. The sequence goes on along the minus strand of NZ_CM161511.1, from coordinate 421,023 downwards.
GCCGCTCGCGTACGGGCTGGGCCTCCGTCAGCCGGCTTGGTTCTTCTTGGGCATGCTGCTCGTCATCGGGGGCCGCTACCTGGTGTTTGCATCTGTGTATGGCATGCGGCTCTACTGGGCATTGGGTCTGGCGCTCGCTGCGAGCGCAATTGTCTTGGCGTTGTGTCGCGCGCCCGCGGTCTTCGTGGTTGCCGTGGGGGCGGCCATCGAGTTCGCCTTTGGCGCCGTAGCCTTCGCGCAGCATGGAAAGTGGGTGCGCGCCAACAATGTTCTCGACCCGACGCCGCTTCGCAGCGCGGCTTGATCCGATGTCAGGCCTCACTGATCCCACCATACGCCCCACTTGACCCAGTCTTCGACATGAGATTTCAACGTCTATTGTTTGTTGTCGTGCTGTACCTGATGGCCGCTTCGACATTCGTTGTGTTTGTCAGCAACGTAGTGCCTTGGTTCCAGTACCGCCTGTCGTCTGCACCCGCCAGGCTGATCCTCTTGCCCCAACCCGTAGGCGACAGCCCGAAAGATGAAATAAGAGCGGCGTCAGATCAGCGAAAGTACGGCCACGCGGTACTCCTGAAACTTGAGTCTGGCGAGACCCTTAGTTCTCACGCGCACCTAAAGTCCGATCAATACAAGCAGGCATCTTCAGATCAGGGGCTTCCGGTTCTGTATCGAAAAGATGGGCCAAACAAAGTTCAGGTTATTGGCAACCTCCAAGAGCTGGAGTCCCCTTGGATATGGCTGGTCCTCTGTATCGCCCTCTCGATTGTTGCACCCTACGCGGGACGGCTACGGGCGAGGGAGATGGCTAGCTGAATCCATGGCCGCAGCAAGAAGAGAGCTCTCGACACATGAGTCAGGCAACCTGGAAGTTTCGACTACGATATGAGGACACCCTAGGCGATGTTGTCCAAGCGCTTCGCAACTCCGGCTTCGGGGTACTGGAAGCCGAGAGCATCATCGAAGCTCTCCTCTAGTCGTCGACCGAGCTCCGCCTCGCCGTCCGGAAGGACTCGCCTAGATCCCACCAAGCTTGTTCAAGAGCTTTCGGCGGCAAATGTCACGGCAGTTTTTGTCAATTAACCAGCCATCTAGCAGTTCGTCCAAGTCGATGTTGCTTCGCGGCGCAGATTAACTCAGGCATTTCCTCCACCCAATGAATGCAGCCGGCGCTTTGAAAGTCGTACTCGTAAGTTCCGTGCCGTATTCGGCGCATCACGAGTCGCTGTTGCTAAGTCTGATCGACCGAAAGATTGATCTCTTTTGCGCGACAGGGACGGATTGCGAGAACTGGGAGTTTATTTTTGACTTGCTACTCACTGACCCAGATCGCAATTTTGCCCATGACATCACAACAACCAGTCATCCGAACGAGCCGATAGAAGACGTGCTGAATTTTGCGAAGATCTGGCATGTTGAAGGCTCGCAGGCAGTAGAACTCATTGAGGTTTTTTCTTGAGTTCCTCGCAGTGGTTTCTAACAGTTCATCCAAGCCAACGCCGCTTCGCGACGAGGCTGAACTCAGTTGGCAGGTCGCTTGGGACACACGGTTGCTCTACATCCTTTTCGCCGAGCGTGCGCGCCCGTCTACGCCGCCGTAGCAGATGTAGTCGCGGCGCTGTTGCCACCAGACCTGGGGGAGGTGCCGACCATGTTCGTCATTCTGGGATGGCTGCAGCTGCTCGCTTCCACAGGCTGCGGCTTGCTCGTTGGCTGGCTGTTTCGGCGCTCTGCCGATCAACGCAGACTGCAATAGTTGCGGCCATCGCATGCACCCGCCTCCCGCCAGGAACATGATCAGGTGGAAAAGATGATGAAAATATGGATGAAGATCGTCATGGCAGCCTGCTCGGTAGCCCTGTTACCTCCTGCAGCGCGAGCATCCGAACCGCTTCCGTCCATCACCCGGGCGGCGCTGAAGGACTCAGAGAGCGAATACCAACACAGCCCGCTCTGCGACAAAGTGGAACTCACACTATGGACGTGCCAAACGCGCAAGCGGGTGTTTTCGCTGTGTTCGTCGAAAGTGGTGAACCGGACGAGTGGCTACCTGCAGTACCGGGCATCGGAGGCGGGCAAGCTGGTCCTGCAATATCCGGCGGAGAAGACGCCGCCGGCGGGGCTGTTCACCTACAACACGTTCCCGAACGGCAACGCCTCGATCGAATTCAGCAATGCCGGCTACCGGTACAGCCTGTTCGACCCGCTCAGATCGGGCTCGTCGATCCTGGTCTCACCGCCGGGAACCTCGGAAAAGGCCACGGAGATCGCCTGCGGCCCCAACCAGACGTTGCAGCTCAACTACACCATGCGGCTGATGTACGACGCGGGCGTCTAGGTCGACCCCTGATGTGAAGCGTCCAGAACGCGGCGTCGCTTGCACTTTTCTTGCCGGTGTCGGCGGCGTGCGACGGTCGTGGTGCTTGACGCGGTCGGCCACTTGCTACACTCGGCTCGACTGCCGGGTTCCCTCCGGTGGTCGGACCGATCGGCTCCATTCCCAAAGCCCGCCGCACCGGTCGCCGTCTTTCTCAGAGCCCCGTCCCTCTCCTCGACATTGGTACGACCATGAAACAGGCCATCATGTTCCTCCTGCTCGCCGTTGTTTCTTCTCCTGTTTTGGCAGCCGGCAGATACTGCGAAGAGTTGAAGGCCGAGCTCACCGCGAAACTCGATGCCCACGGCGTCAAGGACTACACGCTTGAGATCGTCGACAACGCCGACATCAAGGATCGCAAGGTCATTGGCAGCTGCCAAGCCGGTACCAAGAAGATCGTGTACAGCAAGAACAAGCCGTCGACGTAACCGGCATGGGTGCTGCGATGGCCCAGGCTCAGAGGCGCCACATCGAGTTCGCTTGCAACGTAGGCCTCGCATGCAGGTAGTGGATCACGCTCCTCATGCCTGGTTTCTCCTGCGCGACGACGACACGCTCTTGCTCGACGTCAACTGCAGCCATGGCCCCGTCGGCTACGAGTGGACCATGGTGTTGAACGAGGAGGAAGCCGCACAGTTTCGTGCACTCGGACATGATTTCATCGCACAGCTCGCCGAACAGGTGCAGTGGACCGCGCCGGGCGTGCTCAACAGCCGCTCGCCGTATCTTGGACGCAAAGTGGATAGGGAGACCCGCCAGCGCGTCACACTGGCCATCAAGGCCTGGCACCAGCACGGTCAGCAGTTCTGTCCGCAAATCGGGTGAAGCAGCGGCCCAGGGTTGTGCGCTGTCCTGCCTTTCCGTCCTCTCGACCGCCTGCCTGATACGCCAACCACGCAGTACGGTTAGTTTCTCAACGCCGCCCATCCCGCATGCACGTCGACATCACCCACCACGTGGACGCCAGCGAGCCGGACGACGAAGACGGCTATTACTACGCCTACACCCTCTACCGCTTCAGCGACGGCCGCGATCTGCTGCTGGCGCGCGGCTACGACGACGAGGCGGACCAGGCGCATGTCCTGAGCATCGAGGTAGGCGGACGCGCGCGGACGATGACCGATGCGGACCTGCGGCACCCGCTGCTACTGGCCGCCGCCGCGTACTGGGCGAGGCCGGCAAGCGTAGACTGCGCTGGCTGAGCGGCCGCGGCGACGGTTACGAGCCGCTGCCCGGCCAGCCCACCATCGGATCAGGGGAGGCTCCATGAAACGCGTCACCGGGATCGGCGGCATCTTCTTCAAGGCACAGGATCCGGCCGCACTGCAGGCCTGGTACCAGCGGCACCTCGGCATCGACGTGCAGGCCTGGGGCGGCACCGCCTTCGCCTGGAGCGACGCCAGCGTCGCGCCGGTGGCCGGTTCCACCGTGTGGTCGATCGGCGCGGCGGCGCAGGAGCCGCACTTCGCGCCCGGCACCGCCCCCTTCATGATCAATTACCGGGTGCACGATCTGCATGCCCTGGTCGCGGCGCTGCGCGAGGAGGGCTGCCACGTGCTGGACCGCATCGACGAATCCGAGTACGGCGCATTCGCCTGGGTCATCGACCCGGAAGGCAACAAGGTGGAACTCTGGCAGCCGCCCGCGGGGCAGTAGCGCCAGCGCCGGGCCGGAGCGACCGGACGCCCCGCCAACGACCGCCGAAACCCGCCGCGCCGCCTGGCGCCCGCCGGCATCGCCCATGCGCAGCGACCGGTGAGTGTACGCTGCCGACGGGCGGCGCGCGGTCTTCGCTCGCCCTGCACCGCCCTGCCACTACTGTCCGCGCTCATTGTCCTGATCGGAATCCGCCCGCCGATGACTACCTCGCTCCCCGGTTCCCCCTCACCCCTGCGCGCGTTCACGGCGCGGGTCCTGGTCGTGATGGCATTGGGCGCGCTGGCGCTGCTGGCCTGGCAGTTGTCGGAACTGCTGCTGATCGTGTTCGGTGCGGTGGTGGTGGGCGTGCTGCTGCACGGGCTGGCGACGCTGTTGCGCAAGTGGTTGCCGCTGCCGGAGTGGGCGGCGCTGGCGTTGGTGATCCTGCTGCTGGTGCTGGCGCTGTCGGCGATCGTGCTGTTGTTCGGCGCCGAGGTCGCCGCGCAGATCGACACCTTCCGCGCCACCTTGCCGGCGGCCTGGAACAAGTTCCATGCCTGGCTGCAGTCCGGCCCGCTGGGACCGCAGATCGAGCGCATCCCCGACCAGTTGCGCGACGGCGCCTCGACCCTGGCCACGCATGCCGGCGCCATCGTGCTGTCGGCCGGCGGCGGCGTCACCGACGCGGTGCTGATGATGGTCGGCGGCCTGTACCTGGCCGCGCAGCCGAAGCTGTATCGGCACGGCCTGCTGCACCTGCTGCCGCGCGACCGACGCGGCGTCGCCGACGAGGCGCTGACCGCCAGCGGCCAGGCGCTGCGCGCATGGCTGACCGGGCAGCTGCTGGCGATGGCGGTGATCGGCACCCTGACCGGGATCGGCCTGTGGCTGCTGGGCGTGCCGGTGGCGCTGGGCATCGGCCTGTTGACCGCGCTGCTGGATTTCATCCCCATCGTCGGCCCGATCGTGGCCGCGGTCCCGGCGATCCTGCTGGGCTTCACCGTCAGCCCGCAGGTGGCGCTGGGCGCGCTGCTGCTGTTCGTGGTGCTGCAGCAACTCGAGGGCCACGTGCTGCAGCCGCTAATCCAGGCGCGGGCGGTGGACCTGCCGCCGGCCCTGCTGCTGTTCTCGCTGTTCGGCATCGGCGTGCTGTTCGGGCCGATGGGCGTGGTGCTGGCGGCACCGCTCACCGTGGTGCTCTTCGTGCTGGTCAAGCGCCTGTACGTGCAGCACGCGCTGGGCGATGCCGAGGGCGCCGAAGGGTCCGGAAAGCCGGCGTGACAGGTGGGGCGATCCGCCCCGGTCGGACGCCACGCTGCCGACCGATCCGCAGGACCCGCAGCGCGACCTGGTCGAGACCTTGCACGGTGCCGCCATGTACAGCGACAGGGGCCACGCCTGGCTCGGGCACGATGCCGAGCAGATCGCCGCATGCAGCACCGGTTCTAGACGCAACTGACGGCGCTGACCGCGCGTCTGGGCGCGGCGTGGCCCGGCGCTGAGCGCCGCCGGCGGAGCGGCGGCGGCACGCGACGATTCGGGCATCTCGGGCATCTATGCGGCGCTGTGCAAGCAGGCATCCGGCAGCGTGCGAGCGCCCCGCTGAGGTCGAGCGCGGGGCGCCGCCTGCCGCAGCGTCATCCGCAGTTCCGGAAACGCGGCCTGCGATACGGTCGCTGAACGCGGGTCCCGGAGTGGGACCGACTGGCTTTGACTTGTCATTCACGCGGCCCACACTGGCGGGTGCCTTTCCCTCGCCACCGATGACCCGTGAAGAAGCCGCCCCAGGATCCTGCGTCCACCACGCCCGCCGACACCGACACCACCCCCGAAAACCCGCAACGCCGGCGCCTACTGGGCGGCCTGGCACTAGCCGGCAGCGCCCTGGCGATCGGTGGCCCCGCCGAGGCGCGTACAGAAGCCTCCAAGCGCGCGGCGCCGCGCACGTTGTCGGCGACCGCGCTGGACCGCCAGTTGCGCGAGAAGATCGAACACGTGGTGGTGATCTACGCCGAGAACCGCAGCTTCAACAACCTGTTCCCCGAGTTCCCCGGGCTGCAGCAGCCGCTGTCCAAGGTGACGCCGGCGCAGGCGCGGCAGCTGGACCGCGACGGCAGCGTGCTCGACATCCTGCCGCCGATCTGGGGCGGGCTGGCGCCGGACGAGCAGGTGGTGGCGCACCGCCGCTACAAGATCGGCGAGGACGCGATCGGGCCGCTGCCCAACGCGCCGTTCCCGCTGCGCACGCCCGACGGGCAGCCGCTGCCGCACGGCATCGTGACCCGCGACCTGGTGCATCGCTTCTACGAGAACCAGATGCAGATCAACGGCGGCCGCAACGACGGCTTCGCCGCGTGGAGCGACGCCGGCGGCCTGGTGATGGGCCACTACGGCGATGCGCCGGCCACGCTGCGGCTGTGGAGCCTGGCCCGCGAGTACACGCTCTGCGACAACTTCTTCATGGGCGCGTTCGGCGGCTCGTTCCTCAACCACCAGTACCTGATCGCCGCGCAGGCGCCGTACTACCCCAAGGCCGACAGCAGCCCGGCGCGGACGCAGATCAGCGTGCTGGCCAGCGACCGCCCCGACGAGATCCGGCTGGCGGTGCAGGACGATTCGCCGGGCACCGCGCTTAACGGCCGGCCGCGCTTCGTGCGCAACGGCGCGCTGACCCCGGATTTCTGGGCCATCAACACGCTCAGCCCGCCGTTCCAGCCCAGCACCAGCCAGGACCCCACGCGCCCGGACTACGCCGACCCCAACAGCCCCAACACGCTGCCGCCGCAGACCCACCGCCACATCGGCGACGCGCTCGACGCCAAGGGCGTGGACTGGGCCTGGTACGCCGGCGGCTGGGCGCTGGCGGTGCAGGGCAAGGGCGACACCGGCGACACCAGCGAGTTCCCGACCAGCCCCAACTTCCAGATCCACCACCAGCCGTTCAACTACTTCGCCAACCTCGCCCCGGGCACGCCGGCGCGCGCGCGCCGGCTGCGCGACGGCGGCCTGGGCGACAGCGCCCCCGGCAACCGCTTCCTCGCCGACGTGCAGGCCGGCGCGCTGCCGCCGGTGACGTTCTACAAGCCGCAGGGCAACCTCAACATGCACGCCGGCTATTCCGACGTGGCCGCCGGCGATCGCCACATCGCGATGGTGGTGGACGCGCTGCGCAACAGCCCGCTGTGGGACAAGACCGTCGTGTTCATCACCTTCGACGAGAACGGCGGCTGGTGGGACCACGTGGCCCCGCCCAAGGCCGACCGCTGGGGCCCGGGCTCGCGCATCCCGGCGCTGGTGGTGTCGCCGTACGCCAAGCGCGGCCATGTCGACCACAGCGTCTACGACACCGGCTCGATCCTGCGCTTCATCACCCGCCGCTTCGGCCTGGAGCCGCTGCCGGGGCTGGTCGAGCGCGAGCGGGCGATGCACGCCGCCAGCGGCGTGGTGCCGGGCGACCTGACCGCCGCGCTGGACCTGGGCTGATCCCGGGCCAGCGCGCGGGCACATGCGTCGCCTGCCGCGGCCTGCGGCAGGCGAGCGCCGCTGGCGACGACAAGCAATCCCGACGCCGGCCCGCCCCGCGTCGGCGCAGCGCCGCGATCAGGCGGCGCCGAGCGCCTCGCCGCCGCGCTGGCGGCGGAACAGCAGCCAGGTGCAGACCAGGCCGATCAGCGCCGCCAGCGACAGCCACAGCGCCGGCGCGGCGCGGCTGTGGGTGGCGTGGATCAGCCAGGTGGACACCGCCGGGGTGAAGCCGCCCATCGTCGCGGTGGCCAGGCTGTAGGCCAACGAGAAGCCGGTGGTGCGCACCTCCGCCGGCATCACCTCGGTCAGCGCCACCACCATCGCGCCGTTGTAGGCGCCGTAGAGCAGCGACAGCCATTCGCCGACCAGCAGCAGCCGCGCGAACGAAGGCGCGTCGACCAGCCATTGCAGCGCCGGCCACACCGTCAGCAGCATCGCCACACTGGCGAACACCAGCAGCGGCTTGCGGCCGATGCGGTCGCTCAGGGCGCCCATCACCGGCAGCCACACGAAATTCGACAGGCCGATGCAACCGGTCACCACCAGGCTGTCCAGCTCGCTCAGATGCAGCTCGGCGCGGCCGTAGGTCGGCATGTAGGCGGTGATCAGGTAGAACGACACGGTGGTCATCATCACCATGCCCACGCCGGCCAGGATCAAGCCGACATTGGCGCGCAGCGAGCGCGCGATGCCGGCCAGGTCCGGCGCGTGGCGCGCGGCGAATTCGGGGGTTTCCTGCAGCGAGCGGCGGATCAGGAAGATCAGCGGCACGATCAGGCTGCCGATGAAGAACGGCACGCGCCACCCCCAGCGGTCCATCACGCTGTCGGGCAGCAGCGCGTGCAGGGCCACGCCGAGCGCGGCGGCGAACACCACCGCCACCTGCTGGCTGGCCGACTGCCAGGCCACGTAGAAGCCGCGCCGGCCCGGCGTGGCGATCTCGGCCAGATACACCGACACGCCGCCCAGTTCGGCGCCGGCGGAGAAGCCCTGCAGCAGGCGGCCGAGCAGCACGAGCAGCGGCGCCAGCACGCCGATGGTGGCGTAGCCGGGGACGAAGGCGATCAGCAGCACGCCCGCCGACATCAGCCCCAGGGTCAGGATCAGGCCCTTGCGGCGCCCGTGCCGGTCGATGTAACCGCCGAGCACCAGCGCGCCGATCGGCCGCATCAGGAAGCCGGCGCCGAACGTGGCCAGCGACAGCATCAGCGAGGCGAACGCGTCGTGCGAAGGGAAGAACGCATGGCCGATGGCGGTGGCATAGAAGCCATAGACCATGAAGTCGTACATCTCGAGGAAGTTGCCGGTGACCACGCGGAACACGGCGGCGGCGCCATGCGGGGCGGCATCGGCGGGGGCGGGGGGCGTAGGGGAAGAGGCCATCGGTCCAAGTCTGCTGGAAAAGAAAAGGCGCCGCCTTGCGATGGTGTGCGACATCGGAAGCGGCGCGCGCAACGGTACAACACGTCGCGTGCGCACGCTGCCACGGCGGTGCGCACCGCTACGTGCGGGTTAATGCGCGGCCGTCCCATGGCGCGGTGCGCGCACGCGCGCTGGTGCAAGGCCGCGCTGCACCGCGACGCGCGTCGGCGGTGCGCCCACATGCCGATACCAGCGTTGATCCACCCCGCGCGAATGCGCCCGGTGCGTGGGCGCATTCGCCTCCAGCGCACCCGACACGCACGCGCAGGTCGCCACGGCAGCACCCCATCCGAACGGGTACGCTGAGCGCTGCTCACGCGCCAGGAAGCCCCACCGATGCGTCCCGTTCGACCGCTGCATCTCGGCGTGATCGCCGATACCCATGGCCTGCTGCGCCCCGAGGCGCTGGCGGCCTTGCGCGGTTGTGCCGCCATCGTGCATGCCGGCGACATCGGCAAACCGGACGTGCTGGACGCACTGCGGGAACTGGCGCCGCTGCATGCGATCCGCGGCAACATCGACACCGCGCCGTGGGCGCAGGCGCTGCCCGAAACCCTGGACCTGGACATCGACGGCGTGCGCCTGCACGTGCGCCACGACCTGAAGACGCTGGCGCGCGTCGCCGACGGCGTGGACGTGGTGATCAGCGGCCACTCGCACATGCCGTCGCTGCAGCATCGCGACGGCGTGCTCTACCTCAATCCCGGCAGCGCCGGACCGCGCCGCTTCCGCCTGCCGATCAGCCTCGGCCACCTGTATCTGACGCCGACCGGCCCGCGCGGCGAATTGCAGACCCTGGCCTAGCGCAGGACGCGTCGCGCGCGACCGGCGTGCGGACGCATCGCTTGCGGCGGGCGGGCGACGAACGCGCGCGCTTCGCGACAGTCGACGCGGGGAGGCATGTGGCCAGCGGATGGGCATGGCGAGGCCAGGATGCGACAACGCGAAAGGCGCGCACCTGCGCGAGGGAGGAAGCGTTTCCGGCAAGATCGGCCTCGGCCGCATGACCAGGGACGAATACCAGGTCAACCGCATGGCCTGACCATGTTCTTCGGCGCCGTCCTGGGCCTGGTGCACACCGGTACCGAACGCCTCAACGCCTGGCAGTTCGGCGGGGCGCTGACCCTGCTTGCCAGCGTGGTCACCTCGACCCTGTTCGTTTCCAGCAGCCGGCACCGGGTGGCCTGCGCGGTCTACACCCTGCTGATGGCTTTGGCGCTGCCGAGGGCGATCGACACGATGCGCCAGGGCCACGCCCCACTGCCGGACACGTGCAACCGACGCCGATCGTGTGGACCACGATGGCCCTCCTGGTGGAGTTCTGGGGCCGCGACAAAGACGTCGCCGCCACGACGGCAACTGCCCGCGAGCGCGACTAGCACGCGAACGCAGGCGGAGCGGGCGCCGTCTGTGCGCACCACACGCCCCCGGTTCCGGCCAGGCGCCGCCTCACCAGTCAGTCGGCGCGTAGTCCTTGAGGAACTGCCCCCACACGTGTTCGCCGGTGTTGAAGCCGTGGATGATCGGATCGACGATGCGCGCGGCGCCGTCGACGATGTCCAGCGGCGGGTGGAAGCGCTCTTCCTGCACCTTGCGCGCGGCGATCTCGGCCGGATCCTCGTCGGTGACCCAGCCGGTGTCCACGCTGTTCATGTGGATGCCGTCGTTCTGGTAATCCGCCGCCGAGGTGCGGGTCATCATGTTCAACGCGGCCTTGGCCATGTTGGTGTGCGGATGCCGGGTGGTCTTGAAGTTGCGGTAGAACTGCCCTTCCATCGCCGACACGTTGACGATGTGCTTGTCGCGCTCGGGCGTGCGCAGCATCAGCGGCTTGAGCCGCGCGTTGAGGACGAACGGCGCGATCGCGTTGACCAATTGCGTCTCCAGCAGTTCCACCGAGGACACTTCGTCCAGCAGCAGGCGCCAGGAGTTGCGCCCGCGCAGGTCCACCTGCTGCAGGTCCTGGTCCAGCCGTCCTTCCGGGAACAGGTGCTGCTGCGCGAGCAGGTCGTCGGCCAGCAGCGGCACCTGCGACAGCTCCGCGGCGCGCAGCAGGCCATCGGCGCCGGCACGCGAAGGGCCCGCGCCGGCCGGCAACGTGGTGCCCGCCGCCGGCAGCAGGTCGGGACCGCGCAGCCCTTCGTACTGGCCCACCAGCCGGCGCACGTGCTCGGGCAGGTCGTGCAGCGCGGCGGTCTCGCCGGCCAGCATGTGCGCGTAGAACTGCGGCGGCCGGCGCACGGTCTGGCAGGCGTTGTTGACGATGAAATCCAGGCGCGTGCGGGTCGCCAGCAGTTCGCTGCAGAACGCCTCGACGCTGGGCGTGTGGCGCAGGTCCAGCCCGTACACCTGCAGGCGATGACCCCACTCGGCGAAATCCGGCTCCTGCGCGTAGCGCGCCGCCGAGTCGCGCGGGAAGCGCGTGGTCACGATCAGCTCGGCGCCGGCGCGCAGCAACTTGAGTCCGGCCTGGTAGCCGATCTTGACCCGGCCGCCGGTGAGCAGCGCCACGCGCCCGCGCAGGTCCGCGCTCTCGGTGCGCTTGAGGTAGTTCAACTCGGCGCAGGGCGGGCACAGCTGGTCGTAGAAGTGGTGCAACTCGGTGTACTTCTGCTTGCACACGTAGCAGTGGCGCAGCTCGGGCGAATGCGCCGCCGGCGCCTCGGCCGCGGCCTGCGCGTGGGTCAGCGCTTCCGGCGCGTGCGGCGGAAAATAGTTCGGCGTACTGAACACCGGCTTGCGGCGCAGCGCGCGGATGCCGGTCTGCGCCAGCAACTCCTCGGCCTTGCGCACCTTCTCCTGGTGGCGCTCGCGCGCCTGCTCCTTGAGCAGCTTGCGCCGCGCCTTGGGCTCAGGGTTGAAGACCTGGGCGACCACCTGCAGCAGGCGCACCCGCTCGGCCTCCGGCAGGGTATCGAGCACGCGCCGGTCGGCGGCGATGGTCTCGAGCAGGTCCAGGGCGATGCGCAGGCGCTCGGCCAGGGGCAGGTCGTCGGGAGAGACAGGGGCAGTGGCGTTCAAGACAGATCCGGGTAGGCGACGGCGAGCCGCGGCAGGGCGCCGGCACGATGCCGACAGGGCAGCACGCGGCCCTGCGGCGTCGCCGTCTGCCAAGGCGGGGACGGCGGCGGCACGGACCGCGGCGGGCCGGAGGGACCGGCCACCCGGGCATTTTCGCCGATCCGGGGCCTGCGATGCCACGCGCAGCGCGATGGCCGTGCCGCGTACCCGCCGCGGAGGCCGGCCGGGACCGCTCAGCGCGCCGGTGCGGTCGCGAACTCGCCGCGCTGCAGCCGGGCCACGTCGTTGCCCTGCGCATCCTTGGCCTGCAGGTCGGCGCCCTTGGCGGCGAGTTCCTTCAGCACCTCGGTGCGCTGGAACAGCGCCGCGTACATCGCCGCGGTCTGCCCGGCGTTATTGCGCTGGTCCGGCGCGCAATCGGCCTGCATCAGCCGCTTGGCGATGCTCAACTCGCCCTTAAAGATCGCGCCCATCAGCGCGGTGTTGCCGCGCTTGTCCTGCGCGCAGGGGTCGGCACCGGCGCGCAGCAACTGCTCCACCGCCGCCTGCTGGCCGTGGTAGGCGGCCAGGATCAGCGCGGTGTAGCCCTTGTCGTCGCGGGTGTTGAGGTCGTAATGGGCCCGGATGAACTCGGCCAGCATGTCCTGGCGGCCCTGCCGCGCGGCATCGAAGAAGTAACTGCGCAACTGCGCCTGCACCGCGGCCGGATCCGGCGCCGCAGACGCGGCCGGTGCGGCGGCGGCCGTGGCACTCACGGCCAGGCCGAGCAGAAAGAGAACAACACGACGCATAGGTGGTCTCCGCAAGAAGATGCACGGCGCGGCGATACCGCCGCCACGCCGCGCGTGGGACGGATCAATCCTGCAACTGCGCGGCCAGTTGCTTGACCCGCGCCAGGTCGCCCTTGGCCACCCGCGCCACGCCGCTGCCATAGGCCGGGTCGGCCTTGTACAGGAACGAGAGCATGATGTGCTTGCTCGTATCGTCGGTGCCGGCCAGCGATTCGCCGAAGCTCTGGATCAGGTCCTGCTGCTCCTTCTTGCTGTAGCTGCGGAACAGCTCGCCGGCCTGCTTGAAGTTCTGCTCGCGGGCGATCTTGGCCTGCTGGGTGGTGCCGGACAGCGGCAGCTGGCTGTAGCGCGCGTTCGGATCCTGCGGCCGCGGGCTGAGCCGGCTCGGCTCGTAGTTCACGCCGCTGCTGGTGCTGCCGGCGTTCATCGCGCCGTCCTGGTTGCCGTTGTTGACCGCCACCCGCGGCCGGTTCACCGGCAGGCTCAGGCCATTGGTGCCGACGCGGTACAGCTGGGTATCGGCGTAGGAGAAGATGCGCCCCTGCAGCAGCCGGTCTTCGGACGGCTCGATGCCCGGCACCAGGTTGGCCGGCGCCATCGCCACCTGCTCGGTCTCCTGGAAGAAGTTGTCCACGTTCTTGTTCAACACCATCTGCCCGATCTTGCGCTCGGGCACGCCCGGCCAGATCTTGGTGGCATCCAGCGGATCGAAGTCGAACTTGGCCAGGTCCTCGGGCGCGAGTACCTGGATGTACAGGTCCCACTTCGGGTAGTCGCCGCGCTTGATCGCGCCGACCAGGTCGTTGGTCAGGTGGCTGTAGTCCTTGCCCTGCACCGCCACCACCTGCTGCGGATCCAGGTTCTTCAGGCCCTGCAGGCTCTTCCAGTGGAACTTCACGTAGTGCACCTGGCCCTGCGCGTTGACCAGCTTGTAGGCATGCACGCCGTTGCCGTCCATGAAGCGGTAGCCGGCCGGCGTGCCTTCGTTGGAGTACAGCAGGGTCAGCGTGCGGGTGGCCTCGGGCACATGCGAGAAGAAATCGAAGCGGCGCGCATCGTCGTCGAGATTGGTGCGCGGGTCCGGCTTGAACGCATGCACCATGTCCGGGAACTTGATCGCGTCGCGGATGAAGAAGGTCGGGAAGTTGTTGCCGACCAGGTCCCAGTTGCCTTCGCTGGTGTAGAACTTGGTGGCGAAGCCGTGCGGGTCGCGCAGCGTCTCCGGCGAATGGTTGCCGTGCACCACCGAGGAGAAGCGCACGAACACCGGCGTGGTCGTGCCCGGCGCGAACACCTTGGCCTTGCTCAAGTCGGAGATGTCGGCAGTCGCGGTGAACTCGCCGTGCACGCCGGTGCCGCGCGCGTGCACCACGCGCTCGGGGATGCGCTCGCGGTCGAAGCGCTGCAGCTTCTGGATCAGTTGCACGTCCTGCAGCAGCGTCGGGCCGTTGGGCCCGGCGGTCTGCGAGTTCTGGTTGTCGCCCACCGGCGCGCCGTTGTCGCGGGTGAGCGTGGACTGCGCGGCGCTGGCCGACAGGATCAGGGAAGGCGACAACAGGACTAGCAACAAGACAGATCCAGGGCGCATGGCGTCGGCTCGCGTGAAGGGAGCTGCAGCATGGCGGCAGCGCGTCGCGCTGAACATTCGTTCCTTACGATCGCCGCCATCGACGCAGCCAATCGCGCGTGCGCACTGTGACCGCGAGCGCTGGAAGAGCGCGCAATGCGTAGCAGCCGCACTGCAGACTTAGCATCCCGCGACGGCGACGCGGATGCAGATCGACCGCAAAATGTAGACGCATGCGAAGGCGATGGTGGCCACAGCGCGTGGTGCAATGCGCCTACAGCGATACAGGCGCGCGATGCGCGCCAGAAGAGCACTTCGGGAAGTTTGCTGCGGGAGGCGGCTCCCGTCCCCTTTGCGGGATCAGCCGCGGCGGGCTTTGCCGGGAACGCGTCGTCGCGGCTGAAGCCGCTGCGACAGCGCGCGTGCATCCGGCTTGCGGCAACGGCGCCAGCGCAGCGCCACTGTCCTGCCTGGCCCCGCCATGATGGCGGGGCGGCGGCTAGCGCTTCGCGCTCAGCGCGCGGCTGCGATTGGCGAACAGGGTCTGGTCGGCACGACTGTAGGCCTGCCGCTGCACGGCCGCATCGATGCCGCGCTGGAAGTCGGCGCGGAACCCCGGCTCGGTGATGCGCTGGGCGATCAGGAACGCCGCGTGCGCCACATCGGCCCCGACGGCGTGCGCATCGGGAAACCCCTCGCGCTGGATCAGCTCGGTCAGACGCTCCTGGCTTTCCTTGTGCGCCGTCCGCACCTCGTGCGCGAACGCGCGCAGCGAGACGGTGTCGTGCTGCAGCCGCTGCGGCGTGTAGTCCCGCTTGAGGTCGGCGCGGGCCTGCGCGTCGTCGCTGATCAACTGCAACAGTTGTGCGCGATAGGCCGGATTGGCCGGCGCTGCCGCCGCCGCGCCTTCTGTCGGTGCGGGTGCCGGTTGCGCCGCGATGCTGCCCGCCAGCACGCACAACGCCGCTCCGAACGCCCACTGTCTGGCGATTCGCATGGTGATACTCCCCCTGTGGCCCGCGATACTAGACCAGCGCGCGCGGCCTGTCCGCGCGGCGGCGGCCAACGCACGGAATTGCCGTCAGGGCGACGCCAGCCTGGCGAACTGCGTCACATCGTCAGGCCAACGGACGTCACATTCGCTAGCCGATCACCCGCTTGAACGGCGGCAGCGCGTCGATGATGCGCTTGCCGTAGCGCTTGGTCAGCAGCCGCGAATCGAGAATGATCACCCGGCCGTGGTCGTCGGCGGTGCGGATCAGGCGGCCGGCGAACTGGGTCAGGGTGCGCAGCGCGTGTGGCACCGCGATCAGGTTGAAGGCGTTGAGGCCGCGGCTTTCGAACCATTCGCCGAGCGTGGCGGTCTGCGGGTCGGTCGGCACCGCGAACGGCACCTGGGTGATGACCACCGTGGTACAGGCCTCGCCGGGCAGGTCCAGGCCCTCGCCGAAGGAATTGAGGCCGAACAGCACCGAGCCTTCGCCGGCGGCGATGCGGCGCATGTGCTCGCCGATCATCTGCGACTTGGAGCCATCGCCCTGCACCAGCACGCGGTTGCGCTGCGCGATCGGCAGCAGGTCGGCCACCTTGAGCATCTTCCAGCGCGAGGTGAACAGCACGATCGAGCCCTTGCCCCAGTCCAGCTCGCGCACCAGGTAGCGCGCCACTTCGCGCGGGTGGCCCTCGCGGTCGTCCGGCGCCACCGGGAACGCCGGCACGATCAGTTCGGCCTGGTTCGGCAGGTCGAACGGCGAGGACAGCGACACCATCTCGGCATGCGCGGGCAGGCCGTTGTCGATCGCCAGCGCCTGGAAATCGCCGCCGCCGGTCAGCGTGGCCGAGGTCAGCACCGCCGCGTCCACTTCGCTCCACAGCAGCGAGCGCAGCACCTGCGCGGCCGATACCGGCGAGCAGTGGCAGACCAGGTCGGCATCGCGCGAGGCGGTGATCCAGCGCGCCATCGGCGGCTGCCCGTCCTGGTCCTCGCGGCGCCAGCCCAGCCACAGCGCGTACTGCTGCTCGACCATCTCCAGGGCCATGCCCAGGTTGCGCTGCAGGCGTTCCTTGGCCGCATCGTCCTGCTTGGACTTGGCCGCCATCTGGTGCGCGGCCTGCACCCAGTTCAGCAGCGCCCCGGTGTCCTGCGCCTGCGCGTCGATCAGCGGCTTCCATTCCTCGGGCAGGCGGCCGTTGGGCGCGCGCCACATCGGTTCGTCCTGGCCCGGCTCCGGCACCCATACCCGTTCGATCTCGGCGCGGAACGCCTTCAGGCCCTTGGCCACCTGCGCGGCCAGTTCGATCGCCTCGTTGGGCAGCTGGTTGCCGATGCGGTCCTTGTCGGCGAGCCGGTAGGCGGCGCCGACCAGCGCCTGCAGGCGGCCGGTGCGCCGCGCCATCTCGTCCAGCGGCAGGTTGGCCGCGCCCTGGTCGATGGCGACGCCGGCGATATGGTGGCCCTCGTCGAGTACCAGCAGCATGTCCGACGGCGGCGCGATCAGCGGCTGGCCGTTGTCGCTGTCGCCCAGCGACAGCGCCGACAGCAGCAGGGCGTGGTTGGTGACCACGATCTGCGCATCGCGCACCTCGCTGCGCGCCTTCAGCACCGGGCACTGCACGGCGAAGGAGCAGCGGCGGCCGGCGCAGCCGGCGGCGTTGGTGGTGATGCGCGCGCGCAACGACGGCGGCACCGGCTCCGGCGCGGCGTCCAGGTCGCCGTTCCAGGTCCGGTCGGCATAGGCCTTGGCCAGCGCCCGCGCCTGTTCGGCCTCGGCCGGGCTCAGCGGGCGGTCGTACAGCGGCGCCTCGTCCTCGAACATGCTGTCCTGCGCGGCTTCGCCGTGCAGTTCGGCGACGTTGCGCGTGCACAGGTAGCGGGTGCGGCCCTTGGCCAACGCCACCGTGGCCTCCAGCCCGGTGGCCTTGAGGAAGGCCGGGATGTCGCGCTCGACCAGCTGCGACTGCAGCGCCACCGTGCCGGTGCTGATCACCAGCTTTTTCTTGCTGGCCAGCGCGATCGGCACGCCGGCGGTCAGATAGCCCAGGCTCTTGCCGACGCCGGTGGGCGCTTCGGCCACGCCCACCCCGCCGGAGGTGCCCAGCGCACGCGAAACCACGCCGATCATCTGGCTCTGCGCGCGGCGCACGCGAAAGCCCGGCGTGTTGGCCTGCAGCTTGGCGTAGGCATCGCGGATCGCCAGCTTGACCGGTTCGGTGAGCTGACGCGGGGACGGGCCGGACGCGGGCGGCGTCGACGGCGAAGGGGACTCGGTCATCCCGGCATTTTCTCACGTCCCGTCGCA
Source organism: Xanthomonas sp. NCPPB 901 (assembly GCF_056725085.1). Classification (NCBI taxonomy): domain Bacteria; kingdom Pseudomonadati; phylum Pseudomonadota; class Gammaproteobacteria; order Lysobacterales; family Lysobacteraceae; genus Xanthomonas; species Xanthomonas sp. NCPPB 901. Next base: position 403,383 of record NZ_CM161511.1, on the reverse strand, counting down.
GGGACTGAAACGCGGGAACTGAACGGCGCTATGCGCCGCGTTACGGCGCCGGCGACGCGGCCTTGCGCGGCAGCGCCAACCACAGCGCGCGCAGCAGCAGCCCCAGGCCGACCACGTACAACGCATCGTCTAGCACTTGCGCCAGTGCGTAGACGTCCGGATGGGAGCCACGGAACTGCGGGGTCATCAGTGCCACCCAGCCCAGCACCGCGTCCAACAGCCGCGGCACGATCGCGCCCGTCAGCAACACCGTCAGCCCGAGCCGCGCCAGGGTGCGCGCGCGGCCCGGTGCCAGGCGCGGGAGCAGCAGCAGGGCGATCAGCGGCAGCAGCAGGCGCGCCAGCAGGCCGAGCACGCCGGTCAGCGCGCCCACGTCGAGCAACGGGTACAGCCCCACTGCCAGCATCGCCTCCTCCCTGGGCCAGGCCCGCCGGCGTCCATCAGTGCGGCGGCGCCATCCGCGGCGGCAGGGCGAAGCGCAGCGCCAGCACCACCAACAGCACGCCCACCGTCAACATCAGGCTGAGGACCGTGCGCAGCACGCCCAGCCACAGCGTGAACTCGGACAGGCTGGCACCGCGCGACATCAGCCACATCGGCAACACCGACAGCGCCGTGCCCAGCAGCATCACCAGCAGCATGATGCTCAACCCGCACAGGCCGAGCGTGCGCGGCCGGCCGGGACGGCGCGTGGCCAGCAGCGCCAGGCCGATCACGTACACCAGCACGACCGGCAGCTGGAACAGCAGGGTCGTCAACAGTTGCATCACCACTCCATTGTCCATGCCGTCGTTCCTCTCGATGCAGACGTCGCGGTCAGTCGGCGCTGACCAGCACCGCATCGCGCTCGCGCAGCGCGGCATAGACCGGATCGGTGTCCGGGCGCACGCCATGCCATGCCTCGAAACTTTCGGCCGCCTGCTCCACCAGCATGCCCAGGCCGTCCACGGTGTCGCGGCAGTGCGCCGCGCGCGCCCACGCCAGGAACGCGATCGCGACCTCGCCGTAGTTCAGGTCCACCGCCAGGGTCATGCTGTTGATCAGCGACAGCGGCAGGGTGAAGCCGGCGGCCGGATCGCGGCCGATGGTGGTGGCGTTGACGATCAGTTCGAAATCGCCCAGTTCGCGCAGGTCCTCCCAATAACGCGAGACCGCGCGCGCCGGCTCGCCCAGCACGTCGACCAGCGCGTCGGCCCGTTCCGGCGAGCGGTTGACCACCACCAGTTGCTGCACGCCGGCCTCCAGCAGCGCCGGCGCCACGCCGCGCGCGGCGCCGCCGGCGCCCAGCAGCAGCGCGCGGCGACCGCGCAGGTCCAGGCCGTTGCGGCCGGTCAGGTCGCGCACCAGGCCGGCGCCGTCGGTGTTGTCGCCGTGCCACTGGCCGTCGCGGTAGCTGAGCGTGTTGACCGCACCGGCGCAGCGCGCGCGTTCGCTGTGCACCAGGCTGAGCGCGAACGCGGCTTCCTTCAGCGGCAGGGTCACGTTGGCGCCGGTACCGCCGGCGGCGGCGAAGGCGGCCAGCGCCGCGGCGAACCCGTCGGCCTGGACATCGATCGCCTCGTACTGCAGGGCGATGCCGGTCTGCTTGGCGAAGGCGGCGTGGATGCGCGGCGACAGCGAATGGGCGACGGGATGGCCGAACACGGCAAAACGGGAGTTGGGCATGGAGCGCTCGTTGGTTGTTTTAGACTGGCGGCGACATTCCATGGAATCCCTCATGCGGACCCCTGCCCTGCCGCTCGCGCTGGCCGCGAGTTTACTCTGCGTGCCGTGTGCGTTCGCGCTTTCCGAATTCGGCATCGAGGGCATGGGCGTGGTGTCGACCGCCGCCGACGAGACCCGCGCCAGCGTGTCGGCCGACGGCCAGCGCATCGTCTGGGCCAGTCCCGACCGCGCCGGCGGGCCCGGCGGCGGCGACCTGTGGCAGGCGCAGATGCGCGACGGGCGCTGGCGCGACCCGCAACCGCTGCCGGCGCCAGTGAACTCGCCGAACCAGGACAGCGACCCGTTCTTCAGCGCCGACGGACGCTGGCTGTACTTCGCCTCCGATCGCCCCGGCGGCCATGGCGGCAGCGACCTGTACCGCGCGCCGGTGCTGGCCGACGGCCGCTACGGCGCGCCGCAGAACCTGGGCGCAGCGGTGAATTCGCCGGGCAACGAGCGCGCGCCGACCCTGTCGCTGGACGGCACGCGGCTGCTGTTCGCCAGCGATGGCCACGGCGGCGCCGGCGGCCTGGACCTGTTCGTGGCACGCCTGGACGGCCAGGCATTCGCCGCACCGCAGGCGCTGGCCGGGGTCGACAGCGCCGACGACGAGACCGATGCCGCCTGGCTCGGCGACGGCCATGCGCTGCTGTTCGCCCGCGCCCATGGCAACACGAGCAGCCAGGTGCTGCTGGCGCAATGCGCCGGTGGCCGCTATGCGGACCCGCAGCCGCTGGCGCTGTCGTTCAACGGCAGCGACGGCCACACCGCCGGCGCCGTGCTGGACGCGTCCAAGCCCAGCGAACTGCTGCTGTCGGGGAGCGCGCGCGCACCGAAGGCCGGCAAGCGCGACCTGTACCGGATCAAGGCGCCGGCGGCCACGGGCAGCGGCGATTGCATGTAAGTTCGACGAGCGGCGAAGCGAGGCACGCGAGCCCTGGAGCGCCGTCGCGCCGGGTTGTCGAAGGGAGTGCGGCTGCGTGTGCAGGCACGCCGCTCTGCAACCGCGACCGGGCATCTTCGGGACGCCGGTCTGCTGCCATGCCGACACACACGGCAAGGGCGTACCCAAAGGCCGTTGTGGGAGGGACTTCAGTCCCGACGCATGGCACCTGGACGCAGCGCCTGTCCGCTTGTCGCGACCGAACAGCGCCTCCAACACCTCCCTTACCGTAGCGCAACGGGGCGCGTCGTCGCCCCGCCGTAGCGGCTCCTGTTCCCTTTTGGCGGGATCTGCCGCGATACATTCCCTGTAATGCCTCATCGCGGCTGAAGCCGCTCCTACGCGCGTGCATTGCGGCCGGATCAGTGGCTCCCTGAAATGGCTTCCACCGGCCGCAGCCCAGCACCTGATGCGCAGCGGCGATCAAGGCAGGCACGCAAGGCCCCTGATCGCGCTGCGATCGGCGCGGCGCCTCAGTACACGTCGCGCCGGTAGCGCCCGTCGGCGCTGAGCGCATCGAGTGCGTCCTCGCCGAGGATCTCGCGCAATGCCGCATCCACGCCGCGCGCCATGCCCGCGAGGCTGCCGCAGACATACACGGTAGCGCCGCGCGCCACCCAGTCGCGCACCGCGTCGGCGGACTCGCGCAGCCCGTCCTGCACATAGCGCTTGTGCGCCTGGTCGCGCGAGAACAGCAGGTCCAGGCGCTGCAGGTGGCCGGCGGCCTGCCAGGCCCGCAGTTCGTCGCCGAACAAGGCGTCGTGCGCGGCGTTGCGTTCGCCGAACAGCAGCCAGTGCCCATGCACGCCGGCCTGCTCGGCCTCGCGCAGCAGGCTGCGCAGGCCGGCGATGCCGGTGCCGTTGCCGATCAGCAGCAACGGCGCATCGCCATGCCGGCGGAACCCCGGGTTGGCCCGCACCTGCGCCCGCAGCACCGCGCCCAGCGGCGCGTGCCGGCACAGCCAGCCGGCGCCCAGGCCGGGGCTGCCATCGTCGCGCAGGGTCAGGCGCACGACCAGCTGCAACAGGCCGTCGGCCGGCACCGAGGCGATCGAATACTCGCGCAGCGGCAGGTTCGGCAGTGCATCCAACCAGGCCTGCAGGTCGTCGCCCGGCGCCGGCGGCGTCAACGCGCGCGTGGCCAGCGCCTGCCACAGCGGCTGGCGCACGCCCTCGGCGTGCACCGTCCGTTCGGCGTCCAGCGCCTGCGCGGCGAGCCACGCACGGACCGCGTCGGCGGCGTGGCAGGGCTGCACTTCCAGGATGTCGCCGGCATGCCAGTGCGCCTGCGGTGGCGGCGTCAGGTCGATGCGCCACACCGGCGCGCCGGCGCTGCCGGGATTGAGCAGGACGCGGCCGGCCAGGCGCCAGTCCAGCGGTTCCGGCGCCTGCAGCACCGGCGCCGACGCCGCCACGCCGGTCAGCGCGGACAGTTGCCATTGCCACTGCGCCAGCGCCTGCGGATCGGCGTTGTCCACCTCCAGCGCCGGGAACAGCGCCTGCGCGCCCTGCGCGTCCAGCCACTGCTGCACTTCCCGGGAGAAGCCGCAGAACTGCGGATACTGGCGGTCGCCCAGGCCGAGCATGGCGTAGCGCAGGTCCGGCAGGGCCTGCGCCTGGCGCAGCACGCGCCGGACGAAGCCGCGCGCCGCGTCCGGCGGTTCGCCGTCGCCGAAGGTGCTGACCACGAACAGCGCGCGCTGGGCGCCGCGCAGGTGCGCCAGCTCCAGCTGCGCCAGCGAGCGCACGTCCACCGCCAGGCCGGCGGCCTGCAGCTGCGCGGCGGTCTGCCAGGCCAGGCGCTCGGCCAGGCCGCTCTGGCTGGCGAAGCCCACCAGCCAGGAGGCGGCGGCATCGCCGACCAGCCCCGGCAGCGCGCGCCGCGCATCGCGCAAGGCGCGCTTCTTGCGCCGGCGGTCCAGGTACAGCATCCAACCGGTGACGAAGAACAGCGACATGCACAGGCTCGCCAGCAGCATCGCCACGCGCCCGGGCAGGCCGAAGAAGCTGCCGCTGTGCAGCGCGAACATGCTGGTCAGCAGGCGCCGGCCCAGCGGCTGCTGGCGATACTCCAGATGGCGCAGGATGCGGCCATTGGCCGGATCGACCTCCACGCTGTCGTAGGCGCGCCCGTGCGCCGGGTCGGGCGGCAGGTAGCGGGCCACGATCGGCTGGCCACTGCGGCCGGGCAGGCGCAGGTCCAGGTAGGCGCGCTGCGCGGCGGGCACGCTCGCCAGGGCCGCTTGCAGCCGCGCGTAGTCCACCGCCGGCGGTTTGCCGCCGCGGCCGCCCTCCTGCTCCTTGGGCGCGGCATCGCCGCCGAGCATCGACACCAGCCCCTGCCGGTACCAGTCGTAGGACCAGTACAGCCCGGTCGCGGCGATCAGCAGGTACACCAGCAGGCACCAGGTGCCGATCACCGAATGCAGGCTCCACAGGAAGCTGCGCCCCTGCCGGTTCCACTCCACCGCCCACCAGGTCCGCCAGCTCCACCAGCGCCGCGGCCAGCGCAGGTACAACCCGGACAGGCAGAAGAAGATCAGCACGATGGCGCAGGCGCCGGTGACCGCCTTGCCGCGCTCGCCCGCCGCCAGGCGCCGGTGCAGGTCTTCGACGAAGGAGAAGAACCCGTCCAGGCGCGGCGCCGGCAGCACCGCGCCGGTGTAGGGGTCGAAATACAGGCGGCCGCCGTCGCGGCCGGGCAGGCGCACCGCGGACGGCCGCGTGCCGGTCGGGTCGATCAGCAGCCGGTTGCTGCGGTGCGCGCCATCCAGATCCAGGCGCCGCGCCAGTTCGGCCAGCGGCAAGGGCTGCTCGCCGGCGGCATGGCGCGCGGCGATGGCCGCCATCGGCGGATTGGCCAGGCGCACGATCTCGTCCTCGAAGGCGAGCGTGGCCCCGCTCAGCCCCATCACCGACAGCACCAGCCCGGCGCTGATGCCGAGCAGCCAGTGCAACTGGAACAACAGCGTCTTGATCACGGCGCGCGGGGGGAGAGGGCGGGCGCGCATTGTAAATGAGAACGCTTATCGCATGCGATTGACCGCCCCCGCGCGGCGTCTACCGCCAAGCGTGACCGCCGGCGCAGTTGCCATTTGCGGCACATCCGGCGGTCACCTGACGGACATCGAACCTGGCCAGTTTCTTCACCTCCATCGACCACCCCCGAGGTTCCTGCAATGTCCGTCTCCCTGCGCGGTTGTCTTGCCCTGCTTGCGCTGTTCGCCGCCCAGGCGGCCAGCGCCGCCACCAGCTGCCCCACGCTCTACGCCGGCGGCAAGGCACCGACGCTCGACGCGTCGATCACCAGCCGCACCACCGAGGTCTGCCATACCGAATACGTGCTGATGGCCTCGGGCGTGACCAAGGGTCCGCTGTACTCGGCCGAGCACCTGACCGACCAGCAGGTCGCCGGCGCCGAATCGATCGGCCGCGTCGGTTCCTTCCACGACGAGACCGGCATCCCGGCCGCCGACCGCTCGCACACCTCGGACTACACCAACTCCGGCTTCGACCGCGGCCACATGACCCCGGCCGGCGATGCCTCGACCACCAACTCGGAGAAGGAAACCTTCTCGATGGCCAACGTGGTCCCGCAGGACCACAAGCTCAACACCGGCGAGTGGGCGCGGATCGAAGAGCAGGTGCGTCAGCTGGCCAAGCAGCGCGGCGAGGTCTACGTGGTCACCGGCCCGGCCTTCGACAGCGGCACGCGCAGCAGCATCGGCGCCGACAACGTGCAGGTCCCGAACTACGTGTGGAAGGCGGTGTACGAACCGGGCAACGGCGCGGCCGCCTACATGTGCGTCAACGACAGCACCATCAACTGCGACGTGGTGTCGATCAACGACGTCATCACCATGTCCGGCGTGGACCCGTTCCCGGCGATCAGCGCCAGCATGAAGGCGAACCCGATCGCGCTGACGTTGCCGTAGTTCGGGAGTCGGGAATGGGGAATCGGGATTCGTAAAAGCGTCCTGACACCCTGCCCGGGTTGGAGCGGCCGGATGCGCGAATGCGCCAGCCGGCCGCCATTGCAAGCGCGCACACCTCAGGCGGTGTGCGCCGTCATCGCCTCGACCAGCGCCGCGAATACCACGCTGCACGCGGCGTTGCCGCGCACGTCCTGGTGCATCACGATCCAGCTGTCCAGGCCCACGCGCACCTGCTGCGGCAGTACCGGCACCAGCGCCGGCGTGCGCCGCGCCAGCGCGACCTGGCAGAAGCCGATGCCGCAGCCGGCACGCAGCAGCGCCAGTTGCGCCAGGTCGCTGTCGGCGCGCAACGCGAACGCCTCGCGCCGCCATGCCGGCAAGGCGCTGCGCGCCGCACGCAGGAACGGCGTCTCCGCATCGAAGCCGATCAGCGCGTGCTGCGGCAGGTCCTGCAGCGTCTGCGGCAGGCCGTGCCGGTCCACGTAGTCCTGGTGCGCGAACAACGCCACCGCCACCGCGCCGACGTGGCGCGCGACCAGCACATCCTGGGTCGGGCGGGTCATGCGCACCGCCACATCCGCTTCGCGGTGCAGCAGGTCCTGCACCCGGTTGCTCAGCACCAGTTCCAGCCGCAACTGCGGATGCGCGCGGCGCAGGGCCGCCAGCACCGGCGGCAACACCTCCGCACCGATCACCTCGCTGGCGGCGATGCGCACCGTGCCGCGCACCGCCTCGCCGTGGCGGCCGGCCGCGCGCTGCAGCGACGCGGCCAGGCTGCCCATCGCCTGTGCGTGGCCGCGCAGCGCCAGGGCCGCATCGGTGGGCAGCAGGCCGGTCTGCGAGCGCACGAACAGCGGCACCGCCAGCGCCTGTTCCAGCGCCGCCACATGGCGGCCGACGGTGGGCTGGGTCAGGCCCAGCGCGCGTGCCGCCGCCGACAGCGACCCCTCCTCCAGCACCGCCAGGAAGGACCGGTAGAGTTCCCAGCCGATCGTGTTGTCCATACAGAAATGTATAGCCGGTCGGCGGTCTTCGCCAATTTTCTTCTGCGGCACCGGCGCCGACACTGACCGCCGACCCCAACGGAGCGCTGGCATGTCCCCTACTTCTTCCACGGCCCTGGTACTGGGCGCCAGCGGCGGCATCGGCGGCGAACTGGCGCGGCAGTTGCGCGACGCCGGCTGGCAGGTGCGCGCCTTGCAGCGCGGCCTCGCCCGCGCCAGCGAGGACCGCGACGGCATCCACTGGCGCCGTGGCGATGCCTTGCAGCGCGACGACGTGCTGCAGGCGGCGCAGGGCTGCGCGGTGATCGTGCATGCGGTCAACCCGCCCGGCTACCGGCGCTGGTCGGAGCTGGTGCTGCCGATGATCGACAACACCGTCGCCGCGGCCATCGCCGAGCGCGCCACCGTGGTCCTGCCCGGTACGGTCTACAACTACGGCCCGGATGCCTATCCGGCGCCGGACGAAGACGCGCCGCAGGCCCCGCGCACGCGCAAGGGCGCGATCCGCGTGGAACTGGAACGGCGCCTGCAGGCCGCGACCGCGCTGGGCGCGCGGGCGATCGTGGTGCGCGCCGGCGACTTCTTCGGTCCACGCGTCGGCAACAGCTGGTTCGCGCAGGGGCTGGTGCAGCCCGGACGGCCGGTCGCGACGGTGACCCTGCCCGGCGATCCCGGCGTGGGCCACCAGTGGGCCTACGTGCCGGACGTGGCGCGGACCATGCTGGCGCTGCTGCAGCGGCGCGCGGACCTGCCGGCCTTCGCCCGCATGCACATGGACGGGCACTGGGACGCCGACGGCACGCAGATGGCCGCAGCGATCGCGCGGGTCGCGCAACGCCATGGTCTGGCGCCGCCACGCACGCGCCGCTTCCCGTGGCCGCTGCTGACCCTGGCCCTGCCGTTCTGGCCGCTGGCGCGCGAGCTGCACGAAATGCGCCCGCTGTGGCGGCACCCGCTGCGCATGCGCAACACGCGACTGTTGGAACTGCTCGGCGAAGAACCGCACACGCCGCTGGATGCGGCGGTGGAGGCGACGCTGCGCGGGCTGGGCTGTCTGCCGGCGACCTCCCAATCGGCCTGACGCCGGCGTGTCTGCGTAGGAGCGGCTTCAGCGGCGACCAGGCGCCAACGGGAAGGCGCGGTCGCGGCCGACGCCGCTGCTACCAGCAGGATGCGCGGTCGCGATGCCTTTGCCAGGCAAGGCCTGGTCGCGACGTCAAGGCACTCCGCCAACCAGCTCGGGTCCCGATCAAGCCGGATACCGCGTGCCCGGCAGCAGCGGCTTCAGCCGCGACGGACGTGCCTGGAAACGCTCGGTCGCGGCCGACGCCGCGCCCACAGGACGCTTACCGTCGCGACTGGAGGCGCCCTGGAGCCGCTTGCACAGACAGACGCTGGGCTCAGCGCGCCTCGCGCAGCCAGCGCGCCACCTGCGGCGCGAAGTAGGTCAGCACGCCGTCGGCGCCGGCGCGCTTGAACGCCATCAGCGATTCCAGCACGCAGGCGCGCTCGTCCAGCCAGCCGTTGCCGATCGCCGCCTTGAGCATCGCGTACTCGCCGCTGACCTGGTAAGCGAAGGTCGGCACGCGGAATTCGTCCTTCACCCGCCGCACCACGTCCAGGTAGGGCATGCCGGGCTTGACCATCACCATGTCCGCGCCCTCTTCCAGATCCAGGGCGATCTCGCGCAGGGCCTCGTCGCCGTTGGCCGGGTCCATCTGGTAGGTGGTCTTGTCGGCCTTGCCGAGGTTGCCGGCGCTGCCCACCGCCTCGCGGAACGGGCCGTAGAACGCCGAGGCGTACTTGGCCGAGTAGGCCATGATGCGCACGTGCAGGTGTTCGTCGGCATCCAGCGCGCGGCGGATCGCGCCGATGCGCCCGTCCATCATGTCCGAGGGCGAGACGATGTCCACGCCGGCCTGCGCATGCGACAGCGACTGCTGCACCAGCGCCTCGACGGTGATGTCGTTGAGCACGTAGCCGCGGTCGTCGATGATGCCGTCCTGGCCGTGGCTGGTGTACGGATCCAGCGCCACGTCGGTCATCACCCCCAGCTCCGGGAAGCGCGTCTTCAGCGCGCGCACCGCGCGTTGCGCCAGGCCGTCCGGGTTCCAGGCCTCGGCCGCGTCCAGCGACTTGCCGGACGGGTCGATCACCGGGAACAGGTCGATCACCGGGATGCCCAGTTCCAACGCCGCCTCGGCCTCCTTCAGCAGTTCCTCGATCGACAGCCGCTCCACGCCGGGCATGGACGCGATCGGCGTGCGCCCGGGCACATCGTGCACGAACACCGGCCAGATCAGGTCGTCGACGGTGAGGGTGTGCTCGCGCATCAGGCGGCGCGAAAAGGCATCGCGGCGCATGCGCCGGGGACGGTAGTGGGGATGGGCCACGTGCAGGCTCCTGGGTAGGCGGATTCTTGAGAGGCCGCGCCAGTCGCACCGGCCGATGCCGCCAAGGCACCGCAGGCCGCGCCGCCGGCACCGGCGTGAACGCAAGGCGCCCGCGAGCGGGCGCCATCGGCTGCGCATGTTACTCCCGCCGGCGCGGCGCGCCGCACGAAATGTTGCAACACAGCATGCCGGTCGCCCGGCGCAGGCTCAGATCACGCCGCCGCCCAGGCTCAGCCGGATCACCCCGACCACGATCACCAGCGCATTGAGCATGAGACCGGTCTTGGCGCGGCCGCGGTTGGGTGCGGCGGTGAACAGCAGCCCGATCGCGGCGATCAGCGCGCCGACCGCGGCGAACGGGATCAGGAACCAGTTGCCCCAGCCGAGCAGCGGAATGAAGGCCAGGATCATCCACAGCAACGCCACGATGCCCCACAGCAGACTGATCAGGCCCATGCCGGCCTCCATGCGAATGTCAGCCTGCACCATAGCGCGCGGCGGAGGCCAGGCAACCCAACTCTTGGCATGGGGATCACGGCGGCCCTGCCAGGGTGCGGCAGCGGCGGGTTCGGCACGATTCACCCGGCCCGCCTATGATCGCGTGAGATCCGAACACGGGGGTAAGGCCATGACTGTACGACCGTTGCTGCCGCTGGCGCTGCTGCTCGCCCTGGCCGGCTGCGCCAGTTCTTCCAAGGTGATGGTCGGCGCGGCGCGCCCGCCGATCGATCCGGCACTGGTGCAGATCTACTCCGCGCCGCCGCCGGGGGCGGTGGACATCGCCCAGTTGGAAGCCTCCAGCGCGGCCGGTTTCGGCACCCAGGGCCAGACCGATGCGGCGGTGGCCCGGCTCAAGCGCGACGCGGCCAAGCTCGGCGCCAACGGCGTGGTGCTGATGGGCGTGGGCTCGCAGCGCTCCGGCGGCGGCCTGTCGGTGGGCGCCGGCAGCTACGGCGGCCACGTCGGCGGCGGCCTGGGCATCGGCATCCCCACCACGCAGAAGCGCGCCGCGGGCATGGCGATCTGGGTGCCGCCGGGGGCGCCGGCACCGGCGGCTCCGCAGCCAGCACCACCGCCCGTTCACTAGAATCTGGCCAGGTCGGGGAGCACCGACATACCCGCCGCTCCCGTGAAGCGAATATCCCAGCTCGCTGTGCGGGCCTGGACGGCCCTCGCGCGCTGAAACCCTTGCCGAGCTATTTGCGGGCGGAATCGGGACGATCCGCGCGAGGGTCGCGCCTACGATGCCGCCCGCCGTGCAACCGCACATTCAGTCCAGATGGCTGGGATGGACCGCTTTCGACGGAGGGGCGTGCGATGAAGCAATGGATATTGATTCTGGTTGCGTTCCTGGGATTTCAGGGTGTCGCTGGCGCGCAGCAGGTCTATGAAGATCTGCCCGGTCGGCGGCGGCAACGCCAGCGACTGGACGGGACCGCAACGGCCCCAACGTCTTCCCACGGATCATTGCTCCGCACCGACGGTGCCGCCGCGCTCTCCGGGCGCAGCGGCGCGCCTGGCTAACCGTCCGGTCACCTGCGCTGCGACGGCACGAACTCCTCGTCCACCGCCGCGGCCAGCTGGTCCGGGGGCAGCAGCCCTTGGTCGAGCAGGAAGTTGTTGAATTTCAGCCGGTCGAACTTCGCGCCCAGCGCCAGTTCGGTGCGCATGCGCAGCTCTAGGATGCGGCTGTAGCCGTAGAAGTAGCTGCCGGCCTGGCCGGGCGCGCGCACCATGTAGCGGTCCAGCTCCTGCCGCGCCATCGCCGGCGACAGGCCGACCTCGTGTTCCAGCACCAGGCGCGCACGCTCGCGGTCGATCAGGCCGAGATTGAGCATCGGGTCGAGCATGGCGCGCGCCGCGCGCAGCAGGCGGAACTGCAAGGCGATCAGCTGCCCGTCCAGCGGTTCGTACGGCACCATCTCGGCCTCGGCGTACAGCGCCCAGCCTTCGACGTTGACCGAATTGAACGCGTACAGGCTGCGCGCCAGCGACACGCCGCGCTCGACCATGGCGGTGAACTGCAGTTCGTGGCCGGGCCGGCCCTCGTGCGCGCTCAGCGTCCACGCCGCCGCGCCGAAGTTGAAATCGTCGTAGTGCTCGCCCTTGCCGGCGCTGTCGGGATTGCCCAGCGGCAGCACGAAGGTGCCCTGCTCGCCAGTGTTGCCGACCAACGGCGCCGGGCGGAAATGCGGCGCCGGTTGCGCGGCGCTTTCGGCCGGCGAGCCCAGGCGCATCTGCATCGGCCGTTGCGGCACGTCGACGATGCGCTGTTGGCGGATGATCGGGTCGATGCGGTCGATGACGCTGCGGTAGTGCGCTTCGAGCTTGTCGTCGGGGATGGTGTCGCGCTTGAGCGCGCGCAGCACCGTGCGGTAGTCGCGCGCATCGTCGCCGCGCAGTCCCTTGGCGGCGGCCACCAGTGGCGCCAGCTGCTGCATCGCCGCGCGGGTTTCCATGAACTCCAGCTGCGCGCGCTGCATCAGCACCTGCGGGGCGATGTCGATGCCGACCTGCTTGAGCCGGAACGCGTACAGCTCGGGCGGCAGGCGCGCATCCGCGCGCGCCTGCGGCAGCACCACCGTGCGCGTCCAGGTGGCGTAGTCCCGGAACTGCTGGTCCATCGCCGCCAGTGCCGCATCCGCACCGGCGATCCTGTACTCGGCGAACAGCGCGCGAATGCCCTTGGCGTAGGTGTCGACGTTGCTCAAGGCCTGCTCGACCTCGCGCCTGGTCGGCTGCAGCAGGCTGCCGTCGGCGCGCTTCTCTTCGTAGCGTTGCCGCGCCAGCAGCAGGGTGGAGGTGCTGCCCGGCGCCAGTCCTACGTAGCGCTGCAGCCGCGCCAGCGCCTTGGCGCGGCGCGCCGCCGGGACCTGTTCGGACAACAGATTGTTGATCCCGCCGAAGACGTGCTGCGGCGCGTCCATCCATGGCAGCAGCAGGCGCTCGTCGAGCGTGCTGCCCTCGATGGACTGATCGGCGGCGTGGATCAGGATCGCCAGATCCTGGCGCACGTTCGGATCGCGCTCCACCTGGAGCTTTTCCTGCAGCGTGCGGCGCGCGGCGGCGGTGGCCTCGCGGAAACGCCGCGCGTTGTCCGGGCCGAGATCGGAGACCTGGTCGTCGAATCCGGGCACGCCGAAGAAGCTCACTTCCTCGGCCTGGAACGGCGCCTGCGCCTGCAGCAGGATCTGCGCGAACGCATTGCTGCGCTCCACCCAGGCCGGCGCGCGCGTGGCCGCACTGGCGGTCGGCGCGGCCGCCGCCAGCGCCGGGAACGGCGAAGGCACCGTCAGCGCCAAGGTCAGGGCGATGGCGAGGACACGTGGCTTCATGGCGCAGCTCCGACAGGACAATGCGGGGACCGTACGCGGCGCATGCGGATCGGCCATCTGCCGGAGGTCATGGCCGTCACCACGCGGCGGTGCAGCATGCCGGTGGGCCTGCGCGGCGACCGCCGCAATGCGCGTGCGGTAGCGCAGCGTGGGCGCATCGCGTCAGACCCTCGGCGGTGCGATGGTGCACGCCCATGGACGCCGCACATGGACGCTCCACAACGCGGTGGGCGGCAGAACGTTCGCGGCCCGCCTACTGCGTAGCGTCGGCTTCGGCCGGCATGGCGTTGTCCGCGTCCGCCGCGGGCATCGGCGGCGCATCGACCGCCATGCCGTCCGCCTCTTCGTCGTCGTCGGCGGCATCCTGCCCGAGCGCATCGAGCAGCGGGATCGCCTCGCCGGCATCCGGCAGCACCTGCAAGGTGGTGTAGTGCCACTCGCCCGCATGACGCTCGGCTTCGATGTACAGGGTGCCGTTGGCGCGGCTGCCGTGCAGCGACACGCTCAAGCTGGCATTGCCGTTGCCGGCGCCGCTGGTGCTGATGCTGCCGCTGGGCATGATGCCGTCCTTGATCGGCGCACCCAGCGCGGCCGCCACGCGTGGATCGTGTTGTGCGGTCATCACGCCGACGCGGTACGGCTCGGACGCCTTGGTGACGCGCGCGAGGCCGAGCACGAACACCGCGATCGAGGCCAGCAGCAGCGCGCCGAGCACCAGCGCGATCAGCGGCACCGCCCATTTCCAGTGCCGCGCCCACCAGCCGCGCTTGGCCTGCGGCTGCACCACGCCGGAGGTGGGGCCGGGCGTTCCGGGCAGCGGCGGCGGACTCGACATTGCGTCACTCCTTGTCGTGCAAAACGAAACGGGGCGCTCAGGGCTTCAGGCAGCGTGCCAGGAACGCTTCGGTGGTGCGATAGCGATGCAGTGCGTTGCTGCCGGACAGCCCGTGCTTGGCGCCCGGATAGGTCATCAGCTCGAACAGCTTGCCGCGCTTCTGCAGCTCGCTCATCAGCGAGGTGGAATTGGTGAACAGCACGTTGTCGTCGGCCATACCGTGCAGCAGCAGCAATTGCGAGGTCAACCCGTCCAGGTGCGCGGCCACGCGGCTGTCGCGATAGCCGTCGGGATTGGCCTTGGGCAGGTTCATGTAGCGCTCGGTGTAGTGGCTGTCGTACAGGCCCCAATCGGTGACCGGCGCGCCGGCGGCGCCGCAGGCATAGGCCTCGCTGTGCTTAGACAGCAGCATCAGGGTCATGTAGCCGCCGTTGGACCAGCCGTACACGCCGATCCGCGCCGGATCCACCCACGGCTGCGCCTTCAGCCAGGCCACGCCGCGCAGCTGGTCGTCCACTTCCACGGTGCCCTGGTGCTGGTACAGCGCCCCGCCGAAATCGCGGCCGCGGCGCGGCGTGCCGCGGTTGTCCAGCGAGAACACCACATAGCCGTGCTGGGCCAGGTACTGGTCGAACAGCGCATCGCCGCGGCCGGGCCAGCTATCGACCACGGTCTGCGCGGCCGGGCCGCCGTAGACGTAGACCACCACCGGGTAGCGCTTGGCCGGATCGAAGCCGTCCGGCTTCATCAACCGGTAGTGCAGCTGGGTCTTGCCGTCGGCGGCGGTCATGGTGCCGAACTCGACCGGGCGCTGCGCGGCGCGGTAGGCGGCATAGGGATGCTGCGGATCGGCCAGGTCGTTGACCAGCAGGGTGGCGATCTTTTCGCCAGTGGCGCGGAACAGCTCGATCTGCGGCGGGGTGGTGGTATTGGACCAGCTGTCGACATAGACGCTGGCGTTCTTGGCGAAGCTGGCCGCGTGCGTGCCGTTGGGCTTGGACAGCTGCTCGATGGCGCCGCCGGCCAGCGGCACCGCGTAGAGCTGGGTCTGGGTCGGCGAGGCCTTGGTCGCGGAGAAATAGACCTTGCCGGCGGCCTCGTCCACCGCCAGCAGCTCGTCCACCACCCACTCGCCCTGGGTCAGCGGGCGCAGCGTGCGGCCGTCTTCCGAGGCCAGGTACAGGTGTTCGTAGCCGCTGCGCTCGGAGCCCCAGACGAAGCGCCCGTCCTTGAGGAAATGCAGGTCGTAGGTGAGCGGCACCCAGGTCGGGCTGGTCTCGGTGATCAGCACGCGCTGCTTGCCGGTGGCCAGGGTCGCCTCGATCAGGTCCAGGCGCTTCTGGTCGCGCGACTGGCGCTGGAAGGTCAGCCGTTGCGGATCGCGCCAGTCCACCCGCGCCAGGTAGATGTCCGGATTCTTGCCCAGGTCGACCCACTGCGGCTGCGCGCCGGCACGCGGCGCGATCACGCCCAACTGCACCTTGACGTTGGGCTGGCCGGCCTGCGGATAGCGCTGTTCCACCACCTCGGTATGGTCGGCGTAGACCTCCGGGCGCTTCTGCACCGGCACCTCGGTTTCGTCGATGCGGGCGAAGGCGATCGCCGAATCGTCCGGCGCCCACCAGTAGCCGGTGTGGCGGTCCATTTCCTCGTCGGCGACGAACTCGGCCACGCCGTTGCCGATGGTCTCGCTGCCGTCGCGGGTGAGCTGGTGCTGCTGGCCGCTGGCCAGGTCGATCACCCACAGGTTGCGCCCGCGCACGAAGCTGACGTAGCCGCCCTTGGGCGAGATCTTCGGGTCGGTGACGAAGCCTTCGCCGTGGGTGAGCTTGCGCACCGCGGCGCTGCCGGTCTTGCTCAGGTCGTACAGGTACAGCTCGCCGCCGAGCGGGAACAGCAGCGCATGCGCATCCGGCGCCCACTGGTATTCGACGATGCCGGTGTAGGCGGCGATGCGCTGGCGCTCGCGGCGCGCCTTCTCCTCGTCGCTCAGCGTCTCGGTGCCGGGCAGCACCAGCTTGGAATCCACCAGCATGCGGGTCTGGCCGCTGGCGATGTCGTACTCCCACAGGTCCAGCTGGTTGCGGTCGCTGTCCTTGCCGCGCAGGAAGGTCACCCGCGAGCCGTCCGGCGCCACCTTGGGCTTCATCAGGGTCGGCCCGGACAGCGGCTTGCTGCCGGTGATGGCCTCCAGGGTCAGTTTCTCGGCGTGGGCGGGAAGGACGGGCGTGGCGAGCATGAGGGCGAGAGCGGCGAACAAAGAGCGCATGAAGGTTCCTGATGGAGCACCGAGCGCACGGATGATGCGCGTGCGCCCGGGATTTGAGAAGCGCGCCGGCTCAGCGCTGCCCGAACAGGTGCTTGCGCGCTTCCTCGCTGAGCGGCTTGCCCGCGTTCGGGTTCACCTGCTCCTTCAAGGCGTAGGCGCGCTGGGTGGCCGGGCGCGCGGCGATGGCCTCGTGCCAGCGCTTGAGATGCGGGAACGCGGCGTAGTCGGGGGTCAGGCCGGGGTACACCTCGATCCACGGGTAGCTGGCCATGTCGGCGATGCCGTAGGCGTCGCCGGCCAGATAGGCGCTGTGCGCCAGGCGCTTGTCCAGCACGCCGTGCAGGCGCCGCACCTCGTTGCCGTAGCGCTCGATCGCATAGCCGATCTTCTCCGGCGCGTAGACGTTGAAGTGGCCCATCTGCCCGGTCATCGGGCCGAGGCCGGCCATCTGCCAGAACAGCCATTCCAGCGCGACCACGCGCCCGCGCGGATCGGCCGGCAGGAAGCGGCCGGTCTTCTCGGCCAGGTACAGCAGGATCGCGCCGGACTCGAACACGCTCTGCGGGGCGCCGCCGTCGGCCGGGGCATGGTCGACGATGGCCGGCATCTTGTTATTCGGCGAGATCGCCAGGAAGGCGGGCGCGAACTGCTCGCCGGCGCCGATGTTGACCGGCTTGAGCGTGTAGTCCAGCCCGGCTTCCTCGAGGAACAGGGTGATCTTGTGGCCGTTGGGGGTGGGCCAGTAGTACAGATCGATCATGGCGGCGGTCCTGGACAGGGGAACCCGAGTGTAGCGGCGCCCCCCGGCTTGGCAGCGTCACCGCCGGCCGGGTACCCTGGCCGCTCCCGCAACGCAGCATTCCAGACCACGCCATGACTCCCGAGCGGCCTCGCCTGCACCCCCTGTCCAACCTGATCTTCGCCTCGCGCTGGCTGCAGCTGCCGCTGTACCTGGGGCTGATCGTGGCCCAGGGCGTGTACGTGTTCCTGTTCGGCAAGGAACTGTGGCACCTGATCCACGAGGCGCCGAGCCTGGGCGAACAGCAGATCATGCTGATCGTGCTGGGCCTGATCGACGTGGTGATGATCTCCAACCTGCTGGTGATGGTGATCGTCGGCGGCTACGAGACCTTCGTGTCGCGGCTGGGCCTGGAAGGCCACCCGGACCAGCCGGAGTGGCTGAGCCACGTCAACGCCAGCGTGCTCAAGGTCAAGCTGGCGCTGTCGATCATCGGCATCTCCTCGATCCACCTGCTCAAGACCTTCATCGCGGTGGGCGCGCTCGGCGGCATGCCGATGTGCTCGCCGGAGCAGTTGGCCAGCGCCGCGGGCACGGTGGACCTGAAGAGCTGCGCGACGCTGACCGCCACCGGCGTGCTGTGGCAGACCGTCATCCATGGCATCTTCATCCTGTCGGCGATCGGCATCGCCTGGACCGACCGGATCATGTCCGCGTCCGCGCCGGCGCGGCCGGCGCATTGACCGGCACGCGCAGCGTCACGCTTTTTGCCGCATGGCCGCGGCTGCCACGCACCCGGCGGCCGGGGATGCTAGATTGGCCGATGGGGTGCGCTGGCGGCATGGGGGCCGCGGCCGCCGCGAACACACCGCCGTCGCATCGTTGATTGCCAACATCGGGGATTCAGGGGGACGCATGTCGCAACTCACCACACTCGCCAAGGCGCGCCGTCTCGCGCCCGTCCTGTTGCTGGCCGCGCTGGCGGCCTGCTCCAAGCAGGACGAGAGCGCACCCGCCGCCGCACCGGCCACGGCCGCCGCGAATGCGCCGGCAACGCCGGCGGTCTCGGCCAAGGTGCAGTCGATGGGCACCGAACAGCTGCACGATTCGGCCAGCCAGGCGCTGCGCGAGAACCGCATGTACGCACCGGCCGGCAACAACGCGGTCGAGTACTACCTGGCGCTGCGCGACAAGCAGCCCGACGACGCCGGGGTCAAGAGCGCGCTGACCGACCTGATGCCGTACACGCTGATCGCCGCCGAACAGAGCATCGCCCGCGAGGATTTTCCGGAAGCCCAGCGCCTGGTCGGCCTGATCGAGAAGATGGACCCGCAGGCGCCCGCCCTGCCGCGACTCAAGCAGGGCATCAGCAAGGGCATGCAAGCCGTGGCCCAGCGTAGCCAGGACGAGACCGACAAGGCCAAGAAGGACGCCGAGCAGAAGGCCAAGCTGGCGGCCGAGCAACAGAAGCAGGCGCAGCAGCAGGCCAGCGAGGCGCAGGCGGCGCAGCAGATCGCCGCGCAGCAGGAGGCCGCGCGCCGCGAGAGCGCGCGCCAGGAAGCCGAACGCCAGGCCGCCGCCCGCCCCGCTACGCCCGCCACGCAACCGACGCCGACACCTGCCGCGGCACCCGCGGCCGCACCGGCCGCCGCCACGGCACAGACCCTGCGCCCGATCAGCACCCCGGCCCCGCGCTATCCGCCCGAGGCGCTGCGCTCGGGCACCGCCGGCGAGGTGCTGGTGGAGATCACCGTCGGCACCGATGGCGCGGTCACCAACGCCCGCGTGCTGCGCGCCACGCCGCCGCGGGTGTTCGACCGCGAGGCGCTGAACGCCACCAAGCGCTGGCGCTTCGAGCCGGTCGGCGCACCGGTGACCACCCGCCGTACGCTGGCGTTCAATCCTGGCGGTTGAGCCGCGCAACATCACGCGCGTGCCCGGCAGCCGCCGGGCACGCAGCCAGCGTCCAGGCGCAACACGGCGCCGACCGCAACGCTTCGATCAAACCGGTCAGGACGTCGGGGTCATGCCCGCGCTGCGCACCGACGCGCCGAAGCGCCCCTTGCGCCAAGCCACCCAGGTCGCGATCGCGCCCACCACCGTACACACCAGCAGACCCGGCAGCGAAGCCTCCGGTCCGAACGCGCCACCGCTCAGCCATTCCGGCACCCCGGCGTGCGCCGTGCTGCGCGCGATCGCCGGCCCCATGTCGGTCCCCGACACCGCCGCGCCGAACAGATAGCCCTGGGTGAAGTTCCAGGCCGCATGCACACCGATGGAGACCCAGAGCCGGCCGGTGAGCACGTAGAAGGCGCCCAGCATGACGCCCGCCTCCACCGCGATGCACAGCGCGGCGAACACGCTCGCGTTCGGATTGCCGAGATGGGCCAGGCCAAACAGCGCCGCCGACAGCGCGAACGCCGGCCATGGCCCGAACGCGCGCCACAGCAGGCGCAACAGGATCGCACGCAGCATCAGCTCTTCGACCATGCCGGCCTGCAGCGCCTTGCCGAGCGCACCCCACGCCGGCGCGGGTCCGGTCCAGCGGATCGCGTACACGCCGAACGCCGCCATGAGCGCCATCACCGCCGCGAACATCGCCGCGCCCAGCAGCAGCCCCAAGGCCAATTGCGATGGCGCCGCGCGCCAGGCGAGTTCCGCTGGCCAGCGGCGCTCGCCCAGGCGGACCGCCACCGCGTAGAAGAGGGCGGCCGTCACTGCCGTGGCATACGGCGCGACGCGCTCCGCGCCCGTCGGCAACAGCCTGGCACACAGCACCGGTACCGCCGTCGCCACGACCACCATCAACGCCAGCAACGCGATCGCCCAGGCCACCGCCCTCAGCCAGCGCAGGCTGCCCGGCCGCAGGATGCACGCCTCGCCCAGTTCCAGCAGGCGCCTGGTGCCGGCAGCCGTCCTTGCTCGGGCATCGTGTGGGTCTGGGGACATGCATGGGCTCGCTGCGGAGGAAGCGTCAGCAAGACGGACACATCCGCTGCGCGCAGCGAGTGTGCATCACGCGCGCCGTCCCTGCGCGCGCCTCGGTCACGACGGCCGGGCAGCGCGCGGACCGTCCGCGCGCTGCCGCCTGCTCAACTGGAGATCGCCAACTGCTCCTGCCGGTAGCGGCGCACCGCCGCCAGCCACAACAGCGCGGCCAGGCCGAAGCCGGTCAACAGGTACACCGCCCAGATCTGCGGATCGATCGCCTCGCGGCGGATGATCTTCATCAGCATCTGGTTCTGCGCCAGGAACGGCACCGCGAACTGCCACAGCGTGGTCTTCAGCGGATACACCATCAACGCATAGCCGGGCAGCATCGGCAGCAGCATCAGCCAGGTCATGTGGCTCTGCGCCTCCTTCATGCTCTTGGCCGACGCCGCCAGGTAGGTCAGCAGCGAGGTGCCGATGAACAGCATCGGCAACAGCACGAACAGCATCTGCAGCATCGCCACGAAGCCGACGTTGAGCTGGCGGCCGATGCCGCTGGCCACCTGCGCGCTGAGCTTGAACGCGAGCAGGGTCAGCAGCAGCGACACCAGGCCGACCATGCAGGCCGCGGCGATCTTGCCGCTGACGATGGCGCTGCGCGAGGCCGGCGTGGCCAGCAGCGGCTCCAGCGATTGCCGCTCGCGTTCGCCGGCGGTGGCGTCGAGGATCAGGTAGGCGCCGCCGATGAACGAGGTGATGGTCAGCAGCACCGGCAGCAGCATCGCCAGCAACGCGCCGCGCTTGGCCTCGGGCGTGGCCAGGTCCTGCAACGCCACGTCCAGCGGCCGCGACACCTGCGAGTCGATGCCGCGCGCCAGCAGGCGCAAGGCGCCGACCTGCTGGCCGTACATGCTCAACGCGGCCTGCACCCGCTGGGTCGGGATGTCGGCATCGCGGCGGGTGCTGTCCTTGATGATCTCCACCAGCGCCGGGCGTCCTTCGTGCCAGGCGTTGGCGTAGTCCTCGTCGATCTTCAGCGCCAGGTCCACGTCCTGGCTGCGGATCGCCCCGGTCAGGTCCTTCGGCGGCGCGACCGCGTTCAGGCCCTGCGCGGCGAGGAAGGCGACCAGGTTCGGCGCGCGTTCGCGGCCGATCACCGGAATGTCCAGCGGCTTGTCGATCTGGGTGCGCACGCGGCTCTCGGCCAGCGCGCCCATGCCCAGGATCAGCGCCGGGTACAGCAGCGGGCCGAGCAGCAGGGCCAACGCCAGGGTGCGGCGATCGCGCGAGAGGTCGCGCAACTCCTTGCGCATCACGGTGAATACGGTACGGAGCAGGCTCATGCGTGCAGTCCCTCGTCGCTGCCGATCGCCTTGACGAAGGCGTCTTCCAGGTTGGATTCGCCGGTCAGGGCGCGCAGTTCGTCGGCGGTGCCGGCGGCCACCACCGTGCCCTTGGCGATGATGACGATGCGATCGCACAGCGCCGCCACCTCCTGCATGATGTGGCTGGAGAAGATCACGCAGCGTCCTTCCTCGCGCAGTTCGCGCAGGAACCCGCGCAGCGCCCGCGTGGTCATCACGTCCAGGCCGTTGGTGGGTTCGTCCAGGATCACGTTGCGCGGGTCGTGGACCAGCGCGCGGGCGATCGCGGTCTTGGTGCGCTGGCCCTGGCTGAAGCCCTCGGTCTGGCGGTCGAGGATGTCGTCCATGTCCAGCGCCTTCGACAGCAGCCGGGTGCGCTCGGCGATGCGCGCCGCCGACAGCCCGTGCAGCTCGCCGAAATAGGCGATGTTCTCGCGCGCGGTCAGCCGCTTGTACACGCCGCGCGCATCCGGCAGCACGCCCAGCGCGCGCCGCACCGCCATCGGGTCCTGACCCACGTCGACGCCGTCCACGCGCACCTGGCCCTGGTCCGGCGCCATCAGCGTGTACAGCATGCGCAAGGTGGTGGTCTTGCCGGCGCCGTTGGGGCCGAGCAGGCCGGTGATCTGGCCGTCGGCGGCCTGGAAGCTGACCCCTTGCACGGCCTGCACGGCGCCGGCGCGGGTCTTGAATGCCTTGTGCAGATTGTCGGCGACGATCATGCCTGCCCCTCCCTGTCGAACGCTGCGCAGCTCATGGTTCCCATCCGTTGAATGAAGTGAAGGCCGGCACGCCGCTCATCGCGTCCAGGCAGGTGGCATCGAGGTGCTTGGCATCGGCGGTTTCGAAGAACTGGCCGAGCAGCTTGGGCATGCAGCCCAGGGTCATGGTGCCGTGGCCCTGGCCGCGCACCACCAGGTGGCGGCCGTTGGGCAGGCCCTTCAGCACGCGCGCCGCATAGCGCGGCGGCGTCACCGGATCCAGCTGGCCGGAGGTCAACAACACCGGCAGGGTGGAGGTAAACGGCGCGGTGAAATCGGCCGGGCGGGTGCCGGTCGGCCACACCGGGCAGGCGGCGAAGAACATCTGCGCCACTTCCGGGCCGAGCAGCGTGTCGTGGGTTTGTGGCGCGCGATAGCGGTCGGCGTCCTCGGCGCAGATCACCGACCACTGCATGCCGCGGTTCATCTGCCCGTCCAACTGCCCGCCCATCATCCGCGCCAGCGACATCAGCGGCCCGTAGCGGCCGTTGGCGGCTTCGTCCAGCACCAGCGGCAGCAGCGATGCGGTCTGCGGCGCATAGGAGAACGAGAACGCCAGGCTGGTGACGGTATCGGCGGTGACCCGGTCGTGGCGGCTCTCGCCGCTGGCCGGATCGCGGTAGTCCACCTCCACCGGCGCCCGGCGCAGCCGCGCCACCACCGCGCGCAACTGCGCGCGGGTATCGATGGGAAAGCGCTTGGCGCAGGCCGGATCGGCCTTGCATTGCTCGGCCTGCAGCGCGATCGCATCCTCGAAGGTGGTGGCGAACTCGCCGCCGACCACCAGATCGTTCGGCGCCACCCCGTCGATGACCACGCTGCGCACGTGCGGCGCATAGCGGCGCGCGTACTGCTGGGCGACGCGGGTGCCGTAGGAGCCGCCGATCAGGTTGATCTTGTCCACGCCCAGCGCGGCGCGCACCGCATCCAGATCGCCGATCGCCTGGGTGGTGGTGTAGTAGCGCGGATCGGCGCGGCCCTGCAGCGACTGCGCGCAGCGCCGCGCGTAGTCGACCAGTTCGGCGGCGGTGGGCGCACGCGCCGGATCGGCCAGCGGCATCTCCTTGCCGTCCGGCCCCAGGCAGCTCAGCGGATTGGACTGGCCGGTGCCGCGCTGGTCGATCAGGAACACGTCGCGGCGCTTGCGGGTTTCGCGCAGCGCCATGTCGACGATGCTGGCGACCTGGGTGGCGGCCTGGCCGGGACCGCCGGCCAGGAAGAACACCGGGTCCGGGTCGCTGCCGCCCTCCCCGGTGATCGGCAGCCAGGCGATGTTGAGGTCGATCTTGCGGCCGTTCGGCGCCGCCGGATTCTCCGCCACCGCCATGCGCGTGCACTGCGCCGCGACGTTGTTGGAGGCGACCGGATTGGTCAGCGTGCACGGGTGGAAGCGCAGCGCGCCGTAGCTGCGCTCGGACGTCTGCGGCGCCGGTGCCTGGGCCGCCTGGCAGGCGGCGAGCAGCAGGGTGGCCGCCGCGATGGCGAACGGCCGGGAGGGGTGTCGCATGGTTCGCATCCTTGAGTTCATGGCTTGCAGAATGCCATGCCGGAACATGGCGTCGTCGGGGCCCGGTGGGGCGTGGAACGGCGTGCGCGCTTACTCGGCCTCGTCGAACAGGAACACCTGTTCGATGCTGTGCGCGAACAGCCGCGCGATACGGAACGCCAGCGGCAGGCTCGGATCGTACTTGCCGGTCTCCAGCGCATTGATGGTCTGCCGCGACACGCCCAGCCGCTCGCCCAGTTCGCCCTGCGACCAGCCGTGCGCCTCGCGCAGCTCGCGGATCCGGCTGTTCATTGGTAGCGGCGCGCGTTCGCGACCTTGACCACCCCATAGGTCATGCACAGCGCCGGGAACACCCACAGCATCGCCGCCGAAGCCGGCAACGCGATCACCTGCGCTGCCTGCAGGAAGCCGGCGGCCATGTAGCCGCCGCAGGTCAGGCCGGCGGCGATGGCGATGGACTCCAGCTCGATGCGCCGCTGCAGTTCGTCGGAGTCGCGCACGAAGCGCGCCACCGCGCGGATCACCAGCGCCAGCAGCACGGCCGGCAGCAGCGCGATGACCGCACGCAGCCACAGCGCGTCGACGCTGTCGAGCAGGCGCTGCCAGAGCAGCATCACCACCGCATAGGCCGCCATCGGCGGAGAGAACTCGCGGTAATAGCGCCGCGCCAGCGCCCGCGTGGCGCTGTCGCCCAGACTGCCCGGCGACCACCACAGCAGCACCGCCATGAACAGCCCGCCGATGCCGACGCCGATGCACACCCCACGCAGGTAGTCGCTGCCGCCGAGCGGGAGCCATGCGCCCGCCGCCAGCGCTGCCAGACTCACGCACAGCACCACGATCGCATTGCGCTTGCAGTTGCCCATGACCTGTCCCCGATGCTCGGCCTGTCCCCGATCCGTCGCCATTCCGGCGACCGCGCCCTGGCGCGTCGACCTTGCTCCTGTCAAGCACGCTTGACAGGAGAATGCGCGTCGCGTGCGTGTCTGTCAAGCGTCCTTTACAGGAGAACCGAAAGACACCGGCGGCCGATGCAATTGGCCCCTCCCCCACCGGGAGAGGGGTTGGGGTGAGGGTACGGGCGCGAAGCGCGCTTGGTGTTCGGGAGCTCGCGGCTTCGCCCTGGACGGACCCTTCACAGTAAAGCGGTCGCGACTGAAGCCGCTCCTGCGTACGCGGATGTCCGGCGCCGGTGGCGACCGCTACTTGCTGCTGACGTACTTCTCGCGGCGGATGTGCTGCACCGGCAGGCCGGCTTCCTTCAGCGCATCGAAGCAGGCATCGACCATGTTCGGATTGCCGCACAGGTAGGCGATGTCGCCCTCGGCCTGCGGCGCGAATTCGTCCAGGAACTGCTGCACGTAGCCATGCCGCACGTCGGCATGCGGCGCCTCCGGCAGCTCGCGCGAGAAGCACGGCACGAAGCGGAAACCCGGATGCGCCTCGGCGAAGGCGCGGAACTCGTCGCCGTACAGCAGCTCGGCCGGAGTCCGCGCGCCCAGCAGCAGCACCACCTCCACGCCACGCTCGGCCATCGCCGCTTCCAGCAGCGGCAGCATCGAGCGGTACGGGGTGACGCCGGTGCCGGTGGCGATCAGCAGGTAGCGACGGTTGGCGTCGCCCGGCTGCAGGCAGAAGCGCCCGTACGGGCCGCTGGCGCAGACCTGGCCGCCGATCTCCAGCGACTCGAACAAGGCCGTGGCGGCGCCGCCGGCGACGAAGCTGACCGCGATCTCGACCGTGGCATCGGCCGGCTGCGCCGGATCGTGGCGGGTGGCCAGCGAGTAGCTGCGCTTGGTGGCGGTGCCGTCGGCGTAGTGGAAGTGCACCTGCACGAACTGGCCGGGCACGAACGGCAGGGGTTGGCCGTCGTCGCGGACGAAACGGTAGTGGCCGACGGCCGGGGCCAGCATGTGGCGATCGACCAGCTTCAGCGGGAATTGGGCAGGCACGGAGATGCAACAGTCTGTGGCCGGGGGCGACCCCACGAGGTCTTCTATAATAGCGGCTGCACTTCTCCAGCGCCGTCGATGCGGCGCGAAGGCCCGCCTTGACTCCTGCATCCGCTCCTTCCCCGCAGACGCCGGCGCCCGCCCTGCGCGTGCGCGACCTGCGCAAGACCTACGACAACGGCGTACAAGCCCTGCACGGCGTGTCGCTGGACGTCCTGCCCGGCGACTTCTTCGCCCTGCTGGGCCCCAACGGCGCCGGCAAGTCCACCCTGATCGGCATCATCAGTTCGCTGGTCAACCTCAGCGCCGGCCAGGTCGAGGTGTTCGGCACCGACCTGAGCGCGCAGCGCAGCGCGGCCATGCGCCTGATCGGCCTGGTGCCGCAGGAAATCAACTTCAACCTGTTCGAGCAGCCCTTCGACATCCTGGTCAACTACGCCGGCTTCTACGGCATGCCGCGCGCCGAGGCCGAGCGCATGGCCGAGATCGAACTCAAGCGCGCGCACCTGTGGGAAAAAGCGCACGTGATGAGCCGCACCCTGTCCGGCGGCATGAAGCGGCGGCTGATGATCGCCCGCGCGATGATGACCCGGCCGCGCCTGCTGATCCTGGACGAACCCACCGCCGGCGTGGACATCGAGATCCGCCGCGACATGTGGCGCGTGCTGCGCGAGATCAACGCCGCCGGCACCACCATCATCCTCACCACGCACTACCTGGAGGAAGCGGAGAGCCTGTGCCGCAACCTGGCGATCATCGACCGCGGCCGCATCGTCGAGCAGGGCCCGATGCGCGCGTTGCTGGCCAAGCTGGACGTGGAAGGCTTCCTGCTGGACATCGACGGCGAGCTGCCGGCGCAGCTGCCGGCGATCGAGGGAACCACCCTGCTGGCGCAGGACGCGCATACCCTGGACCTGGACATGCCGCGGGCGATGGACCTCAACCGCGTGTTCGCCGCGCTGGGCGACGCCGGCATCCGCGTGCGCTCCATGCGCACCAAGAGCAATCGCCTGGAGGAACTGTTCGTGCGCCTCACCGGCGAGCACCGCGACGCCGCTGCGGCCACGACCGGCGCGGCCACGCCGTCCGCCACTCCCTGATGCCCCCACGGCGACGACCATGACCACCCAGACCGATACCAACCTCCCCGTTTCCGACACCACCCCCGCCCAGCGCAACTGGGTCGCGCTGGGCACCATCGTGCGCCGCGAGGTCAAGCGCATCCTGCGCATCTGGGGCCAGACCCTGGTGCCGCCGGCGATCACCATGACCCTGTACTTCCTGATCTTCGGCGGCCTGATCGGCTCGCGCGTGGGCGACATGGGCGGCTACAGCTACATGCAGTTCATCGTCCCCGGCCTGGTGATGATGAGCGTGATCCAGAACAGCTACGGCAACATCAGCTCCAGCTTCTTCGGCGCCAAGTTCGGCCGCCACGTCGAGGAACTGCTGGTCAGCCCCATGCCCAACTGGGTGATCCTGTGGGGCTACGTCGCCGGCGCGGTGCTGCGCGGGCTGATGGTCGGCGTGATCGTGCTGATCATCGCCATGTTCTTCACCCCGGTGCGCATCCCGCACCCGCTGGTGACGCTGACCACGGTGCTGCTGGGCGCGACCATCTTCTCCCTGGCCGGCTTCATCAACGCGGTCTACGCGAAGAAGTTCGACGACGTGGCGATCGTGCCGACCTTCATCCTGACCCCGCTGACCTACCTGGGCGGCGTGTTCTACTCGGTCAAGCTGCTGCCCGGCTGGGCCGAGGCCGCGACCCACGCCAACCCGATCTTCTACATGGTCAACGCCTTCCGCTACGGCCTGCTCGGCAGCAGCGACGTGCCGCTGTGGGTGGCCTACAGCCTGATGCTGGGCTTCGTGGCGGTGCTGGCGGCGCTGGCGCTGTGGTTGCTGCGGCGTGGGGTGGGGTTGCGGAGCTGATCCTGTTTGCTTCTTGAACGCCCCCCGCTAGCGCCCCCAAACGGGGTTGGGCGTTACGCATGGCATTGCTATCCTCCGGGCCACAGGGGTTTCACCGGCCCGCTCGCCGCGGGCCGCACGAGGAGCAAGGAATGAACCGATACACGGCAGTCATCGCGGCAGCAGTGCTGGCATGTGCCAGCGGCGGGGTTCACGCTCAGGACGACGGGATCGTCAATTTTGGCAAGATCGTCGGCGGCAACGCCGAGAACGGCAAGGCCTGCGGCGCCAGCCAGGCGCAGATCGATGCCTACAAGACCAAGCAGAAGCAGGTGATGCAGGGCATGTACGCACAGGTCAAGAATTTCGGCAGCGACTTCGACAACGGCTACAAGCAGGGCCAGCAAACCATGCAGAAGGCGCACGCCGCAGGCACCTACAAGCCTGACGCTGCGATCTGCAAGCAACTCTTGAGCGAGATGCGCTGAGCGCTCCCCGTCCGCACCCGAGACCCCCCGATGACCGCGATCACTCCCACGGCGCGCCGCGCCGCTCTCAGCGCCTGCCTGCTCCTGATTGCCGCCGCTGCCGGCTGCAAACGCACCGACCCGCAGCAGGCAACCGAAGTCCCCGCCCCGGCGGCGAGCGCCGCGACGCCAACCGCATCCGCGCCGGCGGCAGCGCCCGCCGCTGAAACGGCGCACCGCTTCGATGCCGCCAACATGCCTGTCTCCGAGACCCCGCTCGGCAGCTTTCCGTACCTCGGCCTGCCTGAAGGCTACGTCACCCAAAATGCGCCTGTTCGCAACGATTTCGATCGCGCGCCGTTCTGGACCGGCGACCGCGTCGAATGGGTGGAGGGCAAGGTCTATGCCGCCGCGCTCGGCACCGCCGAAGGCAAGCCTTTTTCGGGTGTGGAACTGAACCGCAATATCCAGACGCTGGTGGAATCGTTGGGCGGGCAGCGCATCGCCAGCGGACCGATTCCCGCCGATGCGGCCAAGGCCATCGGCGACAGCAAGGCGGCGGTAACCTATGTCGATGGCATCGGCGACATCTATAACGAGCCAACCGATACGTTCGTCATCCATCGCGCCGATCGCGACATCTGGATCCAAGTCTGCAGCGGCCCCAGCAGCGGTGGTCTTCTGATCGCCGAAACCAAGCCCTTCCAAGCCACCGCCAAGGTGCTGCCCGCAGACGCATTGCAGCAGCAACTGGCAAGTGCAGGCAAGGTCGCCATCCAGGTGAACTTCGCCTCGGATGCAGCCCAGATACTTCCGGACTCCAAGCCCCAACTGGAACAGGTCCTGCAGTTGCTCAAATCCGACAGCGGCTTGCGCCTGGCGGTCAATGGGCACACCGACAACAGCGGCGACGCAGCCCATAACAAGTCACTGTCCGAGGCGCGCGCTGGCGCCGTCGTGACCTACCTGACCGGCGCCGGCATCGCCGCCGATCGCCTGCATGCGGCAGGATTCGGCCAGGAACAGCCGATCGCGCCGAATACCACCGAGGAAGGCAAGGCGCGTAACCGGCGGGTCGAGTTGGTCAAGCTCTGAGCCACCGACAGGCGTGCCTGCGTACGCTTCTTTGTCCAGGGCTGCGTTGTAACGCCCGCTCTGCGCCACAACGGCGCTAACAGGATGGCGGTAGGCGGGCGCGTCGCAGCGGGCGTAGCGCCGCGGGCGCTGTTGCCGTCTGCACCGTCTTCCGCTGCAGTAAGACGGCGATCAGCCGACGTCCCTTCCTCGGCTAACTGACATCAACCACGACAGATTTTTGACTTAAACCACAGAAACTGTCATCTCCTTCAGTAAATGGCGCGCTGCGACACTTCGCAGCCGGACCTGTGTATCGGTGGTCGCGTGCCTGAGATTTGACAGATTATGTGATATGCACTCCATTTAGCGTCAATTTATTAACGCCATTTTTCTTGTAACGGCAATATCTTGACGCTACATTGGCGCCGTCCGCATCCGTTCTCGTTCGATGCATCCGCGGGCCAGAGATCAGCTTCATCTCTGTGAATGATTTCACTTACATCACCCACTCGCCACACGTTGCCGCGCGGGACGCATGTGTGCTGCCGGTCATCGGGCGAAAGAGCCAAGGAGAGGATTCAGATGAAGAACCATCGCCGTCACATCGGGTTTGGCCGCAAGCAGCTGGGTCAAGGCATGACCGAGTACATCATCATCACCGCCCTGATCGCGATCGCCGCGATTGCCGCTGTCACCTTCTTCGGCGGCACCGTTCGCAGCCAGGTCGCGGGCATGTCGAAGGAACTGGCGGGCCAGAGCGCCACGCAGTCGATCAACCGCGCCAAGAACCAGTCCAACAGCGCACAGCAGGAAGCTGACAAGACCAAGGGCATGGACGCGTACAACAACAAGTAATTCTGTTGTTGCCTGATGTCCTAGGTACCTGGGCAGTCACGCTGCCCAGGCCCTTCCTCTATTTTCCGACATGCCGGTGACGCCGCTGTAGGAAGTGCATTCGGCAAAGGAACTGCAGATGCGTGCAGCGATCGCGATTGCCAAATCACGTGTGCCGCCCCGCCTGGACGGGAAGCGCAGCATGGCCGGCCAGGCCATGGTGCTGGGGTTGGTCCTGATCCTCGTGCTATGCGTCGGCGCCATCGTGCTGTTCGACAGCGGGCAGTCGGTCAACAAGAAAGTCGAGCTCACCAACGCCGCCGATGCGGCCGCGTACAGCGTCGCGGTGCAGCAGGCGCGTGCGCTCAATTTCGCTGCCTACATGAATCGCGCGCGGGTGGCCAACGAAGTGGCGATCGCACAGACGATCAGCCTGTATTCGTGGATGAACCAGCTGCAGATGACCACGATCACGATGCGCGTCACCATGAATGTGTTGTCGCTGATCCCGTACGTCGGCGCGGTGTTCAGAGTGATCGCGACCGCCTTCCAGACAGCGGAAAACATCTTGAAAGGCATTCGAACTGCCTTTCAGCCGTTCGCACAAGGCATCATCGCCGTGCTTGACGAACTCAACGGCATCTTCGCCACGTCGGCGGCGTCGGTGATAGAAGGCGTGTCCCGTGTGGACGGCATGCTGATCGCAAGGGATGTCGTGCAACGAAACTCGGCAAATGCGAGCCTGGGGACAGTAGGCACAGGTGTGCTCGCCGAGCAGTTGCTCACCGCAGAAAGCAAGTTCCTCGATTTCAACAGGATTCCGCGCACGACCGGCACAGGCAGTGCGGCGCAGCGCAATGGTGCCGATCGCTTCCGCAATGTGGTGATGCAGTCGCGCGACGATTTCAGCAAGGACCGCGGCGATCGGGTGGGCATCGGGCTGATCAACTTCGAGAGCACAGGCGGCACCGACATGGTCGACTACAACCGCTGGGCGGCGCTGGACACCATGTCGATGGACGTCAAGATCTGGCCGATCGTGGACATCGATCTGCCGATGGGCTGGGGCGGTGCGCAAGCAGTCGACCGCTATCGCAACCAGCGCTTCCTCAACGGCTTCGGCAATGGTCAAGGCTGGTATTCCGACTGGGACAAGCGCCGCTACCGCCCCTACGGCGACAGCCTGCGCAAGAACCGCCTGGTCAGCCGCCTGGTCGAAGGCGATGCGAACGTCAGGGCCGCCAAGGGCCAGCACAAGAACGCTTTTTTCACCAGCTACAACGGCCTTCGCGACTATCACGACGTCAAGAAAAACATGGCCATGCGTCCATATTCCGGCAATGGCACCCAGATCTTCGACGAGAACGCCGGCCCGGTGTTCAGCGTGTACGCGGAAACCGAAATGCGCAACGCGCGCACCAGCGAGACCGTCGGCATCGGCAACGCCGCGGGGTCGCGTATGGCCATGCAGAACAAGGCGCAAAACGGCAAGCTGAGCGCACTGTCCTCGGCGCAGGTGTACTTCAACCGGCCGCCCAACTATGCATTGTTCCGCCGCGGCGACAACAAGGTCGAGTCGGGCAATCTGTTCAGTCCGTACTGGCAGGCGCGCCTGGTCGATACGCCGAACGCGATCAAGGCCGTCGTCGCAGGAACCGGTGCACTATGAGGTCGACGTTGCTCCGCTGCCGCAAGAGTGCCTTGGGGGCACTGCTCCTGACCTTGTGCAGCTGCAGCGCCACGGCGGTGGATGCCGACGGCGTGGAGGATACCCGCAGTTCGATGCCGCCGATCCACGTTCGGCAGACCGTGGAAATGACCCGCAATGGCGTCAACGAAGCGCGAGAGAACTACTTGGCGACGCTGCGCGACTGCCAGGCGGGCGGACTGCAAAGCCGTCCGCTGTCAGATCAGGACGTTGCACTGCTCGGCACGACCCGCTACGAACTCTGGTTCGATCGTGATACCGAGGTCGTCCGCGAGACCAGTTGGAACGTCGCAAACGACGGCGCCGGTGGCACCTGCCTGTTCCGGCTGGAGACGACCGGCAACCAGGAAACCACCACTGCCAGCCGCTACCAGCAGGTGGATCTGGCGACGGGCGAGAAAACCGACGAGGCGGCACCGCAGGACGCGCTGATCCGCACGCCGGTAGAGAAGAGCGCTCCCGCCGCGCTGTCCGACTTCCGAGGCCCGACCCAACGCAGCGTTGCCGGTCAGCCCTGCAACGAATGGGTCAAGCCGACCGGACTACGTCAGTGCGTCTGGTCGGCCGGAACGAAATGGGGATTCACCTCCGAGCCTCTGAACGACCATCGCCCCAACCGCGGCTTCATTGTCCTGGAACAAACACCCGGCGCCGATGCGGACTACAAGGTCACCACCCAGGTGATCAGCGTCGGCAAGGCATTCGACTCCGCCGCGCTCGAAGCACCGCGCGCATCGGGGAAGATCAACTAGGAGGGTCGCAAGCATGCGCCAGCGTCGACAACCGCGATTGCGCGGACGCCAGGACGGCCAGAGCCTCACCGAGGCGGCGGTGCTGTGCGCCGTCCTGGTTCCGCTGTTCCTGTTGATCCCGATCGTGGGCAAGTACATCCATTTGCGCCAGGCCACCCAGCAGGCGGCGCGCGCCGCCGCCTGGGAGGCCACAGTGGCGAAGGACTACACCCTGCCATCCGCCACGCGCATGCGCGACCTGACGGTGGACCGGCATTTCGGCAAGGCGGATACACCGATCGTGAGCCGCGCCAGCACCGGCGCTGCGCGCGATCGTGTCGACAACCCGCTGCTGAACACCTTCTCCAACCAACCGCTGCTGGAACGCGGCGACATCCGGGTCAACGCCTACAAGAACGAGCGGTCCTCCGGCATCCTCGATCGCCTCAGCAGTCTGATCAGCAAGATTCCCGGCAACTTCCCGCCGAACGACAAAGGGCTGGTGACGTCCAACCTGAGCGTCAGCGTGCAGGACCTCAAGCTCGCCAACGGCGGCAGTGCGGCGTTCCTGGAACCGTTCGACCAGCTTGGGCTGCGCATGCAGGGCAGCAACAGCCTGTTGACCGACCCCTGGAATGCAGCCGGACCGGGCACTGCCAAGAATCCGGCCAAGCGTTCCGTCATCGGTCAGGTACGCACGCTGGTACCCGGCTCTTACCTGAGCGACTCGGCGCAGCTGTTCGATCCACTCAAGATCATCCCGATCGTCGGCACCATCAGTCGATTCGAGCCGGGCTA
This sequence comes from Xanthomonas sp. NCPPB 901, assembly GCF_056725085.1. Classification (NCBI taxonomy): domain Bacteria; kingdom Pseudomonadati; phylum Pseudomonadota; class Gammaproteobacteria; order Lysobacterales; family Lysobacteraceae; genus Xanthomonas; species Xanthomonas sp. NCPPB 901. Next base: position 370,182 of record NZ_CM161511.1, on the reverse strand, counting down.
CATCGCCCCCGACGTTGTGCCCGTGGACAAGCTGGAACCCTATGCCCCGCCGCGCTGAGCCCGTGGTTCGCCTGATCCTGGCGCTGTTGGTCCTGCTGGCGCCGGCGGCCGCGTGCGCCGCGGAGTGGCCCGACGTGCCCGAGCCCGACGACGCGAAGAGCGAGTGGGTGTCCAAGCACATGATCTACAACGGTCTGCATATGCGCGCGTCGCGCTATACGAGCCAGCAGTCGCCGCAGCAGTTGATCGCCTTCTATTCGAAGCAGTGGCCCGGGCAGGTCACGGTCAACGACGTCGGCAGCAAGACCATTGTCGGCCACGCCCAGGGCGAGCATTACATCACCATCGAGCTCAACGGCGCCGGTACGGGCAGCGAAGCGCAGGTCGGCATCGTGCGCCTGCTCAAGGAGAAGCCGCGGACTGCGCCGGGTGCGGACTTCATGAAGCCGTCCGGCACCACGGTCGTCAACGACATCCAGTATCTGGACAACCCCGGACGTACGCTCGCGATGGAAAGCACGTTATCGCCGTATCAGAGCGAGGCCTTCTATCGCAATCGGCTACCGGCCGAAGGTTGGACGGCGCAATCCTCGGCGACGGCCTGTTCGATGATTTCCAACAGTTGCGTCAGCAGCTACAGCAAGGGCAAGCAGCAGATGACCCTGACCTTCAACCGCCGCGAGAAGGGCACCTCGATCGTGGTCAATCAGCTACAGCAATGAGGACGAACGCCGTGAGATCCGCCTTCCCGCCCTCCGCCCTGCAACAACGCGGCGCGGCCCTGATCGAGTACAGCATCGTCACCATGCTGGCGGTCATCGTGCTCGTGGCGCAGCCGAACATCATCCTGGAACTGATCGATTCGCTGCGCAAGGCGTACGCCAGCTTCACCTATGCGCTGTCGCTGGGGTGGCTATGAAGGCGCCTGCATTCAAGCCGAACCGCAACCTGCTGTTCATCGTGGTCGCCCTGGGCCTCGGCGCCCTGGCGGCCTTCGTCGCGGTGCGCTACGTCCAGAGCGCCGTGGCCGCGCGAACCAAGGATGTCGGCCAGACCGTCGCGGTGGCCGTGCCCAAATCCGACATGGCACCGGGGACGGTGGTCACCACGTCCGATCTGGCCGTCCGCGAGGTGCCTGCCGACCTGCAGCCCGCCGATGCGGTGACGCCGGAGAACGTGGACCAGTTCAGCGGTCGCATGCTGCGCGCGCCCGTCCGCCAGGGCGCTCCGCTGGGCGCCAGCGCGTTGGTGCCGCTGTACGACCAGTTCTCGCGCGTGATCAAGCCGGGCGCCGTCGGCTACACCCTACCCGTGGACGAAACCAACTCGATCTCCGGCATGATCGCGCCTGGCGACCATGTCGATATCCTGCTGACCGTTGAACAGGAAAACGCCGGCTCGCGCGTCATCCCGCTGCTGGAAAACATCAACGTCCTAGCGACCGGCAACCGTGTCGGCGACACGCCCGTACAGGAAGACCAGCAAGGTTTCTCCAACATCACCCTGGAACTGAGCCCGCAGCAGGCAGAGCGCCTGACGGTGGCGGCCAAGGCGGGGGCGATGCGAGTGATGCTGCGCCAGGTTGAGGACCGGAACTCGTTCGGCCTCAACGGCATGACCCAGAAAGAGTTGCTCGGCACCGCCAAGCCCGGCGGCAGCAGCGGCGTGGAATTCATCATCGGAGGCAAAGGCTGACGCATGCGCAGGACTACATGGAGTGTTTTTTTCCTTCCCATGCTCGCCGCAGCGACCATGACCATGAACAGCGACGTCCAGGCGCAGCAGCAATCCGGCCTCGTGCCGGTGCCGGTCAGGGTCGCGCCCGACACGAGAACGCAGCCGCAAGCGCAGGCCACGGGAAATCAGTCGCCGGTGCCGATGAACGGCAATTTCCCTGCGCCTGTCCCGAATCCTGCGTACCAGCGCGCCGCCGGCAACGCCGACGTCACACCGCTGCCCGAGCGCGCCCGCATCTATGCCGGCCAGGCCGCCGTGCACAGCCTTCCGCAGGCATTGAAGCGGGTGGCCGTCGGCAATGGCGAATTGGTCCAGGTGACCAATATCGGCAAGCGTGAGTTGGTCATCATCGGCCAGAAGCCAGGTGCGACCAGCGTGCATCTGTGGTTGCAGGATGGGCGCCAGATCGATGTACCGGTCGAAGTCATGGACGGCAATGCCAGCGCCACGGTGGAAACCATCCGCACGCTACTGGCCGACGTACCGAATCTGGGCGTGCATGCGGTCGCCGACCGCGTGGTGATCACCGGCCAGGACATCAATCCTGGCGTGGCTAAGCGCATCGAAGCACTGATGAAGCTGTATCCGAGCGTGCTCGACTTCACCTCCGCCGATCCGGTGGGGATGCGCCCGATGGTGCTGATGGACGTGAAGATCATGGAGTTCGACAGCAATGCCCTGGAAGAACTGGGCATCCAATGGGACAACGTGATCCAGGGCCCGGTCGGCGGACTGCTGAAGGACTTCACCACCAACGATTACTACCGGATCAATCCTTCGGGCACTCCGGCGGCGGGCGTGGTCCTGCCCAATCGCGTGCCCGGCACCCAAGCCTTCTTCGGTATCGCCACCCAGATCGGCTCGGCGATCAACCTGCTGATGAACAAGGGCAAGGCGTTCCTGCTGGCGTCGCCGCAACTCAGTGCGCGCAGCGGCGGCCAGGCCAAGTTCCTGGTCGGCGGCGAGGTGCCGATCCCGATCCCGCAGGGGTTCGGTCAAGTAACCGTGGATTTCAAGGAATACGGCATCAAGCTGGACATCGAGCCGCTGGTCAATGGCAACCAGGAGATCTCCACCCGTCTGCTGGCGGAAGTCAGCCGTGTCGATCCCACTGTCACCGTACAGGGCGTGCCTGGCTTCACCACCCGCCGTACCGAGTCCGAACTGAACGTCAAGGCGGGCCAGACCATCGTCGTTTCCGGCCTAATCGATTCCAGCGCGCAACAAGACGCCAAGAAGCTTCCCCTGCTGGGCGAGATTCCGATCCTGGGCAAGCTGTTCCGCTCCGACGGCTTCCGCGGCAACCGGACCGAACTGGTGATGTTCGTGACCCCGCGCATCCTCACCCCCGATTCGGCAGAGAACCAGGAAGGCCTGGAGCGCGGACGCCGCATCCAGGAGCGTGGCAGGGAAGCGATGCCCAAGCGCAGCAAGGACTACGTCCAGTAATCGTCCCGACTCGTAGACAGACGCCATGTTCAATATCCTGATCGACACACCCAACCGCGACCGCCGCCACGTCCGCTGCCTGCATCGCGAATGCGGTATCGGCCGCGGCGATGGCAATCTGGTCGTCCTGCAGGGCTGGAGCATTGCGCAGCAACATGCGGCGTTGAAACGCGAGGACACCGGCATCTTCATCGAGACGCTGGGCGGCCGCGCATCGGTGCTGGTCAACGGCGAAAAGGTGACCGGCAGCCGTGGCCCGCTGAGCAGCCGCGACCTGGTGCAGATCGGCGACTATCGCCTGCAAGTCGTCGGCGACGAGCCCGACGCGGCACCGGCCGCCAGGCAGGATGCCGGCGCCTTCAACGCGCCGGCGGCGCCGATCGAGGAGCACGTCGCCGCCGCAGCCAATCAGCCGATCGCCGAGCCGCAGCAGCAACTGGCGCGGCCGCAGGACCTGCCGCCGGACATCGCGGTCTACCGCGCGAAGGTCCATGCCGCGCTAGTCAAGCAGATGGATCTGCGACGCCTGGACGTGCGCAGCATGGGCGACGACACGCTGCGCGCGACCACGATCAGCCTGATCGACGACGTGCTGGAGCGGGAGTTCGCCGACCTGCCCAAGACCGTCAATCGTCGGCGCTTGGCCAAGGAGGTGCTGGACGAGGCGATCGGCCTGGGGCCGCTGGAGGACCTGATCGAGGACAACACGGTGACCGAAATCATGGTCAACGCCTACGACCAGATCTTCATCGAGCGCGCCGGCCGCATCGAGCAGTCCGCGGTGTGCTTCACCAGCGACCGCGCCGTGCTGTCGGCGATCGAACGCATCGTCACCCCGCTCGGCCGCCGCATCGACGAGAGCTCGCCGATGGTCGACGCGCGCCTGAAGGACGGCTCGCGCGTCAACGCGATCATTCCTCCGATCGCCCTGCGCGGGCCCAGCATCAGTATCCGTAAGTTCGCCAAGCGCAAGCTGGAAGGAAAGGATCTCATCGACTTCGGCTCGCTCAACGCGCCGATGCTGGAATTCCTCACGATGGCGGTGCGCGAGCGACGCAATATCGTCGTGACCGGCGGCACCGGCTCCGGCAAGACGACACTGCTGAACATCCTGTCCAACTTCATTCCCGACACCGACCGCATCGTCACCATCGAGGATGCAGCCGAGTTGAAGCTGGTCCAGCCGAACCTGGTCGCGTTGGAGGCGCGCCCGCCGAACATGGAAGGCAAGGGCCATATCTCCATTCGCGACCTGGTCCGCAATGCGCTGCGCATGCGTCCGGATCGCATCGTGGTCGGCGAGTGCCGCGGCGGCGAGGCGCTGGACATGTTGCAGGCGATGAACACCGGCCACGAAGGCTCGCTGACCACAGCGCACGCCAACAATCCGCGCGAAGCGCTGTCTCGCCTGGAAGTGATGGTGATGATGGCCGGCATGGAGCTGCCGATGACGGTGGTTCGCGAACAGATCGCCTCTGCCGTCGACCTGATCGTGCACCAGAAGCGCTTCCCTTGCGGATCACGCAAGGTCAGCCACATCACGGAAATCACCGGTGTGGAAAGCGGCACCATCCAGTTGCAGGATGTCTTCCTGTTCAAGGCCAGGTCCAATAGCGGCCGCGACGGCAAGGTCAGCGGAGAGTTCATGGCCACCGGCGCGGTGCCGGAGTTCTACGAAGAGCTCTCCGAGCGCGGCGTTCCGGTAGACCTGTCGATCTTCCGCAACGGCGGCCAGGGCAATGGATAACATCTGGCTGGTCGCCCTGCTCGCATTCAGTTGCGTCACTGTCTCCGGGCTGCTGCTGGTCCGGGCCAGTGCGAGCTTCATGCAGCGCTACCATGAGCGCTTCGTCGACCAGGCGCGGCTGAACCTGGCGGACATGTTCCTGTTCGTCGATCCGCAGATGCTCTTCGTCGCCAATGGCGTGCTGCTTCTGCTGATCCCGTTGTTGCTGTGGCTGATCAGCGGCAACCTGCTGCTGCCGATCGTGGCGGTGATCGTACTGGCGATCGCGCCACGCAAGGTCTATCTGTGGCTCAAGCAGCGCCGGCTCGATCAGATCCAGCAGCAGCTTCCGGACAGCCTGCTGATGATGTCCGGCAGCCTGCGCGCCGGTGTCGGTTTCAATCCTGCGCTGGAGGCACTGGCGCACGATGGGCAACCGCCGCTGGCGCAGGAACTGGCGCTGGTCCTGCGCGAACAGCACATGGGCGTGCGCACCGACGAAGCGCTGGAAAACTTCGCCAACCGCGTCCCCATCCCGGACGTGAAGCTGTTCGTCGCCGCCGTCGGCATCTCGCGCGAGGTCGGCGGCAATCTCGCCGAAAGCCTGTCCACCCTTGCCGAAACGCTGCGCCGCAAGCTGATCATGGAAGGCAAGGTCAAGGCGTTGACCGCGCAGGGTCGGTTGCAGGGCATCGTGATGGCCATGCTGCCGGCGGGACTGGTGGGGTTCCTGGTGCTGTTCTATCCGGAAACCATGAACCCGATGTTCCATACCCTGCTCGGCTGGTGCGTCATTGCCTTGATGTGCGTGCTCGAATACCTGGGCTACCGCATGTGCCGCAAGATCATGACGATCGACATATGAACTGGATGCTTGCCCTGGTCGCCCTGTTGGCCGTCACCGCCGTCGGTCTGGTGCTGTTCGCGTTGCGCGGCATATTGCAGGCGGTCCCGCAGGACGATCGCAACTATCAGGATCCCCTGCCGTCGGTCCTGCGACTGCTGTGGCCGCTGGTCACCGCCGCCACGCATGTGGTCGGGCCACGCCTAAAGTCCTCCCAGCTGGAGCGCGCCCATCGCAGCCTGCAATCGGCTGGGCAGGACTTCGTGCTGACGCCCGAAGAGCTCTACGGCACCCGCATCGTCGCGGCCGGCACCGTCAGTGCGGTATTCGCCGTTTTCGTGATGCTGCTCGGCAAGCTCAGCTTCGGCGCGCTGTGCATGTGTCTGTTGTTCGGCATTCCATTGGGCTGGATGTATCCGACCTTGTGGCTGGGCGAGCGGCGCAAACAGCGTAGCAAGCATGTCGTGCGCGACCTGCCGACCTTCCTGGATTTCATTACCATGGCGGTGGAGGCCGGCCTCAACATCACCGGCGCGATCGAGCAATCGGTGCAGAAGGGCCCGCCGGGTCCGTTGGCGCAGGAGTTTTCGCGCATGCTGCGCGATCTGCGGGCCGGCCTGCCGCGCGCCGAAGCGCTGCGGCGCATGGCCGACCGCATGGATATCTCGCAGATCTCCAATTTCACCAGTGCCCTGATTCAGGCCGACCGGGTCGGCGCCAGCCTCAGCGAGACCCTCCGCTCGCAGGCCATGCAACGCCGCGAAGAGCGCTTCCTGCGCGCAGAGAAACTGGCACTGGAAGCGCCGGTCAAGATGATGCTACCGCTGGTGCTGTTCTTCTTTCCGTTGATCTTCGTGGTGCTGGCGTACTTCATCTACCTGCAGATGAAGCAGCAGGGGATCCTGTGAAGTGCGGCACGCTCCGACGCGAAGGGCAGGTGCTGCTGCACAGCGTATGGCGCGCTGACACCTGGTGGCTGCGGCTGCGCGGCCTGCTTGGACGCGCACCGCTGCGGCCGGGGGAAGGCCTGCTGATCGAGCCGTGCAACAGCGTGCATACCCTGGCCATGACATACCCGCTCGATCTGCTGTTCTTCGATCGCGACGGCAACGTCTTGGACTGGCGCGAAGGCGTGCGCCCTTGGCGCGGCGCCCTGTGCCTGCGCGCCCACGCCACACTTGAACTGCCACCCGGTACGATGCAGGCGCTGCAGCCTGTGCGTGGCGAGCATCTGGTGTGGTGGCCGGCGGAATCGTCCATCGCGACCGGCATCGTCGCTCCTGCAGGAGAACGCTCATGATCGCATTGCGCTATTCACCGCAGCACCAACGCGGTCAATCCCTGATCGAATTCTGCGTCGTCGTCCCAACCTTCCTCTTCCTGGTCCTGGTGATCTTCCAGTTCGTGCTCATCTACCGGACCAAAAGCGTGCTGGACTATGCCGCCTTTCAAGCGGCCCGGGCCGGCGCCGTCAACGGGGCCAGAAAGAACGACATGGCAGATGCGCTGGCAGGCGGCTTGACGCCGCTGTTCGTGCAGTCCCCCGATGTCGCCAATGTGCTGGTGACCAAGCAGAAGATCCGCTACACCGAGGTGCAGTTATTTTCCAGGATCGAGGTCATTGCGCCGACCCGCGCCGCCTTCAATGAGTTCCGCGAACGCCAGTATGACGGCCACTATGCGCTTCCCAACGACAGCCTAGCGTTCCGCAACGCCAACGTCGGTGGCAGCCAGGTCAATGTGCAGGATGCCAACATCCTCAAGATCAAGGTCACCTACAACATGCCATTGATCGTCCCCTTCGTCGACCGCGTCATCGTCGGCCTGTCGGATTTGGTCAGCGGCGGCGAAAGCTACACGCCTGCCTCGATGCTGTTCGAAGAGCCGATCAGCGGCCATCGCCGTCTGCCCATCGAGTCCTATGCCGTGGTGCGCATGCAGTCCCCCATCTACGAAGCCGGCAATCTTGATCATTGAGCGGCCGCTCTCGGTCTTGCTGGCCAGCTTGCTGCTTGCGGCTTCAGCCGCCGCATCCGCGCAGGCGCAGGAAGACGCAGCGGAGCCGCTACAGGCGCGCCTGCAGGCGCGCGCCTACGGCGTCGGCCCGCTGGGCCCGAAGCAGGCGGGCGATGCGGTCCAGCTGGAGGTGCGCTTGCGTGGCGATGCCATCCGCATCGACTTCGTCGGCGCGCAGGCGCCCGATGCCTATCTGATCAACCCGGGGACGCGCGGCCGCGGCTGGCTTGTCAGCCAATCCGGCGACTATCGCCTGCCCGTCGCAGACGCCAGCGGCCCCTATTGGTACGATCCCGCCGATCCTTGTGCCAGGATCGGCGGGCGCTGCGCGCCGGCACCCGGCGAATTCATCGCCGGCCGTCTGGCTGCGGGATGGCGCTACGATGCTGCGCAAGGCCCGGACGGCACGACATCCGGTACGCTATGGCTCGATCGCAGCGGCCTGCTGCTTGGTTATCGCGGCAAGGTCGGCAACCGTCGCGAGGAGCGCAGCTTGCGCGTGGATGCGGTAAGTTTCGAGGCCGTTCCCGCCGAGGTCGTCACGCCCCCCGAGGGCTTGCGTACACCGGAAGCCTCCAGGCCGCTGCACTGAGCGCCTGTCCCCCTTCGCGATCCACATCTCATGCGTATCCTGATTCTCGGTGCCGGCGCGACCGGCGGTTATTTCGGCGGACGCCTGGCCCAGGCCGGGGTCGACGTCAGCTTCCTGGTGCGGCCGTCGCGGGCCGCGCGCCTGCAACGCGACGGCCTGCGCATCCGCAGTCCGCGCGGCGATGCGGCGATCGCGGTGACCACGCTCACCGCCGAGACGCTGCCTAGCGCCGCGCAGGCGCGGCCGTTCGATCTGGTGCTGCTCAGTTGCAAGGCCTACGACCTGGACAGCGCGCTGGACGCGGTGGCGCCGGCCGTGCACCACGGTACCAGCGTGTTGCCGATCCTCAACGGCCTGCGCCACTACCCGGTGCTGGATGCGCGCTTCGGCGCGGAGCGGGTGATCGGCGGGCTGTGCTTCATCAGCGCGGTGCTCGACGCCGACGGCGCGATCCAGCACCTGGCCAAGCCGGCCTCGCTGACCTTCGGCGAGCGCGACGGGCGCGGCGCCGACAGCGCGCGCGTGCGTGCCCTGGCCGACGCCTGCGCGCAGGCCGGCGTGGATCACCTGGCCGCGCCGCGGATCGCGCAGGAGCAATGGATCAAGTACACCTTCCTCACCGCGCTGGCTGCGGCCACCTGCCTGATGCGCGCGCCGATCGGGCGCATCGTCGCCAGCGACGACGGCGTGGCGCTGGTCCGCGGCCTGTACGCCGAATGCACCGCGGTGGCCGCGGCCGCCGGCGAAGCGGTGCCCGAGGCGGCGCAGGCCAGCGCGCTGCACCTGCTGACCCAGCCCGGCTCGCCGATGAAGGCCTCGATGCTGCGCGACCTGGAAGCCGGGCAACAGGTGGAAGCGCAGCAGATCGTCGGCGACATGCTGGCCCGCGCCCGCGCCGCCGGCCACGCGGCGCCGCTGCTGATGGCCGCGTACTGCCACCTGCAGGCGTATCAGGCCGGCCTCCCCGCACGCTGACGCGCATGGGGAGAGAGCGATGCGCGGTACGGGCGCGTCCGTCGCGCCCGCCGCGGCGGGCGGCGTGCGGGACCATCGTGCCCGCGTGCCGCCCCAAGGCCGCCACGCGTCTTCGCGCGCCGCTGACGCACTCCACGCCTATGCTCGCCCACCACACAGGGGCAAGCGACGGGCACGCGCATGGAAAAACTGTTCCGCGGCGGGCATTTCCTGATCATCGTAATGTTCCTGCTGTGCGCGGCGGGATTGATCTGCATGGCCGTGCTGGAGCTGTGGCACGGCCTGACCCCGGGCGGCGAACTGGTGGTGCGCGACCGCTTCAACGTGGTGCTGGAGGCGATCGGATTGCTCACCGTGGCGTTGGTGACCCTGGAGCTGGGCCAGACCATCTACGAGGAAGAGGTGCAGCGCGACGTCAAGGTCAGCGGACCGACCCGGGTGCGCCGCTACCTGTCGCGGTTCTTCGTGGTCATCGTCATCGCCCTGGCGATCGAGACCCTGGTGTCGATCTTCGAACTGATGCACGACGATCCGTCCAAGCTGCCCTACGCCGCGGCGGTCGGCCTGTGCGCGGCGCTGCTGCTGATCGCCTGGGGCGTGTTCGTCAAGCTCAACCGCAGTGCCGAGGAACTGGAGCCGGAAGCCATGGCCGAAGCCAAGCGCGAGGATGCGCAGGTCGATTGACGCGGGTGAGTGCCGCCCGGGCAGGCCGACTCACGTTACCCGAGTAGGAGCGGCATCAGCCGCGACGAATGACGCCCAACGCCGACTGACACCATCAGGCGTCGGGACTGAAGTCCCTCCCACACGAAAATCCCAACCCACTCCGTGCATCGGCCAGTAGGGTCGCGCAAAGGGTCGGCATGGCTGCCGTGCCATCAGCCGCGACGAGGTGCCCGGTCGCGACTGAAGCCGTTCCTACAAAAGATGCGGGCAGCGCCCGTTTTTACGACTCCCGACTCCCGAATCCCAACTCCTTCCCGAAACCCGCCGCGCCGACTTGCTCAGCCCGGCGTCGGCAAACGGAAGAACGTCCGCGCGGCGGCAGTGCTGGAAGCAGCGACCGTGGCCACGTCCTCGCCGCGATCGCGCGCCAGCTCCTCGACGATGTGCGCCAGGAACGCCGGTTCGTTGCGCCGGTCCTTGGGCGTGGGCTTGAGCGTGCGCGGCAGCAGGTACGGCGCGTCGGTCTCGATCATCAACCGGTTGGCGGGAATGTGCTTCACCAGCTCACGCAGGTGCGCGCCGCGGCGCTCGTCGCACAGCCAGCCGGTGATGCCGATGTACCAGTCGCGATCCAGGTAGTCGAACAGTTCCTCGCGGCTGCCGGTGAAGCAGTGCACCACCGCCGGCCCGAGCTTGCCGTCGAACTGGCGCATCAATGCCATGAAGTCGGCATGGGCGTCGCGCTGGTGCAGGAATAGCGGCTTGCCGGTATCCACCGCCAAATGCAGTTGCCGCTCGAACGCGCGGTGCTGTGCCGGGCGCGGCGAAAAGTCACGGAAATAATCCAGGCCGCACTCGCCCACCGCCACCACTTCGGCATGCAGGTGCAGCGCGCGCAGTTCGGCGTCGCACTCGGCGGTGTACTCCACCGCGTGGTGCGGATGCACGCCGGCGGTGGCGTACAGCACGCCCGGGTGCTGCTGCGCCAGCTGCAGCGCCAGCGGCGAGTGTTCGCGGCTGGCGCCGGTGACCACCAGCTGCGCGACGCCGGCGGCATGGGCGCGCTGCAGCACCGCGTCGCGGTCGCGGTCGAAGGACTCGTGGGTAAGGTTGGCGCCGATGTCGATCAGGGTCATGCGGTTGCGCGGAAATCCGTCGGGAACGCCGCCGATTGTACGGGCCACGCCCCTGCCGCCGCTCTACAGCGGCGCGGCGGCCCCGTATCCTTGGCCGATGACGTCCGCCGTGTTTCCGATCGATCCGTTGCTGCCGCAGATCCGCGACAGCCTCGCCGCCCATCCGCGCCTGGTGCTGGAAGCACCGCCCGGCGCCGGCAAGACCACCCAGGTGCCGCCGGCGCTGCTCGACGCGCCCTGGCTGCAGGGACGGCGCATCGTCATGCTGGAGCCGCGCCGGGTCGCCGCGCGCAGCGCCGCCACCTTCATGGCCCGGCAGCGCGGCGAAGCGCCGGGCGAGACCGTGGGCTACCGCATCCGCTTCGAGAACAAGGTGTCCGCGCGTACCCGCATCGAGGTGGTCACCGAGGGCATCCTGACCCGCATGCTGCAGGACGACCCGATGCTCGACGGAGTCGGCGCGCTGCTGTTCGACGAATTCCACGAGCGCCACCTGGCCGCGGACCTGGGCCTGGCCCTGGCCCTGGACGTGCAGGCGCAGGTGCGCGAGGACCTGCGCATCGTGGTGATGTCGGCGACGCTCGATGGCGAGCGGCTGGCGCAGTTCCTCGACGCACCGCGGCTGTCCAGCGCCGGGCGCAGCTTCCCGGTGGAGATCGCGCACTTCCCGGCGCGACGCGAGGAGTCGCTGGAAGCGCAGACCCGGCGCGCGGTCGAGCACGCGCTGCAGCAGCATCCAGGCGACCTGCTGGTGTTCCTGCCCGGGCAGCGCGAGATCGGGCGGGTGCAGGCGGCGCTGGAGGCGGCCGGTGTGGGCGGCGGCGCAGCGCCAGGAGACGGTGCATCGGGCCCGACCCCAGCAGACACCGCTTCCGGCGCACCCGCATCCGGCGCTGCGCGCCACCTTCTCCCGCGGGGAGAAGGGAGCGGGGTCGAGGTGTTGCCGCTGCATGGCGAGCTGCCGGTGGAGCAGCAGAGCAAGGTGCTGCAGCCCGATCCGCAGGGCCGGCGGCGGGTGGTGCTGGCGACCAATGTGGCCGAGTCCTCAGTGACGCTGCCCGGGGTGCGCGTGGTGATCGACGCCGGGTTGGCGCGCGAGCCGCACTACGATCCCAACAGCGGCTTCTCGCGACTGGACGTGGCCGCCATCGCCCAGGCCTCGGCCGACCAGCGCGCCGGGCGCGCCGGGCGCGTCGCCAGCGGCTGGGCCTATCGGCTGTGGCCGCAGTCGCAGCGCCTGGAGGCGCAGCGCCGCGCCGAGATCCTGCAGGTGGAACTGGCCGGGCTGGCACTGGAGCTGGCCGCCTGGGGCAGCGATGGCCTGCGCTTCGTCGATCCGCCGCCGCCCGGCGCGCTGGCCGCCGCCCGCGAGTTGCTGCAGCGGCTGGGCGCGCTCGGCGCGAACGGCACCATCACCGCCAGCGGCCGGCGCATGCTCGCGCTGGGTACCCATCCACGCCTGGCGGCGATGCTGCTGGCTGCCCACGATGCGCGCGCGCAAGCGCTGGCCTGCGACCTCGCCGCCCTGATCGAAGCGCGCGACCCGCTGCGCCAGGGTGGCGATGCGCTGGCCGCACGCTGGCGCGCCCTGGCCGCGTTCCGTCGCGGCCGCGTCCCGCACGACGCCAACCGCGGCGCGCTGGCGGCGATCGACGCGGCCGCCAGGCAGTGGCGGCGGCGCCTGCGCAGCGATGCCGCCGCGCCGGACAGCGTGGAGGCGCATGCGCTCGGCGATCTGCTGGCCCACGCCTTTCCCGACCGCATCGGCACCCGCCACCCCAGCGATCCGCTGCGCTACCAGTTGGCCAACGGCCGCAGCCTGCGTCTGTTCGAGCACAGCGACCTGCGCGGCGAGCCCTGGCTGGTCGCCACCGAACTGCGCCACGACGCCAAGGACGCGCTGCTGCTGCGCGCCGCGCCGGTGGACGAGACCTACCTGCGCGCACAGTTTCCGCAACGCTTCGTGCAGGACGACGTGGTGCGCTGGGACCCCGAGCGGCGCGCGCTCAGCGCGCTGCGCGAGACCCGCTTCGATCGCATCGTGCTCGACAGCCGCCCCGCTGGCCGGGTCGAGCCGGCGCAGGCGGCCGCGGCGCTCACCGAGGCGGTGCGCGAACTGGGGCTGCAGGCGCTGCCCTGGAGCGAGGGCCTGTCGCAGTGGCGCGCGCGGGTGGCCGGACTGCGCCAGTGGATGCCGGAACTGGACCTGCCGGACCTGGGCGACGCCGCGCTGCTGGACAGCCTCGACGACTGGCTGCGCCCGGCCTTCGCCGGCAAGACCCGGCTCGACGCGCTCGGCGAAGACGAGTTGGGCGAGGCGCTGAAGACGCGGCTGCCGTGGGACCGCCGCCAGGCCATCGACCGCCATGCACCGGTACGCATCGCCGTGCCCTCGGGCATGGAGCGGCGCATCGACTACAGCCTGGACCACGCCGGGCAGCCGCAGCCGCCGGTGCTGGCGGTCAAGCTGCAGGAACTGTTCGGCCTGGCCGATACGCCGCGCATCGCCGATGGCCGCGTGCCGCTGCTGCTGCATCTGCTCTCGCCGGGCGGACGGCCGCTGCAGGTCACCCAGGACCTGCGCAACTTCTGGTCCAGCACCTACCCGGAAGTGAAGAAGGAAATGAAGGGCCGCTACCCGCGCCACCCGTGGCCGGACGACCCCTGGACCGCCACCGCCAGCCACCGCGCCAAGCCGCGCGGCACCTAGGGCGTGCCATCGATCCCGCGCGGGCCGCGCGGTGATGGCGCGCGCCTGCGGCAGGGACCAGGCAGGCAGCGAACGCCCGTGCACGCCCGAGCGACAACGCGGCCATGGGTGTGCGCAAGCGGCCCGTCGGGTTGCGCCTGGCAGGCGCGCGCGCGGCCGGCGCCGCGGCTCGACCCGATAGCCGGTCGGGCACTGCGCCACGCACTGACGACGGTGCGCCCGGCACGCCCACCGCGGCGTGCCCGGGCCTGATGACGCAGCGCACGCGCACGGCCGGCATTCAGCCCGCAGACGAATCCGCGGCGCAGCGCTAACGCCCCGTATACGGTGCGCGGGCGACACTGCACTCCTTCATTCCTGCCAGAAGGGACGCCCATGAGCAAGCTGACCATCATCACCGACCGCGCCCTGGATCTCGCCAGCCACGCCGGCGACAGCCTCAAGCATCTCGGCCCGCAGGCGAACAAGTGGCTGCAGTCGGGCAAGGCGGTGAGCGCGCTCAAGGCCGGTGCCGCGCTGGGTGCGGTGAAGACCGGCACCAAGGTCGCGCGCTCCGCGGTGCGCCGTAACCCGGCCGTGGCCATCGCCGCCGCCGCGGTGGGCATCGGCCTGCTCGGCTATGCCATCTACCGCAAGCGCCAGCGCGACAAGGGCGCGCCGATCGAAGGCAATGCGCAGCGCATCGAAGCCGCCAGCAAGCGCGGCAACTCCGGTGCCCGCCGCAGCGCTGCCAGCACCCGCAGCACGCGCCGCAATGCGGCCGCGCAGGATGCCGCCACCGAAGAGTGAGATGCGCCGGCTGCCAGCGACGGCAGCCGCGGGGCAAGACGCAGCGACCGGGAGAGATCCCGGTCGCTTTTTTTATGGGCTGGCGGCACGTCGCTTCCCACGTAGGCGCGGTTTCACGGCACTTCCAGTAACTCCGGGACGCATCTTGTAGGAGCGGCTTCAGCCGCGACACGACGTTCCCGGTCAACCGTCGCGGCTGCAGCCGCTCCTACGCGCGCACGCCTGTGCATGCGCGCCAATGCACCTCGCACGCTACAGCGCGCGCCACGCGCCCGGCGCCAATCCGTCCAACCGGTGCGCGCCCATCGCCGCGCGCACCAGGCGCAGGGTCGGCAAGCCCACCGCCGCGGTCATCCGCCGCACCTGGCGGTTGCGGCCTTCGCGCAGCACCACCTGCAACCAGGCATCGGGCACGCGCTTGCGGAAGCGCACCGGCGGATCGCGCGGCCACAGCGCCGGCGCCGTCTCCAGCAGGCGCACCTCGGCCGGCGCGGTCGGGCCGTCGTTCAACAGCACGCCGTCGCGCAGGCGCTGCAACTGCTCCGCTTGCGGCGCGCCCTCCACCTGTACCCAGTAGGTCTTGGGCTGCTTGTGCCGCGGATCGGTGAGACGGTGCGCCAGCGCGCCGTCGTCGGTGAGCAGCAGCAGGCCTTCGCTGTCGTAGTCCAGGCGTCCGGCCGCGTATACGTCGGCGGGCAGGCCGAACTCGGCCAGGGTGCGCCGCGGCGGGTCGCTGCGATCGGTGAACTGGCACAGCACGTTGAAGGGCTTGTTGAAGGCGATCAGCATCGGCGGGAACGGCGGCGGGACCTGCGCCGCACGGCGCGGCGCGGGCATTGTCCCATGCGCCCGCGCCGCCCCGCCCGCGTGCCGGCTCAGCGCTTGACGAACTTCAGGGTCATTCGGTCGCTCTCGCCGATCGCCTGGTACTTGGCGGCGTCGGCGGCGTCGTGCTGGTTGCTCGGCGGCAGCGTCCACACGCCGCCCGGATAGTCCTTGGTATCGCGCGGATTGGCGTTGACCTCGCTCTTGCCGGCCAGCTTGAAGCCGGCCGCCTCGGCCATGGCGATCACCTGCGCCTGGCCGACATAGCCGCTCTTGTCGTCGGCCGGCACATCGGCCTTGGCGCGGTGTTCGACCACGCCGAGCACGCCGCCGGGCTTGAGCACCTGGTAGAAGCCCTTGAACATGCCCTCGGCCTGGCCGGCCATGCGCCAGTTGTGCACGTTGCGGAAGGTCAGCACCAGGTCGGCCGAGCCGGGCGGGCCGAACACCGGCGCGTTCGGCGCATACGCCACGATGCGCGCGCGGTCGTACTGCGCCGGCGCCGCAGCGAATTTCTGCTCCAGGCCGGCACGCGCCTTCTGCTGGTAGTCGCGGCCGCGGCCTTCCGGCACGGCCGCCGGATCGACCACCGCGGCGATGTACTGGCCGCGCTGGCGCAGGTACGGCGCCAGGATCTCCGCGTACCAGCCACTCCCCGGAGTGACCTCGATCACCGTCTGGGTCGGGGTGATGCCGAAGAACGCCAGGGTCTGGCCGGGATGGCGATAGGCGTCGCGCGCGACGTTGGCGCGATCGCGCCAGCTGCCGTCGACCGCCGCCTGCAGCGCCGCGTCGGGTGCCGGCAACGTGGCGGTGTCGGCGGGCTTGATCGCCTGTGCGGCGGGCGCGAGCAACGCGGTGACGACGGCCAGGGTGCAGGCGCAGGCGAGCGAGGTTCGAAGCGTCATGGAAGGCATCCGTAATAGGAAGTGGCGCGAGCCTAGCACGCACCCCGGCAAGGCCGGATGTTGCGCTCCCGTTAGCGCGAATCACGCCGACGGAACGCTGTTTTCGCGAGCATTGGCCGATCCGTCGATCCACCGCGACTATCCTTTCCTCTTTCCCCACAGTGGAGCGTTTTCCATGCTGCACACGCGCGAACTCGGCCGCTCCGGCCTGCATGCGGCACCGTTGGCGTTCGGCGGCAACGTGTTCGGCTGGAGCGCCGACGCCACGACCTCCTTCGCCCTGCTCGATGCCTTCGTCGAGGCCGGCTGCAACCTCATCGACACCGCCGACATCTACTCGGCCTGGGTGCCCGGCAACCATGGCGGCGAATCGGAAACGCTGATCGGGCAGTGGCTCAAGCGCAGCGGCAAGCGCGACAAGGTGCTGATCGCGACCAAGGTCGGCAAGTGGGCCGAACGTCCCGGCCTGTCCGCCGACAACATCGCCGCCGCCGCGGAGGACTCGCTGCAGCGCCTGCAGACCGACGTCATCGACCTGTACCAGGCGCACGAGGACGACGACGCGGTGCCGCTGGAAGCCTCGCTGGCGGCCTTCGGCCGGCTGATCGAACAAGGCAAGGTGCGCGCGATCGGCGCCTCCAATTACAGCGCCGCGCGCCTGTCCGAAGCGCTGAAAGTGTCCGCGCAATACGGCCTGCCCCGCTACGAGACGCTGCAGCCGGAGTACAACCTGTACGACCGTGCCGGCTACGAGGCCGAACTGGAGCCGCTGGTGCGCGAACAGGGCCTGGGCGTGCTGTGCTACTACGCGCTGGCCAGCGGCTTCCTCAGCGGCAAGTACCGCCGCACCGAAGACGCCGGCAAGAGCCAGGCGCGCGGCGCCAGTGTGGTCGCGCGCTACCTCAACGCGCGCGGCCTGCGCATCCTCGCCGCGCTCGACGACATCGCCGGCAAGCATGCCGCCACGCCGACCCAGGTGGCGCTGGCATGGTTGATGGCGCGGCCCGGCATCGTCGCGCCGATCGCCAGCGCAACCAGCCTGGAACAGCTGCAGGACCTGCTCGCCGCCGCACGCCTGCAGTTGTCCACCGAGGACATCGCGCAATTGAATACCGCAAGCGAGGAAACCGCATGACCGCTCCCACCCAGACCACCCGCATCGTGCTCGCCTCGCGCCCGCAAGGCGCGCCGGGCACGGACAACTTCCGCATCGAACAGGCGCCGCTGGCGCCGCCCGGCCCCGGCCAGGTGTTGCTGCGCAACCGCTGGCTGTCGCTGGACCCGTACATGCGCGGGCGCATGAGCGATGCGCCCTCCTACGCGCCGCCGGTGCAACTGGGCGAGACCATGGTCGGCAGCACCGTGGCCGAGGTGCTGCAATCCAATTCCCCCGACCACGCGCCGGGCGATCTGGTGCTGGTGCAGAACGGCGGCTGGCAAACCCATCTGGTCGTCGACGGCGCCGACCTGCGGCGCAAGCTCGACCCCGCCTCGCCGCTGCCGCCGAGCACCGCGCTCGGCGTGTACGGCATGCCCGGCTTCACCGCCTACGCCGGCCTGCACGAGATCGGCAAGCCGCAGCCGGGCGAAACCGTCGCGGTGGCCGCAGCCACCGGCCCGGTCGGCGCCACGGTGGCGCAGATCGCCAAGCTGCGCGGGGCGAAGGTGATCGCCATCGCCGGCGGCGCGGAGAAGTGCCGCTACCTGCGCGAGGAGCTGGGCGTGGACGTGGCCCTGGACCACCGCGCCGACGACTTCGCCGCGCAACTGCGCGCCGCCGCGACCGACGGCATCGACGTGTACTTCGAGAACGTCGGCGGCCACGTGTTCGATGCGGTGCTGCCGCTGCTCAACGATTTCGCGCGCGTGCCGGTCTGCGGCACCATCGCCACCTACAACGCCAACGGCGCGTTGCCGCCGGGGCCGGACCGGCTCCCGGCGCTGATGGGCCAGGTACTGCGCCAGCGCCTGACCCTGCGCGGCTTCATCGTCGGCGACTTCGTCAAGCTGTACCCGGAGTTCCTGCGCGAGATGGGCGCCTGGCTGGCCGACGGCCGCGTGCGCTACCGCGAACACGTCGTCGACGGGCTGGAGAACGCGCCGCAGGCCTTCATCGACATGCTGAGCGGCGGCAACTTCGGCAAGCTGGTGGTGCGGTTGGGCGACTGAGGCGGCAGGCCTGAGGCGGTGTCTTCGGTGAAGGACCTCCGATTCGACCCGCCGAATCCTCCTACGCGTACCGCACCCCAACTTCGGCGCGTCGCGGCTGAAGCCGCTCCCACACCTGCGGCACCGGCACTGTCGGAAGCTGACCTGTGGGAGGGACTTCAGTCCCGACGCGACGAATCCTCCCTCCCGTACCGCATTCCAACCTCCGCGCGTCGCGGCTGAAGCCGCTCCCACACGTGCGACACCGGCACTGTCGGGAGCTGACCTGTGGGAGGGACTTCAGTCCCGACGCGCCGAATCCTCCCTCTCGTACCGCCCTCAACCTCCGCGCGTCGCGGCCGAAGCCGCTCTCACACCTACGGCACCGGCACTGTCGGAAGCTGAGCTGTGGGAGGGACTTCAGTCCCGACGCGACGAATCCTCCCTCCCGTACCGCATTCCAACCTCCGCGCGTCGCGGCTGAAGCCGCTCCCATACGTGCGGCATCGGCACTGTCGGAAGCTGACCTGTGGGAGGGACTTCAGTCCCGACGCGACCAATCCTCCCTCTCGTACCGCATTCCAACCTCCGCGCGTCGCGGCTGAAGCCGCTCCCACACGTGCGGCACCGGCACTGTCGGGAGCTGACCTGTGGGAGGGACTTCAGTCCCGACGCGACCAATCCTCATGCTCGTACAGCATCCCAGTCCCGCACGTCGCGGCCGAAGCCCTCCTCCCTGTTTTTCATGGCGCAGGACGACGGTCCTCGCCACGGCATCGACGCCCGCGGATGCAGCCACTACCATCGGACGCATCGCCGCCGCCGCCGCTTCCATGTCCGACTCCCCGCGTCCCCCTCGCGCACGCCGCACCGCGCGCACCGCCACTGCCCCGACTCCGCCCGAGCGCGGCCTGGCCGCGGAACTGATGCGGCGCATCGGCGAATGCGAAGGCGACCCGAACTTCATGACCTCGCTGGCGCGCGGCCTGGCCGTGCTCAGCGCCTTCGGCCAGCACAGCCGCGACGTCAGCATGGCCCAGCTCAGCGCCGACACCGGCATCCCGCGTGCGGCGGTGCGACGCGTGCTCTACACCCTGGAGAAGCTGGGCTACGCCGGCACCCACGGCCGCGGCTACGTGCTGCTGCCGCGCGCGCTGGGCATCGGCAGCGGCTACCTGTCCACCGCCGCGCTGTCGGTGGCGGCGCAGCCGGTGCTGGACGCGCTGCGCGATACGCTGCACGAGTCCTGCTCGCTGGGCGTGCTCGACGGCGACGACCTGCTGTACGTGGCGCGCGCGGAGACGGTGCGGATCATGTCGATCGGCCTGCGCGCCGGCAGCCGCCTGCCGGCCTACTGCACCTCGATGGGCCGGGTGCTGCTGGCGGCGCAGCCGGGCGACACCTTGAACAGCTACCTGGAGCGCAACCCGCTGCGCCCGCGGACCGAGCGCACCGTCACCGACCGCGCGCAGTTCCAGGCCTTGCTCGAACGCGTGCAGCGCGACGGCTATGCGGTGGTGGACCAGGAACTGGAGATCGGCCTGCGCTCGGTGGCGGTGCCGGTGCGCAACCGCCAGGACCGCGTGGTGGCCGCGCTCAATGTCGGCAGCTCGGTGGCGCGGATGACCCTGGGCAGCCTGCAGGGCACGGTGTTGCCGGCGCTGCGGCAGGCGGCGCAGCGCCTGAGCCGGGTGCTGGACTGAGCGCCGCCGGCGCCGTACCGACCCGCCGCGTCGCCCACCAGAACAGCAGCGCCAGCAGGCTGACCGCCGCCCCCAGGCGGCACACGCCGGTCCACCCGGCCTGGGCATAGGTCGCGGTCGTGGCGATCGCGCCCAGTCCGCTGCCCACCGCTTAGAACAGCATGTACAGGCCGATCAGCCGGCCGTGCGCCTGCGGGTGGCCGCGCAGGATCATGCTCTGGCTGGTCACGTGCAGCGCCTGCCCGGCCAGGTCGAGCAGGACGATCCCCAACACCAGCGCGGCGAGCGACTGCTGCAGCCGCGACAGCGGCCACCAGGCCAGCACCAACAGCACCAGCGCTGCGGCGCTGGTGCGCTGGGCATGGCCGCGGTCGGCCCAGTGCCCGGCGCGCGCGGCCGCCAGCGCGCCGACCACGCCGGCCAGGCCGAACGCGCCGATGACGGTGTGCGGGAACGCATAGGGCGGCGCGCGCAACGGCAGCACCAGCGCGCTCCAGAAGATGTTGAACGCCGCGAACATCAACAGCGCCAGCACGCCGCGTACCTGCAGCACCCGCTCTTGCCGCAGCAGGGTCAGCATGGACGCGATCAGGCGCGCATAGCGCAGCGGCTGCGACGGCACCGGCAGCGCCGGCAACCAGCGCCACAGCGGCAGCGCGAGCGCCAGCATCAGCGCCGCGGCGCCGGCATAGACCCCGCGCCAGCCGGCCAGTTCGCTGACGCCGCCGGCGACCACCCGCGCCAGCAACAGGCCGATGAACACCCCGCCCTGCGCCGCGCCGACCACCCGTCCCTGCTCCTGCGGCGCCGCCGCGCTGGCCGCGTAGGCGATCAAGCGCCCTGGGTCATCGCCGTGCCCAGCATGCCGACCGCGAGCATGCCGACCAGCAAGGCCGGCGCCGACCGCGCCACGCTCACCGTCGCCAGTGCCGCCACCAACCCCAACGCCTGCATCGCCATCAGGCGGCGACGCTCCAGCAGGTCGCCCAGCGGCACCAGCAGCAACAGGGCCAGCGCGCAGCCCACCTGCGCGGCGCTGACCACCCCGCCCACCGCCGCCGGGCGGATGCCGAGATCCGCCGCCAGCGCGTCCAGCAACGGCTGCGCGTAGTACACGTTGGCCACGCTCAGGCCGCTGGCGACGGCGAACAGCCAGACCAGGCGACGCGGCATGCAGGGCGCAGCGGTGACGGATTGCATGATCGAAGGCTCGCCCGTTCCAGTTTCAAAACGAAACTTGTTTCAGGCTAGGTCGATAGGTTTTAAAATGCAACCACTTCCGCCGAGCGCCTACCAGGAACGCCGATGCCGCCCCGCCCCGCCATGCCCGCGTCGCCCTGCCCGGTGGCGCGCAGCGCCGACCTGATCGGCGACCGCTGGTCGCTGCTGATCGTGCGCGATGCCTTCGATGGGGTGCGCCGCTTCGGCGACTTCCAGCGCAGCCTGGGCATGGCGCGCAACATCCTGGCCGACCGGCTGCGCAAGCTGGTCGAGGCCGGCGTCCTGGAAACGCGCGAGGCCTCCGACGGCAGCGCCTACCGCGAGTACGCGCTGAGCGCCAAGGGCGAGGACCTGTTCGCGGTGGTGCTGGCGCTGCGGCAGTGGGGCGAACGGCATCTGTTCGAGCACGGCGAGCGCCATTCGGTGCTGATCGACACGCGCAACGGCAAGCCGGTCGCGCGCATGCTGCCGCGCGCCGCCGACGGCACGCGGCTGAGCCCGGCGGTCACCGTCGTGCGGAAGGTGCGCTGAGCGCGCGGGGCGCCCTAGGCGCCGCCTTCGGCGGCCTGCTCGGCCAGGATCGGCGCGGCCAGGGCGAAGGCGTGGTTGGCCGCGGGCACGCCGCAATAGATCGCCGCCTGCAGCAGCACTTCCTTGATCTCGTCGGCGCTGACGCCGTTGTTGCGCGCCGCGCGCACGTGCAGCTTGAATTCCTCGTCGTGGCCGCGCGCCACCATCATCGCCAGGGTCAGCAGCGAACGCGTATGCCGCGGCAGGCCCTCGCGGGTCCACACCGTGCCCCAGGCGGTGCGGGTGATGAACTCCTGGAACTCTTCGGTGAACGGGGTGCGCGCGGCCAGCGAGCGGTCGACATGGGCATCGCCGAGCACGGCGCGGCGCACCTGCAGGCCGGCGGCGTAGCGTTCGTTCTCGTCCATCGGGTCGACTCCTGAGTGTGGGAAAAGGCGGGCGCGGTTACTGCAGCAGGAAGCGCAGCAGCGCGTCGTTGAAGGCGTGCGGCGATTCGACGTTGCACAGGTGGCGCCCGTGCACCTCGGTGTAGCCGCCCTGCGCCACCTGGGTGGCGATGGCCTGCAGATCGGCCGGCGGGCACACCGGATCGTCGTGCCCGGCCACCGCCAGCACCGGCATGCGGATCTCGCCCAGGCGTTCGCGGAAGTCGGCCTCGGCCAGCGCCTGGCAGCAGCCGATGTAGGCCTGCGCGTCGGTGGCGCGGAAGCTGTCCAGGATCGCCTCGACCGCCGCCGGCTGCGCTTCGGCGAAGGCCGGGGTGAACCAGCGCGTGCGGGTGCCCTCGCACAGCGGCGCCAGGCCCGCGGCGCGGACCTGGTCGATGCGCGCCTGCCAGCTCTCGGCGCTGCCGATCCTGGCCGCGGTCGCGCACAGGGTCAGGCTGAGCAGGCGCTCGCCCGCGTGCAGGCCCAGCCATTGTCCGGTCAGCCCGCCGATCGACAGGCCGCAGAAATGGCTGCGCTCGATCGACAGCGCGTCCAGCAGCGCCAGCACGTCGCCGCCGAGATCGGCCATGGCGTACGGCGCCGGCGCGGCGGTGGAGGCGCCGTGGCCGCGGCGGTCGTAGCGCAGCACGCGGAAATGCGGCGCCAGCGCCGCGATCTGCGCGTCCCACATGTGCAGGTCGGTGCCGAGCGAATTGCACAGGGTCAGCCACGGACGGCCTTCGCTGCCGTCGATGCGGTAATGCAGACGATGCGTGGGCAGGTCGAGGATCGGCATGGGCGAGGCGCTCGCTGGAAAGGTGGAAGGGGCCGGCGCGGCACGGGACCGGGCGGCGCCGGCAAGTCTAGACCGGGTCGCCCGCGCTGCGGCAGACCGGCACCGCGCAGCGGCTCACGGATGCGCCTGCGCGGCGAGCACGCGCGCGATCCACACCGCGGCCATGCCGCGCCAGCTGTCGCCGGCGAACAGCGCGTCCAGGTCCGCAGGCGCCAGCACCGCGGTCACCTGCGGCTCCTCGGCCAGGACCGCGCGCAGGTGCTGCCGCGTAGCCAGCGCACGGCGCACCGCCGCCTCCACCAGCGCGTGCGCGGCGGCCTTGCCCAGCTGCGCGGCCAGGGTCACCGCCACGGCTTCCGCGTAGAGCAGACCGCCGTGGCTGTCCAGGTGCGCGGCCATGCGCGCGCGGTCCAGTTCCAGGCCCTCGATCAGCACGCGCACCTGCGCCAGGCTGCCGGCGCTCAGGCGCACCAGGTCCGGCAGGGTCTCCCATTCGGCATGCCAGCCGCCGACGGCACGTTCGTGCTCCTGCGGCAGCGCCGCGAACAGCGTCGCCAGCAGGCCCGGCGCGCGCGTGGCGGCGGCGATCGCGACCACGCAACCGACGGGATTGCGCTTGTGCGGCATCGCCGAGGAGCCGCCCTTGCCCGCTGCCGCTGGCTCGAACGCCTCGGCCACTTCCGACTGCATCAGCAGCGCGACGTCGCGGCCGATCTTGCCGAGGCTGCCGGCCAGCAGCGCGAACGCTGCACCGATCTCGCCGATGCGGTCGCGCGCCGCATGCCAGGGCAGCGCCGGCAGCGGCAGGCGCAGCTCCGCGGCCAGCGCCTCGGCCACGGCCAGGCCCTGCGACTGCAACGCGGCCAGGGTGCCGGCGGCGCCGCCGAACTGCAGCACCAGCGCATCCTCGCGCAGCGCCTGCAGGCGCCGACGACTGCGCTGCAGTGCGTCCAGCCAGCCGGCGGCCTTCAGCCCGAAGGTCACCGGCACCGCCTGCTGCAACAGGGTGCGTCCGGGAAGGCCGGTGTCGCGCTCGCGCTGCGCCAGTGCCGCCAGCGCCGCGCACAGCGCGTCCAGTTGCGCCTCCACATGGTCGAGCGCGGCGCGCAGCTGCAGCACCGCACCGCTGTCGATGATGTCCTGGCTGGTCGCGCCCCAGTGCACCCAGCGCGCAGCCGCGTCATCGGTGGCGGCGACCTGGGCGGTGAGCGCCTTGACCAGCGGGATCGCCGGATTGCCGGCCAGCGCGGTGGCGTCGGCGAGCGCGGGCACGTCGTAGCGCGCGGCCTCGCAGGCGGCGGCGATCGGTTCCGCGGCGCTGGCCGGGATCACCCCGCAACGCGCCTGCGCGCGTGCGAGCGCCGCTTCCACGTCGAGCATGGCCTGCAGACGCGCGCGGTCGTCGAACAGCGCGTCGACGGCCGGATCGCCGAACAGCGGACGCAACAGGGATTCGGAAACGCTCATCGGTTCGTACGCGGTGGGAAGATCACGCAGGGTAACCGCTGCGGCCTGTGCGCAATGTCTGCCGCACTCAGTAGCGGAAGAACACGGTCTCGTGCTCGCCCTGCATGCGCACATCCCATTGGTAGCGGTTGGGCGCCAGCGGTTGCGCGACCAGGGTGGCGCGGCGCTCGGCCGGCACCTGCGCCAGGATCGCGTCGCCGTCCAGGTCGTCGTCGCCGAAGTACAGCCGCGTCGGCGCGGCGCGCAGCAGGCCGCGCATGAACACCAGCACCACCAAGTGCGGCGCCTGCAGGCCCTTGGGCCCGGCGACGCGGCCGGGCTTGACCGTGCGGAAGGCGAAGCGGCCCTGCGCGTCGGTCGGCACCCGGCCCCAGCCGTGGAAGGCCGGATCGTGGTCGCCGCGGCGCGGATCGGCGGCATGGTCGTAGATGCCGGCAGCGTCGGCCTGCCAGATCTCCAGCAGCGCATCGCCGACCGGCGCGCCGTTGCCGTCGAACACGCTGCCGGCGATCTCCACGTGGGTGCCTTGCGCCTGCGCCGGTGCGATCTCGGTGCGGTACAGCGGTTCCAGCCCGATCCGGTAGTAGGGGCCGACCGTCTGCGAGGGGGTTGCCTGGAAACTCATCGCCTCACTCCCAAGGGGTCTGCTTGCGTCCGCGCAGGACGATGTCGAAACGGTAGCCCAGCGCGAACTCGTTGGCGGTGTTCTCCCAGTCGAACGCCGACACCATGCGCTCGCGCGCCTTGGGGTCCTCCACGCAGTTGAAGATCGGGTCGAACGCCAGCAGCGGATCGCCGGGGAAGTACATCTGCGTGACCAGGCGCTGGCCGATGCCGTCGCCGTGCAGCGAGAAATGGATGTGCGCCGGGCGCCAGGCGTTGTAGTGGTTGCGCCACGGATACGCGCCCGGCTTGATGGTGGTGAAGCGGTAACGGCCGTGATCGTCGGTCAGCACCTGGCCGGTACCGGTGAAGTTGGGATCCAGCGGCGCGTCGTGCTGGTCGCCGGCATGCAGGTAGCGGCCGGCGGCATTGCACTGCCAGACCTCGACCACGCTGTTGCGCACCGGCTTGCCGTTCTCGTCGAGCAGGCGCCCGCTGACGATGATGCGCTCGCCCAGCGGCGCGCCGGGAAAGCCGGCGGTGAGATCGGCGGCGTGCGCGCCCAGGGTGGTGCGGTCCAGGGTCGGGCCGGTCGCCTCGGACAGGGTCATCGGGATCGCGATCGGATCGCGGGTCGGGCCGCGCGCGCCGGTGGAGGCGTAAGGCGGATGCAGGTAGGCCGGTTGCG
The DNA here is from genome assembly GCF_056725085.1 of Xanthomonas sp. NCPPB 901. NCBI lineage: Bacteria > Pseudomonadati > Pseudomonadota > Gammaproteobacteria > Lysobacterales > Lysobacteraceae > Xanthomonas > Xanthomonas sp. NCPPB 901. The sequence continues at coordinate 344,224 of NZ_CM161511.1, read as the reverse complement.
TGCCCGGATACGGGCGGCGATAGCCGAGCAGGGGATCGATGGGGGTGTCGTCGCGCATCGTGCGGTCTCGCTGGCTCCGCGCGGAGCCGGTTGGCTGGAAGAATGATGCAGGCGGGCGGGGCGCAGCGTCGATGGGGCGAGCGGCTACAGCCGCTCGATCGCCAGCGCCACGCCCTGGCCGACGCCGATGCACATGGTCGCAAGCCCGCGGCGGCCACCGCTGGCCTCGAGCTGGCGCAGCAAAGTCAGGACCAGGCGCGCGCCGCTCATGCCCAGCGGATGGCCGAGCGCGATCGCGCCGCCGTTGGCGTTGACGTGGGCGGCATCGTCGGCGACGCCCAGCTCGCGCAGGCAGGCCAGGCCCTGGGCGGCGAACGCCTCGTTGAGTTCGATCGCATCGAAGTCGCCGATGGACAGCCCCAGCCGCGCCAGCAGCTTGCGCGTGGCCGGCACCGGGCCGATGCCCATGTAGGCCGGCTCCACGCCGGCACTGGCCAAGCCCAGCACGCGCGCACGCGGGGTCAGGCCCAGCGCCTGCACCTGCTCGGCGTTGGCCAGCAGCAGGGCGGCGGCGCCGTCGTTGATGCCCGAGGCATTGCCGGCGGTGACCGTGCCGGGCTGGCGGAAGATCGGCTTGAGCCTGGCCAGGGCCTCCAGCGTGGTGTCGGCACGCGGATGCTCGTCGACGCGGACCTCGACGGTCTCGCCGCGCTTCCTGCCCGGGGCGGTCACCGGGGTGATCTCGCCGTCGAAGAAACCGGCGGCCTGCGCGGCGGCGGTGCGCTGCTGGCTGCGCAGCGCGAAGGCGTCCTGGTCTTCGCGCGAGATGCCGTAGCGCGCGGCCACGTTCTCGGCGGTCTCGCCCATCAGGTCCACGCCATAGCGCTGCTGCATCTTCGGATTGACGAAGCGCCAGCCCATGGTGGTGTCCTCGAGCTGCTGGTTGCGGGCGAAGGCGCTCTCCGCCTTGCCCATCACCCACGGCGCGCGCGACATCGACTCCACGCCGCCGGCGATGGCCAGGCCCAGTTCGCCGGCGCGCAGGCCGCGCGCGACCGTGCCGATGGCATCCAGGCCCGAACCGCACAGGCGGTTGACCGTGCTGCCCGGCACGCTGAACGGCAGGCCCGCCAGCAGCAGGCTCATGCGCGCGACGTTGCGGTTGTCCTCGCCGGCCTGGTTGGCGCAGCCCAGGTAGACGTCGTCGATGTGCGCAGGATCCAGTTGCGGATGCCGCGCCAGCAACGCCTGCAGCGGCACCGCGCCGAGATCGTCCGCACGCACCCCGGCCAGGGCGCCGCCGTAGCGGCCGATCGGCGTGCGGATGCCGTCGATGATGTAGGCCTCGTTCATGCCGCCTCCGTGGAATCGGCCAGGGTCAGCGCCAGCCCGGTGGCCTGGCGCAACTCGTCCAGGCTCACGCCCTCGACCAGTTCGAGCACGCGCGCGCCGTCCGGCCCCAGCGCGAACACGCCCAGGTCGGTGTACACGCGCGAGACGCAGCGCAACCCGGTCAGCGGGTAGCTGCACGCGCTCACCAGCTTGGGCTCGCCGCGCTTGGTCAGCAGTTCCATCATCACGTAGACCTGCTTGGCGCCGATCGCCAGGTCCATCGCGCCGCCGACCGCGGGGATGGCATCGGCCGCGCCGGTGCTCCAGTTGGCCAGGTCGCCGTGCACCGACACCTGGAACGCGCCGAGCACGCACACGTCCAGGCGCCCGCTGCGCATCATCGCGAACGAGTCGGCGTGGTGGAAATAGCAGCCGCCGGTCAGCAGCGTCACCGGCTGCTTGCCGGCGTTGATCAGGTCCAGGTCCTCCTGCCCCGGCGGCGGCGCCGGCCCCATGCCGAGCAGGCCGTTCTCGCTGTGCAGGAAGATCTCCTTGTCCGCCGGCAGGAAGTTGGCCACCGCGGTCGGCAGGCCGATGCCGAGGTTGACGTAGGCGCCCTCGGGGATGTCGCGCGCCACCCGCGCGGCCAGCGCGTTGCGGTCGATGCCGCGGCCGCTCAATGCGTGCATGCGTCCTCCTGCGTGGCGCTCACCGCCACCAGCCGTTGCACGAAGATGCCCGGGGTCACCACCGCTTCCGGGTCCAGCGCGCCCAGTTCCACCACCTTCTCCACCTGCACGATCGCGCAGGTCGCGGCCATCGCCATCAGCGGGCCGAAGTTGCGCGCGGTCTTGCGGTACACCAGGTTGCCCCAGCGGTCGCCATGGTGCGCCTTGATCAGCGCGAAATCGGCGCGGATCGGATACTCCAGCACGTAGTGGCGGCCGTCGATCTCGCGGGTCTCCTTGCCGGCGGCCAGCTCGGTGCCGTAGCCGGTGGGGGTGAAGATCGCGCCCAGGCCGTTGCCGGCGGCGTGGATGCGCGCGGCCAGGTTGCCCTGCGGCACCAGTTCCAGTTCCAGCTCGCCGGCGCGGTAGGCCGCGTCGAAGTGCTGCGAATCGCTCTGCCGCGGGAACGAGCACACGATCTTGCGCACGCGCTTGTGCTTGATCAGCGCGGCCAGCCCGGTCTCGCCGTTGCCGGCGTTGTTGTTGACGATGGTGAGCTCGCGCGCGCCCTGCGCGATCAGCGCGTCGATCAGCGCATCGGGCATGCCCGCGGTGCCGAAGCCGCCGATCATCACCGTGGCGCCATCGGGGATGTCGGCCACCGCGGCGGCGCACGAGGCCAGGGTCTTGTCGATCATCGGCGCCGCTCCGCCGTCGCCGGCCGGGGGCGCAGCGCACGGCGGCGCAGGCGCATTACGGGGTCTGCCACGACATCCTCCTCCAGGTCGCTCCGGGAGGCCACGTTAGGCCCGCTCCGGCGGGCGGTCAATCCGATTATCGGATGCACAGTTCGATAAACGAACAATTTAACGGCATGGCAACGGCATGCCGGTCCCGCCCTGTTGTATACATTCGCTCATCGCCCCACAGGGGGCGACGGCGTGAATGCGGTGTTAAGCCGCCGTCCGCCAGCAACACGCAAGGTTCTTCCCCAGCCTGTTGTATACACAATCGAGGTCGCCGCCATGCAGTCGTCCGCTCCGGCTTTTCCGCTCAATGCCTGGTACGCCATCGCCTGGGACCACGAGGTCAAGCACGCGCTGCTGCCGCGCAAGGTGTGCAACCTGGACATCGTGCTGTACCGCACCAGCAGCGGCCGCGTCGCCGCGCTCGAGGACGCCTGCTGGCACCGCCTGGTGCCGCTGTCGATGGGCCGGCTGCGCGGCGACGACGTGGTCTGCGGCTACCACGGCCTGGTCTACGACGCGAACGGGCGCTGCGTGCACATGCCCTCGCAGGACACCATCAATCCCTCCGCCTGCGTGCGCCGCTTCCCCACCGTGGAACGGCACCGCTACGTCTGGGTGTGGCCGGGCGATGCGGCGCTGGCCGATCCGGCGCTGGTGCCGGACCTGCACTGGAACGACGATCCGGCCTGGGCCGGCGACGGCCGCACCATCCACGTCAAGTGCGACTACCGGCTGGTGCTGGACAACCTGATGGACCTGACCCACGAGACCTTCGTGCACGGCTCCAGCATCGGCCAGGACGAGGTCGCCGAGGCGCCGTTCGACGTGGTCCACGGCGAACGCAGCACGGTGGTCTCGCGCTGGATGCTCGACATCGACCCGCCGCCGTTCTGGGCCTGGCAGATCGAACACGCGCACGGCTACCGCGGCAAGGTCGACCGCTGGCAGATCATCCGCTTCGAGGCGCCGTGCACCATCGCCATCGACGTCGGCGTGGCGGTGGCCGGCAGCGGCGCGCCGCAGGGCGACCGCTCGCGCGGAGTCAACGGCTACGTGCTCAACACCATCACCCCGGAAACCGACCGCACCTGCCACTACTTCTGGGCGTTCGCGCGCAACCACTCGCTGCACGAGCAATCGATCACCACGCGCCTGCGCGACGGCGTCACCGGCGTGTTCGGCGAGGACGAGCTGGTGCTGGAAGCGCAGCAGCGCGCCATCGACGCGCATCCGGACCACGTGTTCTACAACCTCAATGTCGATGCCGGCGGCATGTGGGCGCGGCGCCTGATCGAGCGCATGATCGCCGCCGAGCAGCGCAGCCAGGACCTGCACCTGCGCATGGTCGGATGAGCCGACGCCAGGTTCCGGGAGCCACCGCCATGTCCGCCGCGCATCCGTTCCGCTCCAGCGCCGCGCAGACCACCCGCGCCCTGCTGGAATTGCGCGAGCTGATCCTGGCCGGCGCGCTGCCCGCCGGCGAACGCCTGTCCGAGGTCGCCCTGGTGGAGCGCCTGGGCGCCTCGCGCACGCCGGTGCGCGCCGCCCTGCAGCGGCTGGCCGAGGAAGGCCTGGTGCAGCCGTTGCGCGGCGGCGGCTACGCGGTCCAGGCATTCGACGAGGCCGATGTGGACGACGCCATCGAATTGCGCGGCACCCTCGAGGGCCTGGCCGCGCGCCGCGCCGCCGAGCGCGGCGCCGAACCCGCCTTGCTGGCGCAGGCGCAGGCGCTGCTGGCGCGGATCGACGCGGTGCTGGCGACGCGGCCGCTGAGCGAGGACGCCTTCGCCGGCTACGTCGACTGCAACGCACAGCTGCACGCGCTGCTGTTCGAGATGGCCGGCAGCGCACTGCTGTCGCGCGAGTTCGCGCGGGTGACGCAGCTGCCGTTCGCCTCGCCCAGCAGCTTCGTGCTCGAGCGCGGCCAGGCCGCCACCGTGCTGTCGATCGCGCAGGACCAGCACCGCCAGGTGCTGGACGCGATCGTGCGCCGCGAAGGCGCGCGCGCCGAAGCGTTGATGCGCGAGCACGCGCGGCTGGCACAGCGCAACGCCCACCATGCCCTGCACGACCACAACGCGCTGGGACAGATCCCCGGCATCCGCCTGCTGCGGCGACACCCACCCGCCTGAGCGTCGCGGCCGCCCGCATCCTGCCTCCGCCTCCCCTTCCCGCCTGCCGGACCCCGCCATGCGCAAAGACACCCAGTGGACCACCGCCCGCGTCGTCGCCATCGCCACGCCCTGCCAGGACGTGCGCGAGATCGTGCTCGACCCGGGCAACGCCGGCCGCCCGTTCACCGTGGGCAGCCACCTCGGCGTGCGCGTGCGTATCGGCGACGCCTGGGACGAACGCTCCTATTCGCTGGTCGGCGAACCCGCGGCCGACGGCCACTACCGCATCGCGGTGCGCGCGGTGCCCGACAGCCGCGGCGGTTCGCGGGCGATGTGGGCGCTGGCGCCGGGCGCGGACCTGGAGATCTCCGCACCCAACAACCACTTCGCGCTGGACGAGACCGCCGAGCACATCGTCCTGGTCGCCGGCGGCATCGGCATCACCCCGATCCTGGGCATGGCGCAGCGGCTGGCGCGCGGACGCATTCCGTTCCGTCTGCTCTACGCCGGCCGCAGCCGCGCCAGCATGGCCTACCTGGACCACCTGCAGGAGCTGCTCGGCGAGCGCCTGCAGCTGTTCTGCCCGGAACATCTGGGCCAGCTCGACCTGGCCGCGCAGATCGCGCAGTGGCCGCGCAACGCCGACGTCTACGCCTGCGGCCCGCTGCCGCTGCTGGACGAACTGCGGCAGCGTTGGCGCGACGACGGCCGTGCCCGCGCGCGCCTGCACTTCGAGACCTTCGGCAACAGCGGCAGCGCGCCGGCGCAACCGTTCGTGGTGCAGGTGCCGGCGCTGGGCAAGACCGTGCAGGTCGCCGAGAACCAGTCGCTGCTGGATGCGCTGAGCGCGGCCGGCGTGGAGGTCATGGCCGATTGCCGCCGCGGCGAATGCGGCCTGTGCGTGGTCGAGGTGCTGGAGGCCGCCGCACCGCTGGACCATCGCGACGTGTTCCTCAGCGACGAACAACGCCACAGCAACCGCAAGCTGTGCGCCTGCGTCTCGCGCGCGCTCGGCGGCAGCCTCAGCATCGACACCGGCTACCGCGCCGACGCGTTCTGATCCGCACGCACGGCGCTGCACGCACGCACCGCCGGTGCCGCCCACAGCAGCGGGCGGCACCGGCGGGCGTGCAACGTCAACCGTGCGGCATCACTTGGTCGCCGCGTCCCAGTGCTCCTGGATCTTGCCGTTCTGGATGCGGAACATGTCGAACCAGGTGGTGGTGTAGGTCTTGCTGGCGTCCTTGGGATCGGGCAGCGTGCGCACCGACACCAGGGTCACGTAGTCGCCTTCGGCCAGGATCGCCACCAACGGCAACTGCACCCGCGGCTGGATCGGCGTCGGCTTGACGAAGGAGGTCAGGAACGCCAGGAACGCGTCGCGGCCGTTGGCCACGTTCGGGTTGTGCTGGATGTAGTCCTTGGCCATGTACAGCGGCGCATATTCGGTGTGTCCGGCTTCGAACACGATGCGCCAGAAATCGTAGACCAGCCGCTTGTTGGCGGTGGTGCGCCAGTCCTCGCCGTGCAGCAGCTGCGCATGGTCGGGATTGGCGGTGACCGCGGTCTGCGCGAACGCGGACGCGGCGGGAAGCGCAAGCAGCAGCGCCAGCAGACAGGCCTGAAAACGGATCTTCATGGAAGACGCTCCGATGGGGGAACAGGGGAATGCGCAATGACGATGCGCCGCCGCGATGCAAGGCAACGAGGGCACTTGCGCGGCTGCAGCGTAGCAACGCGCAGTGCCCGCGCGACGCAGGAAATCGCGAAAAACCGGCGGATTTACCGGCTTTCTTCCGGGTCTGGGAGAATCGCCACAGTTACCTCGACATCAGAAATGGCGCGGCAGCACGCACCTCAACGTGCGTGCACATGGCCTGGCGCAGCGACGCGCTGGCGAGCTGCCTCGTCGGCGATCGGCTCGCCCAATCGCCGTCATCGACAGCGACAATCGCTGGCGCTTCGATCGGGATTCGGGATTCGGGATTCGGGAGTCGGGATTGGGAAAAGCCGAAATGGGGACGATCAACGTTCGTAGAAAGATTGGGGCTCGGCTTTAGCGAATCCCCAATCCCGACTCCCCAATCCCCCTCCCTCAAACCGCCAACGGCAAACCCGCATAGTTCTCAGCGATGGTGGCGCGACCAGCGGCGCTGCCGAGCAGGTAGTCCAGCTCCGCATCGTGCAGGCGGCGGCTGAACGCGTCCTCGTCCGGGAAGCGATGCAGCATCGTGGTCATCCACCACGAGAAACGCTCGGCCTTCCACACGCGCTGCAGCGCCAACTCCGAATAGCGTTGCAGCGGTGCGTCGCTGCGCTCCTGCAGCGCCTGCGCGAACAGGTGCGCGAGCAGGCCGACGTCGCCGGCGGCCAGGTTCAGGCCCTTGGCGCCGGTCGGCGGCACGATGTGCGCGGCATCGCCGGCAAGGAACAGGCGGCCGTACTGCATGGGCTCGGCGACGTAGCTGCGCAGCGGCGCGATGCTCTTCTCCAGCGACGGGCCGGTGACCAGCGCCTGCGCCACGTCGTCGGGCAGGCGGCGGCGCAGTTCGTCCCAGAAGCGATCGTCCGACCAGTCCTCCACCCGCTCCTGCGCCGGCACCTGCACGTAGTAGCGGGTACGGGTGGGCGAGCGCATGCTGCACAGGGCGAAACCGCGCGCATGGCGCGCGTAGATCAGTTCGTCGGCCACCGGCGGGGTATCGGCCAGCACGCCCAGCCAGCCGAACGGATAGACCCGCTCGTACACGCGCAGCACCTCGGCCGGGATCGCGCGGCGGCTGACCCCGTGGAACCCGTCGCAGCCGACCACGTAGTCGCAGTCCAGCCGCCGCGCGGCGCCGTCCTGCACGAAACTCAGCCACGGCTGCGGCCCGTCGATGTCGTGCAACTGCACATCCTCGACCGAATAGAGCGTGGTCGCGCCGGCGGCCCGGCGCGCATCCATCAGGTCGCGGGTCACTTCGGTCTGGCCGTAGATGGTGACCGCGCGGCCGCCGCTGGCCGCACTCAGCGCGATGCGTTCGCGGCGCTGCTCCAGCGCCAGCTCGAAGCCATGGTGGACGATGCCCTCGCGCTGCATGCGCGCGCCGGCGCCGGCGGCGCACAGCAGGTCGGCGGTGCCCTGCTCCAGCACGCCGGCGCGGATCCGCGACAGCACGTGCTCCGGCGTCTGCCGCTCGACGATGACGGTGTCGATGCCGTGGCCGTGCAGCAACTGCCCGAGCAGCAGTCCGGCCGGGCCGGCGCCGACGATGGCGACCTGGGTACGCATGCATCCTCCGAAGGATGGAACCGATGCACAGTGTTCCGGCTGCGGTGCGTCGAGGACATGGATCATTGCGACCGATTCCGGTACTTTTCGCCGATGCCCCGTACCGCTTCAGCTGCCGTCACGTCACCGGTCACGGTCCCGGCCTTCCGCCTGTACGGCGAGACCGGCGATCGCGAGACGCCAGACCTGTTGCATTGGGAATCCATCGCCGCGCGCAGCCGCCTGCACGACTGGCACATCCGCCCGCACCGCCACGACGACCTGCTGCAATTGCTGTACCTGCAGCGCGGCAGCGCCGGTCTGCACTTGGACGGAACGCAGCAGCGCCTGCGCGGGCCGTGCCTGTTGCTGCTGCCGCCGCTGTGCGTGCACGGCTTCCGCTTCCAGCGCAACGTGCGCGGCCATATCGTGACCGTGTCGGCGCCGCTACGGCAGCGCCTGGCGGCGCAGTGGCCGAGCCTGGACGAAGCGCTGGCGCGGCCGGCGTGCCTGCCCGCGGGCGACCAGCACCCGATGCTGGACGCCTGCTTCGCCGCCATCGCCAGCGAACACGCGCAGCGCCGCCCCGGCCGCGAGCCGATGCTGCAGGCGCTAGCGACGCAGGTCTTGCTCTGGGCGGCGCGCGGCGCGCTGGCGCAGGCCCACGCCGATCCGCACGACGCCGATCGCGGCACGCGCCACCTGCGCGCCTACACCGCGCTGATCGACGCGCATTACCGCGAACACTGGCCGCTGGCCCGCTATGCGGACCGGCTCGGGCTGAGCCGCAGCCATCTCAACGCCCTGTGCCGGCGCCTGGCCGGCGCCTCGGCACTGGAACTGCTGCAGCGCCGGATCATGCTCGAAGCGCGGCGCAGCCTGGTCTACACCACGTTGACCGTGCAACAACTGGCCACGGTGCTGGGTTATGCGGATGCGGCGTATTTCAGCCGCTGCTTCCGCCGGCACGCCGGGTGTTCGCCGATCCAGTTCCGGCAGCGAAGCCAACAGAGCGGGAACCCGTCGTCGCAGGCGCGGTAGCGCACCTGCGGGAAAGGCTTCACTCTCTGCCCATTGGCTCGTACTGCACCTTCCATCTCCCCGCGTCGCGGCTGAAGCCGCTCCCACATCCGCAGCACCAGCACTGTCGGGGCACTGCACTGTGGGAGGGACTTCAGTCCCGACGCGCCGGCCCCGCCTCGCATCTTCATACCTCGCCGCGTCGCGGCTGAAGCCGCTCCCACATCTGCAGCACCCGCAATGTCGGGGCACTGACTGTGGGAGGGACTTCAGTCCCGACGCGCCGGCCCCGCTCCGCATCTTCATACCTCCCCGCGTCGCGGCTGAAGCCGCTCCCACATCCGCAGCACCCGCAATGTCGGGGGCACTGACTGTGGGAGGGACTTCAGTCCCGACGCGCCGGCCCCGCTCCGCATCTTCATACCTCGCCACGTCGCGGCTGAAGCCGCTCCCACATCCGCAGCACCAGCACTGTCAGGGCACTGACTGTGGGAGGGACTTCAGTCCCGACGCGCCGGCCCGCCCCGCATCTTCATACCTCGCCGCGTCGCGGCTGAAGCCGCTCCCACATCCGCAGCACCGGCACTGTCCGGGCACTGCACTGTGGGAGGGACTTCAGTCCCGACGCGCCGGCCCCGCTCCGCATCTTCATACCACCCCGCGTCGCGGCTGAAGCCGCTCCCACATCCGCAGCACCCGCAATGTCGGGGCACTGACTGTGGGAGGGACTTCAGTCCCGACGCGCCGGCCCCGCCTCGCATCTTCATACCTCCCCGCGTCGCGGCTGAAGCCGCTCCCACAATCCGCAGCACCAGCACTGTCAGGGCACTGCACTGTGGGAGGGACTTCAGTCCCGACGCGCCGGCCCCGCCTCGCATCTTCATACCTCGCCGCGTCGCGGCTGAAGCCGCTCCCACATCTACAGCACCAGCACTGTCGGGGCACTGCACTGTGGGAGGGACTTCAGTCCCGACGCGTTATCGATGGTCGGCCATTCCCGTGTCGGTCGTCGCGGCTTCAGCCGCGACCAGGGATTCCAACCCACACGCGAACCGGCCAAGCGCGATTCCTTTGCTTGATTCCTGTGCTGGTCGGCCAGACGCATCGCCGGGCGCCACACCGACGCCCGGCGAACCCACACTCAGAACGGATACTGCGGCGCGCTGTCCTGGATCGTCACCCATTGCCAGTGCGTGTACTGGCCCCAGTCGGCCGGGCCGCCCATGCTGGTGCCGTTGCCGGAGGCGCCGGTGCCGCCGAACGGGTTGGTGACTTCGTCGGCCACGGTCTGGTCGTTGATGTGCAGCAGGCCGGTGTGCAGACGTTCGCCCAGCGCCATCGCGCGGCCCACCGAGGCCGACAGGATGCCGGCCGACAGGCCGTACTCGGTCTGGTTGGCCAGCGCCACCGCCTCGTCGTCGCTGTCGAAGGCGATCACGTTGGCGACCGGGCCGAACACTTCCTCCTCGAACGCCGGCATGCCCGGCTGCACGTTCGACAGCACCGTGGCCGCGTAGAACAGGCCGTCGTGGGTGCCGCCGGCCTCGACCACGGCGCCCGCCGCCACCGAGGCATCGACCACCTCCTTGACGTGCTGCAGCTGGCGCTGGTCGATGATCGGGCCGAGCGCGACGTGCGCGGTGGCCGGGTCGCCGACCGGCAGATGCCGCGCCTTCTCCGCAAGGCGCCGGGTCAGTTCGGCGGCGATGCGGCGCTGGACCAGCACGCGGCCGGTAGCCATGCAGATCTGGCCCTGGTGGAAGTACGCGCCGAAGGCGATCGCCGACACCGCCTTGTCCAGGTCGGCATCGTCGAGCACGATCAGCGAATTCTTGCCGCCCAGCTCCAGCGCGGTCTTCTTCAGGTGCTTGCCGGCCAGCTCGCCGATGCGGCGGCCGGCGGCGGTGGAACCGGTGAACGCGATCATCGGCACGCCAGGCGCCTCGACCAGCGCCTGGCCGGCGTCCGCGCCGCCCGGCAGCACGTGCAGCAGGCCCTTCGGCAGGCCGGCCTGCTGCAGCACTTCGGCGATGACGAAGCCGCCAGCGTACGGCGTGCGCGGATCGGGCTTGAGCACCACCGCATTGCCGACCGCCAGCGCCGGCGCCACCGAGCGCAGCGACAGCACCAGCGGGAAGTTGAACGGCGAGATCACCCCGACCACGCCCAGCGGCAGGCGCCGCGCCAGGCTCAGCCGGCGCGGCGCGGTCGGCAGCACCTGGCCCTGCGCCTGCAGCGGCATCGCCGCGGCCTGCTGCAGCAGCACGATCGCCTCGCGCACCTCGTGCTCGCCCTTGGGTAGGATGCCGCCGGTCTCGCGGGCGATCAGCGCCGCGGCCGCGGCCGCGTGCTGCTGCAGCACCTGCGCGGCGCGATGGAACACCGCCGCGCGCTCGCGCGGCGGCGTGGCCGCCCAGGCGCGCTGCGCCTCGCGCGCCTGCGCCACCGCCGCGCTCACATCGGCCGCATTGGCCTGGCCGACGCGATGCAGCGGCGTGCCGCTGCCCGGTTCGATTACCTCGAGAACGCCGCCCTGGGCGGCGATCCACTCGCCATTGAAAATGCGCTCGCTCCAGGTGGACGCGGCGGCCAGGGGTTCGGTGCTGTGCATGCTGTGTACTCGCGTGGAAAGGAAAGAAGAGAGGGGCGCGCTCAGAGGGACGTGGCGGCCAGGCCGCCGTCCACCGGCAGGTTGACGCCGTTGATCCAGCGCGCCGCATCGGAGGCCAGGAACACCACCGCCTCGGCGACTTCGTCGGCATAGGCCGGACGCTTCATCTTGCCGGCGTCGGCCTGGACCCGCTCGGGCCCGAGCATGGTGACGAAATCGCCCAGGATCGGCGTGAACACCGGGCCCGGCGCGACGCTGTTGACGCGCACCGAATGCGCGGCGAACCAGTCGCGCGAGCGCAGCAGCGTCCACACGATCAGCGCCTCCTTGAAATACTGGTAGCACGTCGCCTGCGGCACCGGATGCGCCGCCAGCCAGTCGTGGCCGGCGGCGTAGCTGTCGGTGGCGGCCAGTTGCTTGTGCAGGTCCAGCCGTTGCGGCCACTCCGCGCCGAGGATCGAGGCGATGTTGATGATGCTGCCGCCGGGCACGATGCGCGGCAGCAGCGCCTGGCTGAGGTGGCGCAGGCCCAGGTAGTTGACCTTGGCCACCACGTCCACCGGTGCGGTGCCGGGCACGCCGGCGATGTTGGCCAGCGCATCGATGCGCTCGGGCAACTGCGCCACCAGCGCGTCGATCGAGGCCGGATCGCCCAGGTCGGCCTGGTGGAAGCCGTGCAGGGTCATGTTGACCGGCTGGCGATCGATGCCGATCACCGTGGCGCCGTGGAAGCGCGCCAGGCGCGCGACCTCGGCGCCGATGCCGGAGGCCACGCCGGTGACGAGGAGGGTCTTGTTGTGCAGGTTCATGGCAGCGCGTTTCCGTTGCGGGGTTGGGCGTCAGAAGACGTGGACGTATTGCAGGTTGACGTTGTCGCCGGAGGGCGCGTTCTTGACCTCCACCGGCATGTAGAAGTTGGCGTTGAAGATGTTCTTCTGGTCGATCCGCCACGACAGGCCCGGCCCCAGGTAGAACTGGGTCTGCTTGCTGTCGGCCACGCGCTGGCCGTTGGTGCGGTTGTCGCGCAGCTGCTTGAGGTAGTAGCCGTTGATGCCCAGGTGCAGGCCATTGACCACTTCCAGCGAGCTGGCGAAGTTGAGCCAGGCGGCGTCGCCGGCCTGGCCGTTGCGGAACACGAAGCCGTCGCCCTGCGGCACGTTGGAGGCCTTGTCGGCGCGGAAGTTGTAGATGTAGTTCAGGCGCCCGCTGATCTCCCAGCGCGGCGTGGGCAGGATGCTGAAGGCCCAGCTCGGCAGCACCGACCAGTAGCCCGCGCCCTGGTTGACGTCGCGGTTGCGGTCGAACTTGCCGATCGGCACCAGCGCATCCAGTTCGAAACGCTGCGAGAACACCGGGCGGCCGTCGCGGATCACCGGCGCCATCTGCAGGTACGGGCCGATGGTCAGGTCGCCCAGGCCGAGGCCGTTGTCGCGCAGCGCCACCGGGCTGTCGTACGCGAACGAGGTGTCCAGATCGACCAGCGCGGCCAGCGCGGTGATGCCGAGGGAGCCGCCGAACAACTTGTAGTCGCTGAGGTAGGCGACCTGGGTGACCCAGACCGAGGAACCGATGTGCGGATCGCGGAACACCGGCACGTCGTCGCCGTGCGCGTCCTTGATCGCATCGAAGTCGTAGCGGCGCAGGTACTGGATCGCGGTCCAGCCCGGATTGGGCTTGCTGAAGCCATCGAAGAAACTGGTCCCTCCGGTGTTGATGCCGGTCGGCAGGGTGGCGCTCTGCGGCACCGATTGCGCCGCGGCCGGCGCGACCCAGGCGATGGCCGACAGGGCGAGCAGGGACGCGCGGGCGCGGGCACGCGGCGACGACGGAACACGAAAACGGGCACGCTTCACGGGCAGGCACTCCAAGCAAAAGGGGAACGGCGGGGTGCGGGGGGACAGGAACGCGGACAGGCGCCGCCGTGCGCAGGGCGCGGCCACGCGGCGACGCGCGCGGTCAGCGGGACGCTGGCGGCGGGTCGGGAATCAGCAAGGAAAAAGGACGGACGGCAGGTGCCAGCCGCGCCGTGGGCGACCGCTACAGACGCTCGAGCGCGTCCACCTGGTCCAACCGGTCCAGCGCCTGCAGCAGCGCGCGTGCCGAGGTCGCCCCCAACGCGCCGCCGAGCTGCTGCTCCATGCGCACCACCTCGGCTTCGGCCTGCGCCAGCAGCGCCGTGCCGGGCGCGGTCAGGTGCAGGTGCTGCATGCGCCGATCCTGGCGCCCGCGCACCTGCCGCAGCAGTTTGCGCTTGACCAGGCGCGCCACGACGATGGCCAGGTTCGGCGGCGACACGCTCAGCACTTCGCCCAACTGGCGCTGATTGATGCCCGGGTTGGCGTCCACCAGCACCAGCAGCGAATACTCCACCGGTTTCAGCTCGAAGGCGCGCACGCACTCCTGGAACAGGCGCCGCACCTGCAGTTCGGTGCGGGTGATGCGGTAGCCGATCAGGCTGGTCAGGCGTCGCTGGTCCACGCTGTCCACCGTGTGCGGATCGGCGGGCAACGCGCTGCTGGACATCTCGGGACTGGGTTTCGAACTCACTGCGCTTCCTGCAAGGGGCTTCCTGCGAACAGGCCACGGCGGATGCGCGCGCATCCATCGGCGCCGGCCGGCAGCGCCGTCGCCGTTGCATTGTAGGGGCATGGCCGCGCATGGTCACAACGCCGCGTCCACGCGCCGCAGCAGCGCCCGGTACGGCGCGGACGCGCTCCACAGGCACAACGCGCCGAGCAGCGCCGCGCCCATGCACACCACGCCCAGCGACAAACCGACCTGGCGCTCGTCGCCGAGCACGTGATCGGTGCCCAGCGCCACCAGGTACGGGCCCAGGCCCAGCCCGATCAGGTTGACCAGCAGCAGGTAGATCGAGGTGACCTGGCCGCGCAGGCGGTTGGGGGTGACCGCCTGCAGGATCGCCGGCGCCAGCGCCACCGGCATGCCCAGCACGAACGTGGTCAGCGCGATCGCCGCCAGCGCCGGCCACGGCCCCGGCGCGACCGCGAACAGGGCGCTGCTGACCACCAGCAGCAAGGCCCCGACCAGCGAGATCTTCAGCGCCGCGTCGCGGTTGCCGCGCGCGGCCAGGCGGTCGGCGAGGAAGCCGCTGAACAGCATGCCGGCGATGCCGAAGGTGAGGATGATGATGCCGTAGGCCGGGCCGATCTCGCCCGGGGTCCACTGCCAGCGGCGGATGAAGGTGGCCGGCAGCCAGGCGGTGATGCCGAAGGTGATCATCGCGATCACGCCGTTGGCCAGGAACAGCGCCACGTACACCCGCGCGTTGTCGCGCAGATGGCTCAGGTCCGGGCGCACGCTGGGCACTGCCGCGGCCTGCTCGCGCCGCGCCGGCTCGCGCACCGTGGCCATCAGCGCGATCACCGCCAGCCCGGGCAGCGCGACCAGGATGAAGGCCGCCTGCCAGGGCCGGAAGCTGCCCAGCAACGGCAGCACCACCGTGCTCTCCTTGCTGGTGGCCGCGATCACCAGGCCGCCGACGATGAACGCCGCCGCCGAGCCGATGTAGACGCCGGAGGTGTAGACGCTCATCGCCCGCGCGCGCTTTTCCGGCGGGAAGTAGTCGGCCAGCATCGAGTACGCCGCCGGCGACAGCGAGGCCTCGCCGACGCCGACGAACACCCGCGCCATGAACAAGGTGAAGAAGCTGGTGACGTAGGCGCCGGCCGCGGTCGCCGCGATCCACACCACCACGCCCAGCACGATCAGGTTGCGGCGGTTGCGGCGGTCGGCGACGCGCCCCAGCATCACCCCGATCAGCGTATAGAACACCGCGAAGGCGAAGCCGTGGACCAGGCTGAAGGCCGAGTCGGACAACTGCAGGTCGCGCTTGATCGGCTGCACCAGCAGGCCCAGGATCTGCCGGTCGACGAAGGACAGGGTGTAGGCCAGCAACAGCACGAGCGTGACGTACCACGCATACAGCGGGCGGTACGGCGCAGGCGATAGCAGCGGATCGCGCATGGGAAGGCTCCGGCTCAGAAACGCAAGGTCAGGAAGGGGGCGATGTAGAAGTAGTCGCGGCCGCGGACCGCACCCTCGCGCAGGAACGGGCCGGCCTGGGTGTAGTGGGCGTACACGTCCAGGCTGGCGAAGGCGTTGAAGCGGTACTTCACCCACAGCACCGAGCGCGTGCCGATATCGCGCGCGTCGTTGGCGTCGCCCGGCTGCAGCACCCGCCAGCCGGCCGCGTAGACGCCGTCGTGCAGGCTCTGCCGCTGCAGCTTGAGCACGTACATGTCGATCCACAGCCGGTCGCTGGGACGCAGCACCAGTTCCGGGCCCACCGCACGCACGTTGCTGCTGATCATGCTGCCGTCGAACACCGAGGCGCGCGCGTACAGGCCGTTGAAGGTGTTCAGTTCGCCATCGCGCGGATCGCGGTCGCCGGAAGAGACCTCCATGCGCCAGCCCAGGCGCGGCGTCCACGCGGTCTTGGCGAAGGTGTAGCCGCCGAACAGCGTGCCCTGCCAGGCGCGCACGCGCTGGCCGGCGAAATGGCCGCGCTGGCCGATCAGTTCCAGGTCGTAGTCCCAGCCCTGCACGGCGCCGCTCAGCCGTGTGGACAGGGTGTGCCGATGCTCCTCGCCGACCACGCCGCCATAGCGGCGCCCGTCCTGCACGGTGTCCAGGTACAGGGTTTCCAGCAGCGCCGCCTTCGGCTGGCTGGGCGACAGCGGCACTTCGGCGTGCGCGCCCCACAGGCGCTGGTCGCGGTTGCTGCGGTCGTCGAAACTGCCGGTGCGGGTCAGCACCGGCCGCCCCCACAGCAGGCCGCCACTCCAGCGCGGCTGCCGGGTCAGCAGGCGCACCGCGTCGAACGGCATGCGCGAATTGGCCGGGTCGCGCGGGTCGAGCAGGCGCTGCCAGGCGTAGGCGATCTGCTGGCGACCGGCGCGCAGGCGCCAGGCAGGCTGCTGCTGTCCGTCGGACAGTTCGACGAAGCCCTGCGCCAGATCCAGCGGGTTACGGTCGGTGGCCTGCACCGGCCGCGTCTGCAGGCCGGCGACCCGGCTGTCGGCGAGTTCGCCGAACAGGCGCACGTAGGCCGAGGGCCGATAGTCGGCCCAAAGCCGCAGGCGCTGCTGCACGTAGCCGTGCGGATCGGTGGCGAAGCGGCCGAAGCCGGCATGCTCGCGGTAGTCGTACAGCGTGCGGCTCTCGCCGCCGAGGCTGAGCCAGCCGTCGCCGACCGGGATGTACTTCCACTTCTCCCAGCCCTCGCGCGGACGCTCGGCCAGCGCCGAATAGTCTTCCTGATCGGCCAGCAGCTTGCCCTGCGGGCCGTTGGGTTCGGCATCGGCCTGGGCGCAGCCGACGCTGCACAACACGGCCAGGCACACGGTACGTGGCGCACGAAGGGCGCGCGCATGAGACACAGTCATCGATTCCCTCCCAAGTCTCGAAGCCAGTGGTGCGAAGAAGCGCGATCCCGCTATTCGGTACCGCGGCCGGGCGGCCTGGTCATGACGGCGGCGCCGCGACCGCGCCCGGCGTGGTGCCGGCGTAGAGCTGTTCGACCAGCGCCGCACGGGCACGCAGCACGTTGCGCTGATTGATCGAACCCTTGTCGGTGATTTCGCCCGCTTCCAGGTTCGGCGGTTGTTCCAGCCACGCCGCGTGCGCGACATGGCTGGCACTGCCGGTGGCGCTGCGGTTGAGCGTGTCGAGCAGGCGCTGCAGCCAGGCGCGCACCGGGGGCGCCTGCAGGACCTGCGCCGCCCCGGCTTGCGCGGGCAGCCCCGCCAGCGCCTGCAGCGCGTCCAGCCGCGGGAACAGCAGCAGGCCGATGGCGTCGCGGTCGGCGCCGGTGACCACCACGTCCTGCACGTAGGCGGCGCCTTCCATCAGCACCCGCGTGCGCAACGGGCCGACGCTGACGAACACGCCGGAGGACAGCTTGAAGTCCTCGGCCAGGCGCCCGTCGAACAGCAGGCCGCGCTCGGGATGCTGCGGATCGATCGGCTTGAGCGCGTCGCCGGAGCGGTAGAAGCCTTCCTCGTCGAAGGCCTCGGCGCTCTGCTGCGGCGCGTTCCAGTAGCCGGGCATCACGTGCGGGCCGCGGAAGCGCGCTTCCAGCTTGTCGCCGACCGGCACCAGCTTGACCTCGCAGCCCGGCGCCGGCACGCCGACGTCGCCGGGCGTGTTGCTGGTGCCGTGGGTGAAGGTGCACGAGGGCGCGCACTCGGTCATGCCCAGGCCGGCAAGCATGCGGATGCGCTCGCCGCAATGCGCCTCGGCGATGCGCTCCAGGCGGTCCCAGACCTCCTGCGACAGCGCCGCGGCGGCGAAGAAGAACATGCGCATCCGCGACAGGAAGGTCTCGCGCAGCGCCGCATCCTGTTCCAGCGCCTGCGCCAGCTGCTCCCAGCCGCGCGGCACGCTCAGGTACACGGTGGGTGCGATCTCGCGCAGGTTGCGCAGGGTCTGCTCGAACAGCGCCGGGGTCGGCTTGCCGTCGTCGAGGTAGAAGCTGCCGCCGTTGTACAGGGCGATGCCGATGTTGTGGCTGCCGCCGAAGGTGTGGTTCCACGGCAGCCAGTCGACCAGCACCGGCGTCTCGCCGAGCACCGGGAAGGTCTGCAGCAGCATCTGCTGGTTCGCGCACAGCATGCGCTGGGTGGTGATCACCGCCTTGGGCAACAGGGTGGAGCCGGAGGTGAACAGGAACTTGGCGATGCTGTCCGGGCCGCAGGCGGCGAAGGCGGCATCCGCGGCGTCCAGCGCGCGCGGCGCCAACAGGTCCTCGAAGCGCAGGCAGGCGCGGTCGCCCAGCGCGCCGCGCACGCACACCGCCGGCACGTCGGCGGGAAACACCGCGGCGATGGCCGCGGCGAACGCGTCGCCGTCGCTGGCGAACAGCAGCCCGGGGCGCAGCACCTCGGCCACATGCCGCAGCTTGGCGAAGTCGCGCGACAGCAGCGCATAGCCCGGCGACACCGGGCAGTACGGAATGCCGGCGTACATCGCCGCGAACGCCAGCTGCAGGTGTTCCAGATCGTTGCCGGACAGGATCGCCAGCGGCCGCTGCGCCGACAGGCCCATGTCCAGCAGGTGCGCGGCGATGCGGCGGGTGCGCTCGAGCATCTGCGCGTAGCTCAGGCGCCGCCACTGCCCGTCCTCGTCGCGCTGCGCCACGAAGGTGGCATCGGGTGTGTGCAGCGCCCAGTGCTGCAGGCGTTGCAGCAGGTGCCTGGGCAGCGGCGCCAGGGGTTCGCGCGCGCGCAGGCGCAGCACGCCGTCGGCATCGCGGTGGACCTCGGTATCCGCGTGGCTCAGTCCGACAGGACGGTAGCACGCGGCGGTGGCAACGGACTCAGCGGCATTCATCGGAACCATCCGGAGAAGAGAGACGGCACGGCCAGCGGCAGCGCCGCCGCGGCCCCGCGGGGCCGCAGGCGACGCGCCGGGTCAGCGCTTGTAGGTCTGCAGACCGGGCTTGATGGTTTTGTCGTCCAGGAACTGCTTCAGGCCCTGTTGCCGGCCCTTCTCGGGATCGCGGTGATTGGACTGGTCGACCTTGGCGTACAGGTAGTCCTCGTTCTGCTCCCAGGTCAGTTCGCGGCAGCGCTTGAAGCCGTGCTTGGCGAAGCGCAGCACCACCGGGTTCTTCTGCTGCAGTTCCTGCGCCAGCTTGGTCACCTCGGCGCGCAGCTGCGCGCGCGGCACGCTGGCGTTGACCAGGCCCATCTGCGCCGCCTCGGGGCCGGTGAAGGTGCGTCCGGTCATGATGTAGAGCAGGGCGTTGCGGTGGCCCATGGTGTCGGCGACGGCCTTGCTGACCAGGTTGCCCGGGGGAATGCCCCAGTTGATCTCCGACAGGCCGAACACCGCCTCGTCGGCGGCGATGGCCAGGTCGCAGGCCACCAGCGGCGAGAACGCGCCGCCGAAGCACCAGCCGTTGACCGCGGCGATGGTCGGCTTGCTGTAGAAGCGCAGCAGGCGCCACTGCCACTGCGAACAGTCGCGGCGCATGCGCTCCTGCACGATCTCTTCCTTGCCGTCGGTCTCGCGGAAGTATTCCTTCAGGTCCATGCCGGCCGACCAGGATTCGCCGGCGCCGGTCAGCACCAGCACTTCGGCGCTGCTGTCCAGTTCCAGGGTCTCCAGCACGTCGATCATCTCGCGGTTGAGCGTGGGGCTCATCGCGT
Organism: Xanthomonas sp. NCPPB 901; assembly: GCF_056725085.1. Classification (NCBI taxonomy): domain Bacteria; kingdom Pseudomonadati; phylum Pseudomonadota; class Gammaproteobacteria; order Lysobacterales; family Lysobacteraceae; genus Xanthomonas; species Xanthomonas sp. NCPPB 901. The sequence goes on along the minus strand of NZ_CM161511.1, from coordinate 324,306 downwards.
TGCGCTTGTCCGGGCGGTTCAGGGTGACCCAGGCGATGCCTGCGTCGATCTCGACTTGGACGGTCTGCCAGCGGTCTTGGTAGCTGCTCATGGATAGGCCTGCATGGGGAGGGGGAGGAGTGGATCACTTATGTCTGACAATAGTTATAGATCATCACCATTTCGGCGCAAGCTGCAGTGCAGCATGGCGCGGCGCGGTGGCGGGACCGTGTCGGCATGCCCGTGGGGCGGCGCCGCGGCAACCGCGAGACCACGATCCGCGGGGCGTCGAGAAGGGTGCAGGCCATCCCATGACGCCAGATCCGCGGAGGTGTCTGCGCGTGACTTCACGCGCGGCGAACGCAATCCTCACGGCCGGCGTTCAGTCCCGGGTTAGCATCCGGGCCACAGGGGATCGTCGACACCGGGGTGATGTCATGCACACCGTCTCCGCGCTTGACCAACCGACCCGCGCTCGCGCCAGCATCGATCTGGACGCCGAGATGGCGTACTGGCGGCAGGCCCATGCCGAGGGCCGCCTCGGCCACCAGGGTTTCGCCGACTACGCGCAGTTGCTGAAGATCGGCTACGACGTCTATCTGGCCTACCCGCGCGCCAACGAGGCGCAGCTGTATCGGGTACTGCAGGACGCCTACCACCAGTGCGCGCCGATGCTGTCGGTGCCATGGGACGAGGCGCGCTGGCTGGTCCGGCATGCCTGGCAGCACCTGGCGCATTCGAGCCGGCGTCACTGAGGGACAGGTCTTGCGGCGCGCGGCGCCACTCCCTTAGGAGCGGCTTCAACCGCGACCGAGCGTTCCCGGTGAAGCCCGTCGCGGCTGAAGCCGCTCCTGCAGCGAGGGCTTCCGTAGTGACGGGATGTGCGTGCAAGACGCCGTCTGTTGGCGCAGCGCGCGACAACCGGACAGCGCGGCGTCGCGCGTGCGCGGCACCTGCGCTGCACGCGCAACGGTTGCACGCCTCATGCGTGCTGCGCTCAACGCGTCGGCGGCGGCGAAGCGCTGCGCTCCTTCGCTGTCAGGCGGCCATGGAACGCGTTCGAGCCCTTGCCCGGCGCGGTCGCCGCCTGGCCCTCGCTGTGCTTGAGACGCTGCTTGCGCTGTTCGACCAGGCGGCTGGCCAGGGCCACGCGACGCCCGATCACCATGTCGGTCAGCCAGTCGATCAGGTAGCGCGTGTAGGCGGCCTGATGCGCCTTGTCGGTCAGCGCGTGATCGGCGCCGGCGATCGTGCGCGTGGTCAACGAGCGCGCGAGGGAGAACGCCGCCGCGTAGTTGCGCAGCACCTGCCCCGGCACGATCACGTCGCGCTCGGCCTCCACCAGCAGCACATCGCCGCCGAAGCGCGCGCAGGCGGCCAGGGCGCGGTTGTCGGTGGGCGCCACCGCACGGTGCCGGTACGGCATCAGCTCCGGATCGCGGTTCAGCGCCACCTTCGGCCCATCCCAGTGCGCGTCCTTGTACAGCGCCGGCGAGCGCAGCGCCAGCCATTCCACCGGCCGCTCCAGCGTCAGCAATGCAGCAAGGTAGCCGCCGTAGCTCAGGCCCACCACCGCGATCGCCTCCGGATCCACCTGCGGCGACGCCGCCAGGCGGTCGTAGGCGGCCTTGATGTCGTCCAGGTTCTGCGCGCGCGTCACCGTCTCGCGCATCGACGCCAAGCCCTCGTGGCCGCGCAGGTCGAAGGTCAGGCACACGCAGCCCAGGCCGGCCGCCTCGCGCGCGCGCACCAGGTTGTGGTGCTGGTTGCCGCCCCAGCCATGCACGAACAGCACGCCGGGCAGGCGATCGGTCGGGGTCAGCAGGGTGCCGCTCAGCGCCGTGCCGTCGACCGGGATGTCGATGCTGGAGAGTTCTGCTTCCATCGTCATTGCGCGCTGCGCATGTAGCGGTACTTGGTCAGCAGGCCGATCTGCGGCGCCTCGCCGACATAATAGACCTGGGCCCCGGCCGGGGGCGGCGGCTGCGCGCCGTAGCGCTCGACGGTGGCCGCGATCACCCGCTGCAGCGTCGGCGCCTGCTGGAACGCGGCGACCGCGGCCAGTTCCGCCGGCGTGGCGCCGCCCACGCGCCAGGACTGCTCCAGCACGCCGCAGACGGAGGTGCCGTCCTGCACGACTCCGTCGATCACGTCGTAGTTGCGCCGCGACGCGAAGAAGCCCGGATAGGCCGCGGCCACCAGACGGTCGTAGTCGCGCGCCTTCATGACCGCGGTGCGCTGCCGGGGCGGCAATGCCTGCTCCAGCAACGTCGCGAGGGTGCCGCGGATCACATGCAGTTCCGAGCCGCCATACGCCTCGCGGCCGCGGCCGTCGCGGGTGACCGTCTGCGTGCCGCAATAGGCGATGGTCACGCCGGCGCAGTGCATCTCACCGACGCTGAAGGTGGTGGGCTGCTGCAGATGCCGCTCCAGCACCACGCCGTGCCGGGTCAACTCCGCCGCGGGCAGCCGCGCCAGCGCCGCCTCCAGCGCCGATGCGTCGTCAAGCAGCACCTGCCCCATGCCGCCGACCCCGTGCGACAGCTTCAGCCGCACCGGCCCGCCCTGGCGCAGGCGCGCATACGCGCGCCGCGCGTCGGCCGCGTTGAAGGCGGTGTAGCCGGGCAGCGTCACCGCCGCCAGCGCCGCGCCCAGCGCCGGTTGCCACCCGGCCGGCGCCTGTGCGTCGGCGTCCACCAGGGGATGGCTGATCGCCTTGGTGGCGACGAAGGCATGCGGCACCACGCCGCCGAGCAGGTCGGCGGCGCTGCGCACGCCCAGGTGCGCGGCATGCGCGGCGGTCAGGGTCTCGTCCGGCACGTAGAACCCGCCGACGCCGGCGGCGACGCGGTCGTCGTGCAGCGGCAGGCGCATCAGCCGCGCCACCTCGGCGACCACCCAGGCATGGGTGACCGCCTCGTGACCCTCGGGCGAAGACCCACGCAGGTGGAAGGCGCGCACGTTGCTGTGCGCGGCGGGAACCGCCGCCTGCGCGGCCCCTTGCGGCACATCGGCAGGCCGGGGCGCCTCACCCATGTCCCACCCCACGCAGCAGCAGGACGATGACCAGGGCCAGGCCCAGCAGCAGGGCCGCCGCCGCCAACCAGCGGCCCAGGCGCAGTTGCCGCCACCATGCCGCCGCTTCGGACGCGCCGCTGGCGGTGGGACCGGGCGTCGGGTCGCGGCCGCGCGAGGCCGGTGGCGCGGCGGAGGGACGATCGTCGTGAGCCATGCGCCCAGGCTGTGGCGCATGCCGTGGTATGCGGGTGAACGCAGCGTGGTGCGCGCGTCAGCGCGTGTGCAGGACGCGCGTGCCGTGGCGATGCCGCGGCAAGAATCGCGCACGATGGGGCAGGATGCCGGCAGCGCTCGGCCGTTGCGACGATGCGGGCGTGGCGGCGCCCCGCCGTGTCTCAGGCGACCGCAGCGTGCGCGGGCAGTTGCGCGTCGATCCGGTGCTTGCCGGCCAGGGCCTGCATGCCCTGCAGCGTCGCCCGGATCGCACTGGCGTAGCCGCTGCGCCACAACTCGGCACGCGACTGCCGCGACGGGGCCGCATTCAGCGCCAGCGCGAAGACCTGCACGCGCGGATCGGCCAGCGCGGCGCGCTGCAGGAACGGCTGCTCCGGCGCGATCACGTCCACCGGCGCCAGCCACGCGTCGGCGACCAGGTCGGCGACACCGGCGCGGTGCGAGAGCTGATGCATGGCGCTGAGCGTCTCGTGCAGCATTTCCAGGCACGCCCACTGCCACAGCGCGGCCTTGTGCTGGGGGTCGGCCTGGTCCAGGGCGGACAAGGCGCCATCGACATGGTCGAGACGAAGATCCTGCATGGCCGACTCCACGGACACAGCGCTACGGTCCGCCCATTCTGCGCGGCGAAAGTGAGCGTAACGTGAGCCGTGCGGCGCGGCCGGCGTGCCTGCGGTCACAGCGTGCGCAACGCGGCCGGGCCGGGCGACGGGCCTTGCGTATACTGGCCCACCGCGCCGCTGTGCGCGTGCCCGCTCCTACGTTGTCGCTCATGACGCCACCCTGACACCCGCGCCTCGCATCGGTCCGCCTTCCACGGCAGGCCGCGGGTTACTGATTCGTCCATCGAACACAGCGCTGCCCCACGCCAGGGGCGGTGTCAGGAGCGTTTACCTTGAAATTCACCTCTTCCCTGCGCCAGTCCTGGTGCGGCAATCTCCGCGGCGACGTCCTCGCCGGCCTGGTCGTGGCACTGGCGCTGATTCCCGAGGCGATCGCGTTCTCGATCATCGCCGGGGTCGATCCCAAGATCGGCCTGTATGCCGCCTTCTGCATCTGCGTGACCATCGCCTTCGCCGGCGGGCGCCCCGGGATGATCTCCGCGGCCACCGGCGCGATGGCGCTGCTGATGATCGGCCTGGTCAAGCAGCACGGCCTGCCCTACCTGCTGGCGGCCACGCTGCTGACCGGCGTGCTGCAGATCCTGGCCGGGCTGTTCAAGCTCGGCGCGCTGATGCGCTTCGTCTCGCGTTCGGTGATCACCGGTTTCGTCAACGCGCTGGCGATCCTGATCTTGATGGCGCAACTGCCCGAACTGATCGGCGTGCCCGCGCCGGTGTATCCGCTGGTGGCGCTGGGCCTGCTGCTGATCTACGGCCTGCCGTGGCTGTCGCAGCGCAGCTTCCCCGGCATCGGCCTGTGGCTGCTGGTGCTGGGCGCGGCGTTGACCGCGGGCAGCATGGCGCCGTGGACGCTGCTGCCGGTGGCCGCGGGCGGCGCGGCGGCGCTGCTGCTCGGGCACCGCTGGACGCGCGGCCTGGCCGTGCCGTCGCCGCTGGTGGCGATCGTGCTGCTGACCGGGCTGGCCCTGTACTTCGGCATCCACGTGCCCACCGTCGGCGACAAGGGACAACTGCCCGATCGCCTGCCCAGCCTGGTGCTGCCGGCGGTGCCGTGGACGCTGGAGACGCTGCGGATCGTGTTCCCGGTCGCCGCGACGATGGCGGTGGTCGGCCTGCTCGAGTCGATGATGACCGCGCAGATCGTCGACGACATGACCGACACGCCCAGCGACAAGAACCGCGAATGCGTGGGCCAGGGCGTGGCCAACCTGGTCAGCGGCCTGTTCGGCGGCATGGCCGGCTGCGCGATGATCGGGCAGTCGGTGATCAACGTGAAGTCCGGCGGCCGCGGCCGCCTGTCCGCGCTGGTCGCCGGCAGCGTGCTGTTGCTGCTGGTGGTGTTCGCCGGCGCCTGGGTGCGGCAGATCCCGATGGCCGCGCTGGTGGCGGTGATGATCATGGTCTCGGTCGGCACCTTCAGCTGGCGCTCGCTGGCGCAGTTGCGCACCCACCCGGCCAGCTCCAGCGTGGTGATGCTCGGCACCGTCGCGGTGACCGTGGCCACCCACGACCTGGCACGCGGCGTGCTCACCGGTGTGTTGCTGTCGGCGCTGTTCTTCGCGCGCAAGGTCGGGCGCATGCTCGACATCGTCCGCAGCGAGGATGCCGATGGCGGCCATACCTACCGCATCCGCGGCCAACTGTTCTTCGCCTCGGCCGGCAGCTTCGCCGGCGCCTTCGACTTCGCCCATGCGCCGGCGCGCGTCACCCTGGACCTGAGTCACGCGCACGTCTGGGACATCAGCGCCATCGGCGCGCTGGACCAGGTGGTGCTGAAGTTCCGCCGCCACGGTGCACAGGTCCAGTTGGTGGGACTGAATCCGAGCAGCGCGGCAATGGTCGGGCGGCTGGGCACGCACCAGCGCGGCGACGTGGACAGCGTTCCCCTGCACTGACGGCGGACCAGGACCGTCGTGTCGCCGCGGCGACACGCCCCATCGCGCGGCCAACACGCCATTCGGCCGATCGCCGCGCGACGCCCTGTCGCACTCGCCTTCCCGCGGCGACACGGCGACGACATTGCCCGATTAGCATCGGTCTGCCGACCGCCTGCGCAGGAGACCCGCGATGCCGCTGGACCACTGGCAACTGCCGCCGCACGCCTGGGTGCCCAACCACCCGTTCCTGCCGGTGCTGCATTACCGGCAGTGCGTCGGCGCCCTGGATGCCGACGGCTTCGAACGCCGCTTCGGCGCGCATGGCTGGCCGCCGCAATGGCGCGACGGCATCTACGCCTACCACCACTACCATTCGACCGCGCACGAGGTGCTGGGCATCGCCCGCGGAACCGCCCGCGTGCTGCTCGGCGGCCCGGGCGGCATCGAGGTCGCACTCGCGGCCGGCGACGCGCTGCTGTTGCCGGCCGGTACCGGCCATTGCCGGCTGTCGGCCAGCGCCGACTTCCTGGTCGTCGGCGCCTATCCCGATGGGCAGGACTGGGACATCTGCCGGGACGCGCCCACGGCCGAAATGCTGCAACGGATCGCCAACGTGCCGTTCCCACGCAGCGATCCGCTGCTCGGGGCGGAGGGGCCGTTGCTGGAGCATTGGCTGAAAGAGAAGGCCGCGCGATAGGGCGACGAACTCCGGCATACTGCGGCGTCGCCGAGCGCGTCCCGGGGGTCGCCGTTGTGTCGCTTTCCGCAACGGCGCGCGGCGACGGCAGCGGTCCCACGAAACTTCCATTCCTACCCGATCCGCGAACATGAAAGTCCGCCGAAGGCAGCACTGCATCATCGAAATCGGGGACCTGCTGCTCCCCGACCTGTCGGCGCTGCTCAACGGATCGGTGACGCTCACGCGCAGCGTCGCCATCACGTTGCTGTGCCAGATCAGCGGCAAGCGGATTCCCCTGACGCCCGAGGCGCTGGCCCTCATGGCCGCGCTTCCGGGAGACGCCTGGACCGACGTAGGCGATCTCGAACAGCGCGCGGGCTGCAACGCTGAGTTCCTCGGCAAGATGATCGAGGACGGCATCGTCCTTTGCGATGCGCCGGACGGCGCCAGCGCCGCCTTGCTCGACGGCCAGGCCACGCTCGACGCCATCGGCTGGCATCCGCTGGCCAGCGTCTACCATCGCATGACCGCCTGGTCGGGCATCACCGGCGATGAAGGCAGCCGGGAGCACGGCAACGACGCAGAGCGCGCCCGGCTCGACAAGCACATCGCGGCGCATGGCGCGCTGCCGCCGCATTTTCCCAAGCGGCACGACGCGCTGGCGCATCTGCAATTGCCCGCGTCGCCACTGCAGGGCGACCTGGCCGACGTCCTGCAGCGCAGGCGCACCACGCGCCATTTCGACCGCACCCGGCCCCTGCCCATGGCAGCGCTGGCGCGCGTGCTGTTCGGCACCTTCGGCGCGATGGGCGTGGAGGAAATCGCGCCCGGGCACGTCGCAGTCCGCCGAACCAGCCCTTCCGGCGGAGCGCTGCACCCGATCGAGGCCTATCCCTTGATCATGGATGTGGAAGGCGTGGCGCCAGGTTTCTACCATTATGAATCCGACACGCACCGGCTTGCGAAGATAATCGACCTGAGCGCGTCCCAAGCACGCACCATGGCCTCGGATCTGACCATCGGCCAGCATTACTTCGCAGATTCCAGCGCGCTCGTCTTCCATGTCGCGCGACTGGATCGCCACCATTGGAAATACCGGCGCCACCCGAAGGCGTACAAGGCCGTGTTACTGGACTCGGGACATCTGAGCCAGACATTCTATTTACTGGCGGCAGAAAGCGGGCTCGGCGCATTCTATACCGCGGCCATCAACGACACCGATGCCGGGCGCCTGCTGGCGCTGGATCCGCTTGCCACGATGGTGATCGGCGCCAACGGCGTCGGCAACCTGGATGCCACGAAAAGTACGCTACACTTGAATCCCAGGCCGTTGCACGCAACGAATCATTCGCCTGGGCAATAACCCACCCATGAGCGCATACCAATGACCACTCTCGATAATGCACGGTCCTTAATGCAACGCCTCGCCAGCGACGACGCCTTTCGCGCCGCAGTGGAACAAGACCCCGTCGCGGCGTTCGCCGAGTATGGATTTACCCTTGACCCGAGCATTTTGCCGGGCGCGGTGAATCTCCCGAGCAAGGAAGAGATCGAAGCGAATCTGGAACTGCTGGCGAAGCAATTTGAGGGGAGCTTGGGCTGGGTGGTATTTTGTCGTTGAGCCGCTGCGGCAACCCCAGCGACTCGATCGAGGGCGGCCGTTCGGCCGCCCATTCTGCATAGACCCGACCGCGCCAGTCGACCGTCTTCAGCGCTGCCAGCGCATCGCCCACATCGCGGCCCAGCGCCGCTTCCGCCGCCAGCCGCTCGATCCTGGTCAGGGTCAGCGCCCATGGCTGGTCGAAAGGCTTCAACAGGTCCAGCGCTGCCTGTGGCTTGCCGGCCTGCAGGGCGATCCGGGCTTCGACGATGGTCGACAGATTCTTGAGCAAGGGATAGGGGGCGATGTCGATGATGGGCTGGGCCACGCTCAAGGCATGCCGGGCGATCTGCACATCGCCGTTGATGGCCGCCACGTAGCCCGCATAGAGCGCCGCGTTCGCCACCGCCGCCTGGGCCCGACCGGCACTGTTCTTCAAGCCGCTTTCCGCCTGCGCCACCAGTGTCTGCGCTTCCTGCAGCACCGCCTTCCTGTCCGCGGTGCGGCGCATGATCGCCAGCGCGGAAGTGCGTGCGCCCCAGTCGAACGGCAGGTCAGGGGCGCCGACCGCGGCCCTGAGCGCGGCAGCCTGGCGTGCGGCCGCGTCCCACTCGCCCTGATCGGCCAGGACATTGAGGTACGCCGCGGCCCGTTCGTTGGCCGCGAACGGCGGCTCTCCGGACACCGGATGCAACATGGCGACGGCGTCCTTGAACTTGAACTCGGCGGCCTCGACCAATGCGAACTGGACCGAGTTCTTGCGGAACCCCAAGGCCTCGGCCTGCCGATAGTCGCGCTCGGCCTCGGCCACCCGGCCCAGCGCCGAACCGGCGATGGCGCGGAAGTTGATCGCGACCGGACGGGTCACCGCCTGCGGCGCCGCAGCGCGATCGGCGTACTCGAACATTTCCCTGAACCGATTGCCGTCGCGCATGCTCGTCGCCGCATTGAACGCGGCGACGTGATAGTCCGGGTACAGCTGCGACAACGCGACCCATTTTTCCGGATAGTCCTTCTGCCATCCGAAGAACGCCACCTGCGCCAAGGCGTACAGACGTTCGCGATCGGTCAGCCTGCCGACGTCGGCGATCGCCTTGCTCATCTGTTGCTGCGCGGCGCGCACGTCGGTCTTGCTGTAGGCCACGCGCGCCAGGCCGATCTTGGCCATGGCGAAATCCGGGTCGATGTCCAGCGCCTGCCGGAACTGCAGTTCCGCCGCCTGCAGATCCTGTTCGGCGTAGGCCTTCTGCCCCAGCGAGAACGCGCGCAACGCATCCAGGTTGTCGGTGGTGACGCGCTCCAGCGGCGCCGAACTCTTCTCGATCGAGGCCACGCTCTCGCCGAAGGCCTTGCGCAGCGCGTCGCTGGCCTCGCCCAGCGCCGCGACCGCCGAGCCGGAGCCGCGCGCGGTCGCCGATTCGGTGACCACCGTGGCTTCGGTGTTCGGATCGACCACTTCGATACTGATGCGGATCTTGCCATCGGCATCGGACACCGTCGGCAGCAGCAGCGCGCGCGCCCCCGTGCGCTGCGCGACTTCGGCACCGAGCTTGCGGTCCACCGGGACGTTGGCGTCGCGGCCCATCATCTTCAACGCCTCGCGCACCCGCGCATCGGCCAGCACGTTGACGTAGCGCGACTGCTCCAGAGCGACCCGCAACGCCGCATCGATGGTGTCGTCGTACACGGTGTCGCCGGTCAGATTGTGCAGGTCCCCCACCACCACCCAGTCGCGCTCGGCGAAGGCGATGGCCGGCTGCGGGCGGGTGACGAACCAGATGCCGACTGCGCAGGCGGCGATCAGCGCGACCTCGGCGGCCAGCGCCGCCGGCCGGCGCCATAGCGGGATGTCGCGCCAGGCCTTGGGCGTGGGCCTGGGCGCGCGCAGCGGGGTGTGGCCGATCTCGCCGACTTCGTAGATCTCCAGCGGGGTCGGCACGCCCTTGAAGCGCCAGCGGCCGTGCGATTTCCACAGCAGGCGTTCGCCGCGCTCGCCCAGTTCGCGCGCGGCGCGGTGGGTCAGCGACTCGGCCACCGCCGAAAGCAGGATCTGCCCGGGCCGGGCCAGGGTCATCAGCCGTGCCGCGGTGGGCTTGGCCAGGCCTTCCACTTCCAGCGGCTTGGCGCCCACCCGCACCGCCGCGTCGCTGTTGCGCCAGGTCAGCACTTCGCCCACGTGCAGGCCGGCGCGCACTTTCAGGTCGAGCTTGCGCTGCGCGCCCAGGTCGCGCAGGCCGCGGCCGTAGTCCAGGGCGAAGCCGAGGCCGTCGATCGGCCGTTCGAACAGCAGCAACAGGCCGTCGGAGCGGTCGATCAGGCGCCCGCGCCAGCGCTGCTGCAGCTCCAGCACCAGCGCGTCGTGCAGCTTGAACAGCTCGGCGGCGTTGGCGTCGCCGAGCTTTTCCACCAGCGCCACCGAGTCGCACAGGTCGGTCAACAGCAGCGTGCGGAGCTGCGGGACCTCGGGCGGGGCGGGCGGGGCGTCGGTCATGGCGGCGGCTTGGCGGGGACGCGCTGGCTCAGCAGGAAACGGAGGCGAGGTCGTGCCAGTACAGGCGGTTGCCGCCCAGGCGCTTGGCCTCGTACAGCGCCGCATCGGCGTTGGCGTACCAGTCGTTCCAGTCCGACTGCGGATCGACCCGGCTGATGCCGATGCTGACCGGGCAGATGTGCGGCGCCGGATGCGGCACGCCCAGCAGGTTCTGCACGGTGGCGAGCACGAACTCGCCGATGCGGCGCAGGTCCTCGACGGTGCCGGCGGCGACCAGCAGGCAGAACTCGTCGCCGCCCAGGCGGCAGGCGGTGTCGTCCGGCCCGGCCACCGAGCGCAGGATGTTGGCGACGTTCTGCAGCACGCGGTCGCCGGCCAGGTGGCCGTGGGCGTCGTTGATGTGCTTGAAGCGGTCGCAGTCGATCAGCAGCAGGCCCGGTCCGGGCGAGCGGCCGTCGCGGCTGCATTCCTGCAGGCGCAGGATCAGCCCGCGGCGGTTGTGCAGGCCGGTGAGTTCGTCGGTGCGCACCAGCTCTTCGGTCTGGCTGAGCTGGTGGGTGGTGGTGTAGAGGTTGTCCAGCGCCGCTTCCAGGTCGCGGTTGCGACGGCGCAGCTGGCGGATCAGGGCCTGCTCGCTCATCACCACGCGCATGATGGTGCGACGGAGGAAGTAGGCGACCACGCCGGGGTCGCGCTCGACCAGGCGCTGGAAGTCGTCGTGGTCCAGTTCCACCAGGGCGCCGTCGCTGGCGGCGATGGCGTCGGCGCTGCGCATGTGGTTGCCGATCAGCAGGCCCAGTTCGCCGAAGAATTCGCCATGACCGAGATGCTTCACCAGCAGATCCTCGCCGAAATCCAGGTCGATCACGCCGCTGGTGATCACGAACATGGCGCTGCCGCCGTCGCCGCGACGGAACAACACGTCGCCGGCGCGCACCGCGCGGGCGCTGCCGAACTCGGAAAACAAGCGCAGTTCCGCGGCGGTCAGCACCGCCAGCTCATTCGGCTTCGGAGCGACCGCAGCAGCGTTGGAAATTGTGCCGCGTGCGGTGGATGCGGCGCTGTCGCAGCTCATCCGGCCCCCTAGTGTGACGTCGCTGGCCCTGTGCCCGGAGCATATCACCTACACGCGGCGCTCACGATACGTTTCACAGCCAATCTCGCCTCACAGGGAGACGCCGAGGCAAGCTGTCGCATGCGGTAGACACCGCCCGCCATCGGCGCCAGCGCGCGCGCAAAAAAAGCCCGGGCGAGCCCGGGCTTCCCACCTCCTGCCAGGGAGGGGCGATCGGTGCCTGGCTGCAGGTCAGGCCGCTTTCTCGCCATGGAACTGTTCTTCCTATCAAGGCTGGCCCCTTTGGAGGGTGAACCCTTGGCTTGTGCTGAGCCACTTATGGGATCAGCAAGACAGCGCGACCTGCCTATGACGGCTTGCCACGCTTGTTATGCTTGTAAAAGACATGGAGATTGCGATGACTTCTTCGGACAAGGATCGCACCCACACTGATCGGGACGCGTTCCCAAATGCCAGAAATCCGAATGGGCCAGGACTACCCATGCCTGAAGATGAAATTCTTTTCCAAGCAGATGCATGGAAAGAAAATGGGCGCGTCATTGGCGCCACTTTCAAAGTGGCAGGTCGACACCGCCACCTTCAATGGAAAGGTCAAGACCGGTCATGCTAGGTCACTGTCGCGCAAGGAAACGCGTTTGGGACAGCCTCTACAAACGGCACATCAACGAATGGCAGCGTGGGCTTCAGGACCACACAAGACCATTTTGAGTTCAGTGCATCGTTTACGCCTGGTGGCGAACTCAACGGTTCGGGCAAGGTCACTGTCGGTGCCGTTTCTTACGATTTTTCAAAAAGTTAGATTGGTACGACATTCAGCTTCGATAGTGGCACCAGTGCCTCAATTGGTAGAGGTTTCGATGGGTCGTGGAGCGCGAATTGGTCTTCACCCACAATAGGCGGAGTTCAAACTTCATTGGGTTTTTGGCTCAACTGGAGGTAGCCGGTCTATTAACACCAACTTCACACTTAAAAGTAATTGATATGCCATGGTGAAGCGCCTCCAGCGTTGGTTGATTAGGGGCGTTCACTCATTGCCACTGTGCTTAGAAATGCTAAATCCATCCCGCATTCTCCGCGTGTTATCAGCTACCGTTCTTATGGTGACACTTATTGGTTGCACGTCGATTCAGGGTGGCTTAGATCGCTTCGATGATTGGCTGGGCGAGCGAGGCACGCATGATGGACGGTATGTGGCCACCTGCTACGAGCCTGGCAACACGTTTGACGATACGACCGCTCCGCCGTGTGAACGCAGTATTAGACGGCATTGCCCGAATGGGTTCGACATATTGAGCGTAGGGGCCATGGAAAATCCTAACCCTCGCAGCTTCACCGAGAAGTACAAGGTTACGGCTGTCGCTCAGTGCAAGTGAAGTGCATCTGAATCACGCGCATTATCGCCGCTTGAATGACCGCCGAGCCATCATGGTTGGGAGGCTGTGCCTCGCCATTCGCAGGTTCTCGATGTGTCGAGATGCCCGCTGGCAGCGTCTGCCAGCGGCTGGCGTGCTGCACCAGCAGGCGTAGCAAAAAGGGGGCTGAAGCCCCCAACGTCAAAAAAAGCCCGGGCGAACCCGGGCTTCCCACCTCCTGCCAGGGAGGGGCGATCGGTGCCTGGCTGCAGGTCAGGCCGCTTTCTCGCCATGGAACTGTTCTTCCTCGGTCGACCCGGTCAGCGCGGTGGTCGAGGACTGACCCTGCTGGATCGCCTGGGTCACCGCGTCGAAGTAGCCGGTGCCGACCTCGCGCTGGTGCTTGACCGCGGTGAAGCCGCGGTCGGCGGCGGCGAACTCGGCCTCCTGCAGTTCGACGAAGGCGCTCATCTGCCGGCGCGCATAGCCGTGCGCCAGGTTGAACATCGAGTAGTTCAGCGCGTGGAAGCCGGCCAGGGTGATGAACTGGAACTTGTAGCCGTAGCTGGCGATCTCGCGCTGGAACCTGGCGATGGTGGCGTCGTCCAGGTTCTTCTTCCAGTTGAAGCTGGGCGAGCAGTTGTAGGCCAGCAGCTTGCCGGGGAACTTGGCGTGGATGGCCTCGGCGAACTTGCGCGCGAACTCCAGGTCCGGCTTGCCGGTCTCGCACCAGATCAGGTCGGCGTAGGGCGCGTAGGCCAGGCCGCGGCTGATCGCCTGGTCCAGGCCCTTGCGGGTGCGGAAGAAACCCTCGACGGTGCGCTCGCCGGTGGTGAACGGGCGATCGTTGGGGTCGATGTCGCTGGTCACCAGGTCGGCGGCCTCGGCATCGGTGCGCGCCACCAGCAGGGTCGGCACGCCCATCACGTCGGCGGCCAGGCGCGCGGCGTTCAACTTCTCGATCGCCTCGCGGGTCGGCACCAGCACCTTGCCGCCCATGTGCCCGCACTTCTTCACCGCGGCCAGCTGGTCCTCGAAGTGCACGCCGGCCGCGCCGGCCTCGATCATCGCCTTCATCAGCTCGAAGGCGTTGAGCACGCCGCCGAAGCCGGCCTCGGCGTCGGCCACGATCGGCTGCAGGAAGTCGATCTCGTCCTTGCCTTCGGCGTGGTGCAACTGGTCGGCGCGCAGCAGGGTGTTGTTGATGCGCTTGACCACCGCCGGCACCGAGTCGGCCGGGTACAGCGACTGGTCCGGATACATCTGCCCGGCGAGGTTGGCGTCGGCGGCCACCTGCCAGCCGGACAGGTAGATGGCGTTGAGTCCGGCCTTGACCTGCTGCATCGCCTGGTTGCCGGTCAGCGCGCCCAGCGCGTTGACGAAGTCCTTCTCGTGCAGGTACTTCCACAGCTTCTCGGCGCCGAGCCGGGCCAGCGAATGCTCCACGTGCACCGTGCCGCGCAGGCGCACCACGTCGGCGGCGGTGTAGTTGCGGGTGATCCCGGCCCAGCGCGGATCGGTGTCCCAGTCGCGCTGGATCTGTTCGGCGGTCTGCAGCGTGGTGGTGCTCATCTGGCGTTCTCCTCGAAAATGGATGCAGCGATGAAACGGTGGGGCAGTGGTCGGATTTAAGGCTTGGCCGGCACGGCAGGGATCCGATGCAGGGACACCGCTTTCACGATTCCCCATTCCCGACTCCCCACTCCCGGCCTCCCATCAATCGATCAACTGATAGGCCGGCAAGGTCAGGAAATCGGCCAACTCTTCGTCGCGGGTCAGGCGGTCGAGCAAGGCGATGGCCTCGTCCACCCGCGCCCCGCCCGGCAGCAGCGCGCGCTCGCCCAGGCGCGCCGGCAACTGCCGCAGGCAGGCCTCGAACAGGGCGAAGTCGATGGCGGTGCCGTCGTCCAGGTGCAGGCCGCCCACGTGCAGCCACTGCCACAGCTGGCTGCGGCTGATCTCGGCGGTGGCGGCGTCCTCCATCAGGTGGTGGATCGGCACGCAGCCGTTGCCGTCCAGCCACGCCGCCAGGTAGCGCACGCACACTTCGATGTTGCCCTCGAAGCCGGCGCGGGTGATGGTGCCGGCGGACGGGGCGATCAGCGTGTCGCGGTCGGCCTGCACGTCCTCGCGGCGCACCGCGTGCTGGTTCGGCGTGCGCATGTGCTCGTCGAACACCGCGCGGGCGATCGGGATCAGCGCCGGGTGCGCCACCCAGGTGCCGTCGTGGCCGGCGGTGACTTCGCGCAGCTTGTCCGCGCGCACCCGCGCCATCGCCTGCTCGTTGGCCGCCTCGTCGTGGCCGATCGGGATCTGCGCGGCCATGCCGCCCATCGCGTGCGCGCCGCGGCGGTGGCAGGTGCGGATCAGCAGTTCCGAATAGGCCTTCAGGAACGGCTGGGTCATGGTCACCTGGCCGCGCTCGGGCAGCACCCGGTCCGGATGCCGGCGGAAGGTCTTCAGGTAGGAAAAGATGTAGTCCCAGCGGCCGCAGTTCAGGCCGACGATGCGCCCGCGCAGCGCGTGCAGGATCTCGTCCATCTCGAACACCGCCGGCAGCGTCTCGATCAGCACGGTGACCTTGATCTGGCCCTGCGGCAGGCCGAGCATGTCCTCGATGTGGGCCAGCGCGGTCTCCCACAGCGCGGCCTCTTCCATCGACTGCAGCTTGGGCAGGTACAGGTACGGGCCGCGGTCCTTGGCCTGCAGCGCGCGGCCGTTGTGGAAGGCGAACAGCGCCGCGTCGAACAGGCCGGCGGCCAGCGGCTGGCCGTCGACCAGCAGGTGCTTCTCGTCCAGGTGCCAGCCGCGCGGGCGCACGATCAGCACCGCCTGTTCCTCGTAGGGACGCAGCGCATAGCGCTTGCCCGGGCTGCCGTCGCGCGCCGCCGGTGCGGTGAAGGTCAGGGTCCCGGCGACCGCCTCGGCCAGCGCGCGCTGGCCGGCGACCAGGTTGCGCCAGGTCGGCGCGGTCGAATCCTCGAAGTCGGCCATGTACACCTTGGCGCCGGAGTTCAGCGCGTTGATGACCATCTTCGGGTCGGTCGGGCCGGTGATCTCGACGCGGCGGTCCTGCAGCGCCGCCGGTAGCGGCGCCACCTGCCAGTCGCCGTCGCGGATCGCGCGGGTGTCGGCGCGGAAATCCGGCAGGCCGCCGGCGTCGAAGAACGCCTGGCGCTCGCGCCGCGCCGCCAGCCGCGCCTGACGCTCCGGCTCGATCGCCCGGTGCAGCGACACCAGCAGGGCCAGCAGCGGCGGCGGCAGCAGGGCGTCCTGGCCGGCCAGCGAGGTGGTCAGGGCGATGCCCGGCGTTGAACGCGTGGGGTCTGAGGCGACAGCGAAAGCAGGGGCGGACATGTGGGGATTCCTCGATGTTTCCGGGGCTCCACCGTGCTGCCAGCGCATGTATTTGACAAAGCAGTTTTGTCAATGCTTTATATAAGTCAGTCTTATATTCATCACGCCATGGCCACCGGTAGCGGCGCAACCCCGCGATTTCCTTACAAATCCGACCGGCTCAAGCCGCTGCGCGCGTTCTGCCAGACGGTGCGATTGGGCGCGGTATCGCGGGCCGCGGAGGCCTTGTTCGTCAGCCAGCCGGCGGTGACCCTGCAGTTGCAGGCGCTGGAACGGGAGCTGGGCGTGGTGCTGTTCGAACGCAGCGGCCGCCGCCTGGTGCCCAGCCGCGAGGGCCAGTTGCTGTACGAGATGGCGCAGCCGCTGGTGGAGAGCCTGGACCGGCTGGAAGCGGACTTCCGCGAGAAGGCGCGCGGGCTGGACGCCGGCGAACTGAACGTCGCCGCCAACAGCTCCACCATCCTGTACCTGCTGCCGAAGATCGTGGAGGCCTTCCGCGCCCGCCACCCGCAGGTGCGGCTGACCCTGCACAACGCGATCAGCGCCGACGGCACCGACCTGCTGCGCGAGGACGCGGTGGACCTGGCGGTCGGCTCGATGCTCGACGTGCCGGCCGACCTCAGCTACGCCCCGGTGTACCGCTTCGACCAGTTGCTGATCACCCCGCGCGACCACCCGCTGGCGCGCAAGCCGACGCTGACCCTGGAAGACCTGTCGCCGTACCCGCTGATCCTGCCGCCGCGGCGCCAGGTCACCTATCGCCTGGTCGACCTGGTGTTCCAGCAGGCGCGGGTGCCCTACACCGTGGCGCTGGAGGTCGGCGGCTGGGAGGTGATCAAGCAGTACGTGGCGATGGGCATGGGCGTGTCCATCGTCAGTTCGATCTGCCTCACCGACGCCGACCGCGCGCGCCTGGCCACCCGCGCCCTGGGCGATTACTTTCCCGCGCGCAGCTACGGCGTGGTGGTGCGCAAGGGCAAGTACCTGTCGCCGCAGGCACGCGCCTTCATCGAACTGATCCGGCCGGACCTGTTCACCCCGCGCGGCTACGACGAGAGCGGGCCGTCGGAGCGCTGAGCGCAGCGCCACGCGCCTCCCGGCCGCGCGCGCGGCTCAGCCCGGGCGATCCCAGTGCGGCGGCTGCCCGATCGCCTGGCGCAGCACCTGCGCCAGCCGCGCCACCCGCGCCGGCAACGGCGTCTGGCTCGGCACCAGCCACAACCACTGCTGCGGCCCCGACGGCAACGCCGCCTCGTGGAACAGCGCGCGCAGGCGATGCCGGCGCAGGTCCTCGCCGACCAGCCAGGTCGGCAGGCAGGCCACGCCCAGCCCATCCAGCGCGGCCAGGCGCAGGGTCTCCAGATCGTCGCAGCGCAGCCGCCGCGGCGGCAGCGCCACGTCCGCGCCGAGCACATGCCGCCAGCTGATGACCGTGTCGTCGTGGCGCTTGTCCAGCAACGCGTGCGTGGCCAGCGCCGGCAAGCGCTCGACCGGCCCGGCGCCATGCAGGTAGGCGGGACTGGCGCAGACCACCCGCCGCAACGGCGCCAGCCGTAGCGCGCCGGCCGGCGCCGGATCCGGACCGAGCCGGATCACCGCATCCAGGCGCCGGCGCAGCGGGATGTCGAACCGCTCCACCAGATCCAGATCGATGTGCAGCTGCGGGTGCCGCCGCGACAGGTCCGCCAGCAACGGCATCAGCTGCGTCCGGCCGAACGACGGCAGGCAGCTCAACCGCAGCGTCCCCGCGACCTCTCCTTGCAGCTGCGCCAATTCCGCGCGGGTCTCGGCCAGCCCGCCGAGCAGTTGCGCGGCACGCCCCTGCAGGACGCGCCCGGCGTCGGTGAGGATCAGGCTGCGGGTGGACCGGATCAGCAACTGCGCGCCCAACGCCTGTTCCAGCGCATCCAGCCCGCGGCTGAGCGAGGACACGGCCACGCCGCGATGACGGGCCGCGGCGGACAGGCTGCCGGCCTCGACCACGTCCAGAAACAGCTGCAGTTGGCCGAACAAGCGCTGGAAATCGTCCATCGTTGCAGTTTACGCAAAGCCGGATTGCACCGTTGCGCGCGCATCGTGGGCGCCCCGCCGCCGCTGCGCGGCCGCTTCCCGAGGAGTTCCCCATGCAGTCCGTTACCCGAGACGACATCGCGTTCGCCGCCGATGGCACCACCCTGCGCGGCTGGCTGTATCGCCCGGCCGTGGCCAGCCCGGCGCCGATCGTGGTGATGGCGCACGGCTGGTCGCTGGTCAAGGAGGCGTACCTGGACCGCTATGCCGAGGTGTTCGCCGCCGCCGGCCTGGCCGTGCTGGTGTACGACCACCGCGGCTTCGGCGACAGCGACGGCACGCCGCGGCAGGAGATCGACCCCTGGCGCCAGATCGAGGACTGCCGCCACGCGATCACCTTCGCCGGCAGCCTGGACGGCATCGACCCCACGCGCATCGGCGTATGGGGCACCAGCTACAGCGGCGCGCATGCCATGCAGGTGGCCGCCACCGATCGGCGCGTCAAGGCCGTGGTCGCGCAGGTGCCGGGCCTGGCCGGCTACCGCAACGGGCTGCGCCGCGGCAGCTACGAACGTGCCGAGGCGCTGCAGGCCGCATTCGCCGCCGACCGCCTGGCGGTACTGCGCGGCGGCGAACCCGCGCGCAAGGCGGTGGTCGGCACCGCCGACGCGCTCTTTCCCAGCGACGACGCCCGCGCGTTCTTCGAGGGCGCCGGCGCGATCGCACCGAACTGGCGCAACTGGACCACGCTGCGCTCGGCCGAGTGGAGCCGCGGCTACGAGCCGGCGAGCTTCGCCGCGGCGATCAGCCCGACGCCACTGCTGATGATCGTGGCCGACCGCGACTACATCTCCGGCACCGATTTCCAGTTGCAGGCCTATGCGCAGGCACTGGAACCGAAGCGGCTGCTGATGCTGCGCGGCGGCCACTTCGTGCCGTACGTCGAGCAGTTCGAGGCCTCCAGCGGCGCCGCACGCGACTGGTTCGTCGCACACCTGGCGCCGACGCCACGCGTCGGGACCTGATCCGCCTGCGCGGCGGCGGTGCTGGCGCTGGCGCGGCGCGACGGCGCCCGGGCGGCGACGCCGCCTGCTACCGTGGCGGCTGATCCCGCCGCAGGCCAGCGCCGCATGTCCCTGCCCTCCCGCTATGCCGAATGCGATGCGCCAGCGGCCCTGCGCGACCGGGTGCGCTGCAGTTGGCGCTTCCGCCAGGGCGAGGCGGATACCGCGCCCACGCAGGTGCTGCCCGACGGCTGCGTCGACCTGATCTGGGACGGCCGCGCGCTGTTCGTGGCCGGGCCGGATCGCCGCGCCACCGACGCCATGGTGGCGCCGGGCAGCGTGCTCACCGCGGTGCGGCTGGCGGCGGGGGCCGGGCCCAGCCTGCTCGGCGTGCCGCTGCATGCCATCGCCGACCAACGCGTGCCACTGGACGCGCTGTGGGGCAGACACGGCCGCGACTGGCAGGCGCGGCTGGAGGACGGCGCCGAGCCGCTGGCGGTGCTGCACGCGCTGTGCGCCAGCCGCCCGCTGCACAGCGACCGCGGCATGGCCTGGCTGTTCGCGCAGCTCGCCGATGCGACGCCGCCGCGGCTGGCCGCGCTGACCCGCACGCTGGGCGTCAGCGAACGCACGCTGCGCCGCCGCAGCCACGACGCGTTCGGCTACGGCGCCAAGACCCTGGAGCGCATCCTGCGCCTGCAGCGCTTCCTGGGCCTGGTGCGGCAGCATCCCAGCCTGACCGCGGCGGCCCTGGAGGCCGGCTACGGCGACGCCCCGCACCTGGTGCGCGACAGCCGGCAGCTGACCGGCCTGAGCCCGCGCGAACTGGTGCAGCGGCACGCGCGCTGACGGGTTCTGCGCATCGCGACGGCACGGCGCCCCCGCACGTTCTGTAGGAGCTTCAGCCGCGACAGGCGTTCCCGGGAACGCGCGTCGCGGCTGAAGCCGCTCCTACGGGATCGCATTGCGGCGAAAGCCGCCGGTACCGTGCGGCCGCACGCCCGCCACACCGCCACACCGACGCGCCGACGCGCCGATGCGCCGTGCGCAGAGCACCGTGTGACGCCGTTTGCTACCGTGCCGCCAGGCGCGAAGACAGGAGCGGAACATGGCCAGAGATGCAGGCTTGGAACACATGCTGCGCGACGTGCTCGGCGCGCACCCGGAGCTGACCGAGAAAGCGATGTTCGGTGGCTGGGCCTGGCTGCTGCACGGCCATCTGCTGTGCGGCGCGCGCGACGATGGTGTGCTGGTGCGGCTCGGCAAGGGCAACGACGCATGGGCGTTGGCGATGCCCGGGATCGTGCCGATGCTGTCGCGCGGCCGGGCAATGGCTGGCTGGGTTCGGGTCGCACCGGAGACCTTCGCCGACGACGCGCTGGCCGCGCGCCTGCTGCGCGAGGCCAGCGCCTTCGTGCGCACGCTGCCGGCGAAGCAAGGCCGTCCAGATCTTCGCGCAGGTCGACCGCGATTTCCGCGGGCGTAGCCCACCGACCAGAGTCGACTTCGACCACGCACCGATCGGGTGCCAATCGGCACCGACGGACCATGCGTCTGAGATCCGTCGCGTCGATCACCGGATGTCCGTGCCGCGATTCTCGAGGAACCCACGCGAACGTCACCGCACGCGGCTGGCGTGTCGTGCCGCCGATGCCGATCCACTGCCGCTCGGGATGCGTCGAACGCGGGAACAAACCCGCTGGCCGTTTTCGCCAAGCCGGCGCCGCCCGGATGAGGGAGACTGCCGGCTCTTCCACAGGAGTCGCCCATGTCCCGCGCCGAGCAGCATCACCGCATCGACTATCTCGAATTCGCCGTCGCCTCGATCGCCGCGGCCAAGGCCT
Organism: Xanthomonas sp. NCPPB 901; assembly: GCF_056725085.1. NCBI lineage: Bacteria > Pseudomonadati > Pseudomonadota > Gammaproteobacteria > Lysobacterales > Lysobacteraceae > Xanthomonas > Xanthomonas sp. NCPPB 901. Next base: position 303,163 of record NZ_CM161511.1, on the reverse strand, counting down.
TCTACGGCCAGGCCTTCGACTGGACCTTCCAGGACTACGGCCCGGACTACTGCGAGTTCCGCGACGGCCGCCTCAGCGGCGGCTTCTTCCACGGCACGCCGCAGCCCGGCGGCGCGCTGGTGGTGCTGTACTCCAACGACCTGGCCAGCACCCAGGCGCGCATCGAAGCCGCCGGCGGCCGCATCGTGCGCCCGGTCTTCGCCTTCCCGGGCGGCCGCCGCTTCCACTTCGCCGACCGCGACGGCTACGAACTGGCGGTGTGGTGCGAGGACTGACGCACCGCGGCCGTGCCAGCCGCGTCGCCCGCGGCACGCACCGGGACGCGATCGCTAGCCGGGATCGCGCGCGTAATGCCCGAGGAACATGTCGGCCGCCGACGCGGCCACCTGGGCCTGCTGCGCCGCGCTGAGCGGCGGCTGGCCCATGCTCACCTGCGGCCAGAACGCCATGCCCTTGATCAGCGCCTGCAGCTGCTGCGCGGCGAACTCCGGCTGCATGGGCTTGAGCCGGCCATCGGCCAGCGCCGCGCGCAGCCATACCAGCGTGCCCTCCTCCTTGCTGCCCAGGCGCGCGACCAGGTCGCGCGCGCGCGCGGGGGCGCGCATGCCTTCGACCATCGCCATCCGCGACAGGTCGACGAAGGCCGGATCGTCGAACAGCCGCAACTTCTGCTCCAGCAACTGCAGCAGTTGCGGGCGCAGCGGCTGCTGCGGGGCGTAAGGCACGCCGACCGTGTCCAGGCTGCGCTGCCATAGCTGCAGCAGGATCGCGTCGAACAGCGCGTCCTTGCTGGGGAAATGGTTGTAGACGGTGCGCTTGGACACGCCGGCGCTGGCCGCGATGCGGTCCATGCTGGTGGCCTCGAAGCCATGGCCACGGAACTCGGCGGTCGCCGCCTCCAGGATCGCCTGGCGCTTGCGCTCGGTCAGCCGTGCCGGAGCGGGCGTGGAAAGAGAAGCCATGGGCAGATGTTACACCGACCAGTTTACTTTCACGCAAAGAAAACTACACTGTGCAGTGTAATTGTCACGCCAGATCGCCCTTCAAGGATTGCCGCCATGTCCGCGTCCGCTTCCCCACTGTTCCATGTCCCGCTCTCGCATCTGGCGTCGCCGCAGTACCGGCGGGGCCGCTTCCGCAACGCCACCCCGGGCACCAGCGGCGCGCCCGGCCTGGCCGGGACGTTGCGGATCCTGTGGGATCTGCTGACCCGCAAGTCGGCCGAGTCGGTGCCGTCGCAGCCGCTGCCGGTGCTGCCGCTGACCGCCGAACAGCTGCTGGCGGCGCCCGACCGCAGCCTGTACCGGCTCGGCCATTCCACGGTGTTGCTCAAGCTGCGCGAGCGCTTGTGGCTGACCGACCCGGTGTTTTCCGAACGCGTCTCGCCGTTCCCGTTCGCCGGCCCGCGGCGCTTCCACGCCCCGCCGATCGCGCTGGACGCCTTGCCGCCGATCGCCGGGGTGATCCTCTCGCACGACCACTACGACCACCTGGACCGCGCCAGCATCCGCCGCCTGGCCGAGCGTGTCGGAACGTTCGTCACCCCGCTGGGCGTGGGCGACCTGCTGCGGCGCTGGGGCGTGGATCCGGCCAAGATCCGGCAGCTCGATTGGTGGCAGTCGACCACCGTGGACGGGGTCACCTTGACCGCCACCCCGGCGCAACACTTCTCCGGACGCGGCATGTTCGACCGCGGGCGCCGGCTGTGGTGCTCGTGGGCGATCGAGACGCGGGAACTGAAGCTGTTCTTCAGCGGCGACGGCGGCTACTCCGCAGGCTTCAAGGCGATCGGCGAGCGGCTGGGGCCCTTCGATGTGAGCCTGATCGAGAACGGCGCCTACGACGTGGACTGGCCGCACGTGCACATGCAGCCGGAGCAGACCCTGCAGGCGCACCTGGACATCGGCGGACGCACGCTGCTGCCGATCCACAACGGCACCTTCGACCTGGCGATGCATGCCTGGCACGAACCCTTCGAACGCCTGGCGGCGCTGGCCGATGCCGCCGGCGTGGCGCTGGCCACGCCGCGCATGGGCGAGCGCGTGGACCTGACGCAGCCGGCAAGCGGCGAGCGCTGGTGGCGCGCACTGACGCAGGCGGTGGCGCCGTGAGCCGCTGGACCCTAGCCGACCTGCCGTCGCAGCGCGACAAGATCGCCGTCGTCACCGGCGCCAGTCCCGGCGGACTGGGCTACGAGACCGCGCTGGCGCTGGCCGGCGCGGGCGCCAGCGTGGTGCTGGCGACGCGTAACCCGGGCAAGGCCGAGACCGCGCGGCAGGCAATCCTGGCCGCGCATCCGGCGGCCGACGTGCGCGTGGAAGCCCTGGACCTGGCGCAGCTGGCCTCGGTGGCCGCCTTCGCCGCGCGCATGGCGGCGCGCTCCCCGCGGCTGGATCTGCTGATCAACAACGCCGGCGTGATGGCACCGCCGCAGCGGCAGACCACCGCCGACGGCCTGGAACTGCAGTTCGGCAGCAACTACCTCGGCCACTTCGCGCTGACCGCGCAGTTGCTGCCGCTGCTGCGCGCCGCGCCGGCCGCGCGCGTGGTGAACCTGTCGAGCCTGGCGCACCGCCACGCCCGCATCGACTTCGACGACCTGCAGTGCGAACGCCCCTATCGGCCGTGGAAGGCCTATGGGCAGTCCAAGCTGGCGATGCTGATGTTTTCGCTGGAACTGCAACGGCGCAGCGACGCGCAGGGCTGGGGCGTACGTGCGATCGCCGCGCATCCCGGCATCGCCCAGACCGCGCTGGTCGCCAATGGCCCGGCGGTCGGCGGTCGCCGCACCGCGATCGGCGCGGCGACCAAGTGGCTGGCCCCCTGGATCAGCCATTCCGCCGCCGCCGGTGCGCTGCCCACGCTCTACGCCGCCACCTCGCCAAACGCCCAGCCCGGCGGGTACTACGGGCCCGACGGCCTGTTCGAGCTGAAAGGCGACCCGGCCCCGGCCAGGATCGCCCGGCAGGTACGCGACCCGCAGGTGGCCGCGCGGTTGTGGGAGGTGGCGTGCAGGCTGGCTGGTGTGGCGTTCTGACTGCACAGCGGCACCAGCAAGTTGCCTCCGTAGGAGCGGCTTCAGCCGTGACAGGCGTTACCGGGAACGCCCGTCGCGGCTGAAGCCGCTTCTACGGATCACGTCCCCCCGTTGCTAGAGGCGCTCTAAAGTCGCGCCCACTCCAGCCCCTCGCCACGGCGGTAGAACACCGCCAAAGCAGGAGCGCCGGACACCTGCATTCGCCGCTAGTATGGAGAGGACGGCCTGCTTGTCGGACATACCCAAGCCGATTCAGGACCTGCAGGGGACAACATGGACGATCTCTCGCCTTCGGATCTGAAAACGATCCTGCATTCCAAACGTGCCAATCTCTATTACCTGCAGCACTGCCGTGTGCTGGTGAATGGCGGCCGCGTCGAGTACGTCACCGACGCGGGCAAACGCGCGCTGTACTGGAACATCCCGATCGCCAACACGACGACGCTGTTGTTGGGAACCGGCACATCGGTCACCCAGGCGGCGATGCGTGAGCTAGCCAAGGCCGGTGTCCTGGTCGGGTTCTGCGGCGGTGGCGGCACTCCCCTGTTCTCTGCAAACGAAATGGATGTCGAGGTCGCCTGGTTCTCGCCGCAGAGCGAGTACCGCCCGACGGAGTACCTGCAGGCATGGGTCGGATTCTGGTTCGACGATGATCTCCGCCTGAGCGCAGCCAAGGCGTTCCAGCGTGCACGTGCACAGCGCATCGGCGAACAATGGCAGCAGCGTGCGTTGAAGGACGCCGGATTCACCCCCGAGCCGGCGCGGTTGCAGGCACTGTTGACGCGATCTACCAGCGCCATCGAGCTGGCACAGGACAACACGGCCCTGCTCACTGAGGAGGCGCGGTTGACCAAAGCCTTGTTCAAGCTGGCCGTCGATACCGTCGGCTACGGCGATTTCACCCGCGCCAAGCGCGGAACCGGCACCGATGCGGCCAATCGCTTCCTCGATCACGGCAACTACCTGGCCTATGGACTGGCGGCGAGCGCGACCTGGGTCCTCGGTCTGCCGCACGGTCTCGCCGTGCTTCACGGCAAGACCCGACGCGGCGGTCTGGTATTCGATACTGCCGATCTGGTCAAGGATGCCAGCATCCTGCCGCAGGCCTTTCTCTCCGCCATGCGCGGCGACGACGAGCAGGCGTTCCGGCAGCACTGCATCGAAGCGCTCGCGCGCAGCGAGTCGCTGGACTTCATGATCGACACACTGAAGAACGTGGCACTGGCAACCCAGGCGCTGCAACGCGGGCAGGCGCAATGAACGTCCTGCTGGTCTCCCAGTGCGACAAGCGCGCCCTCAAGGAAAGCCGCCGCATCCTGGACCAGTTCGCCGAGCGGCGTGGCGACCGCACCTGGCAGACGCCGATCACCCGCGCCGGCCTGGATACTCTGCGCAAGCTGCTGCGCCGCACCGCGCGCAAGAACACCGCGGTGGCCTGCCACTGGATTCGCGGCCTGGACCACAGCGAGCTGCTGTGGGTGGTCGGCGACGCCAGCCGGTTCAATCTCTACGGCGCAGTGCCTACCAACCGCACCGAGCGCAACATCCTGCGCCGCGAGGACGAGAACGACTGGCACTGCGCCGAGGACATCCGCCTGCTGGCGCAACTGGCAGCGCTGTTGCACGACCTGGGGAAGGCCAGCATCGCGTTCCAGGCGCGGCTGCGCGGTGCACTGCAGGAGCGCAACCTGTACCGTCACGAATGGGTGTCGCTGCGCCTGTTCCAGGCCTTCGTCGGCAAGGACGACGATGCCGGCTGGTTGCGGCGCCTGGCCGATGCCGAATCCGACCACGCGCCGCACTGGACAGCCGCAGGACGTTACCGGCGCGACGGGCTGGATGAGGCTCCTGGCTACCCGTTCCGCGAGCTGCCGCCCCTGGCTGCCACCGTCGCCTGGCTGATCCTGACCCATCACCGCCTGCCGCTTGCACCCTACGAGGAGGACGGTGTCCAGAGTTGGCTTGGCAGACGCGTGCGCCATGCCACGCCAAGCTGGCTGGACGAGCCGCTGTCGCTGGTCGAGCACCACTGGAACGAGGTCCGCGGCCAGGCCGATCGCGACCACGTGGCGACGTACTGGACACTGGCCGGTCCCCTGCCGGTCGCCACACCGGCATGGCGCACGCAAGCGGCGCGCCTGGCCAGGCGTCTGGACGCCTTGCGCACGCGCCGCCCAGACGGCTGGCTCGACAATCCCTACGTCATGCACCTGGCGCGACTCAGCCTGATGCTCGCCGATCACAGCTATTCGCGGTTGGGCCTGGACCGCGAGGATCGGCCGGTAGCCGAGCGAGCACGTCATCTCCAACAAGGGGCCAGGCTCTTCGCCAACAACACGCTCAACCGGGCCGGCACCATCGTGCACAACCAGTCCCTGGACGAGCATCTGCTGGGCGTCGCCCATACCGCGGGATTGATCGCACACACCCTGCCCGGCGTCGAACGGCACTTGCCGCGGCTGGCGCAGCACCGCGGCCTGCGCAAGCGCAGCGCCGATCCCCGCTTCGCCTGGCAGGACAAGGCTGCCGATCATGCAACGGCGCTGCGCGAGCCTGCGCGCGCGCATGGCGCCTTCATCGTCAACATGGCCTCGACCGGCTGCGGCAAGACCCTGGCCAACGCACGCATCCTCTACGCCCTGGCGGACCCACAGTTGGGCCTGCGCCTGACCTACGCGCTGGGCTTGCGCACGCTCACCCGGCAGACCGCCGACAGCTATCGCACCGATCTGCATCTCAGCGACGACGAACTGGCGATGCTGATCGGCGGCACCGCCAGCACGCCGTTGTTCGATCATCACGCACGGCAGGCCGCGGCCACCGGCTCGGCCTCGGCGCAGTCGTTGCTTGAGGAAGACAGCCACCTCGTCTACGAAGGCGCGGTAACCCAGCACCCGCTGCTGTCCCGGGCACTGCACGACCCGAAGATGCGCAAGCTGCTGTCCGCGCCGATGCTGGTCTGCACCGTCGACCACATGGTGCCGGCCACCGAATCGCTGCGTGGTGGCCGCCAGATCGCGCCGATGCTGCGATTGATGAGCGCCGATCTGATCCTCGACGAACTGGACGACTACGACATCGACGACCTGCCTGCGCTCGGGCGGCTCGTGCACTGGGCCGGCATGCTCGGCAGCCGCGTGCTGCTGTCGTCGGCCACGCTGCCTCCGGCCCTGGTCGAAGGCATGTACGCCGCCTACCGCGCCGGGCGTGCGCACTACCGGCGCAACCGCGGCGTGGATGGTGGCAGCGCCGATGCGCCGATCGAGGTCCCTTGCCTGTGGGCCGACGAGTTCGGCACGCACGGTGGCCCTTGCGCCGATGCGGCCGCCTTTGCCGCCGAGCATGCGCAGTTCGTCGCCAAGCGCGCGGGCAAGTTGCGCCAAGCGGCGCCACTGCGCCGCGGCGAACTGATTGCACTGCGGATCCAGGGCCGGCAACCGGAGCAGATCGCCGCCGAATTCGCCCAGCACGTGAGCGACGCGATCGTGCAATTGCACGGCGCACACGCGGAGTCCGACCCGGTCAGCGGCAAGCGCGTCAGCTTCGGTTTGGTGCGGATGGCCAACATCGACCCACTGATCGACGTGGCACGTGCGCTGTCCCGGCTTGGCGCTCCGCCTGGCGTCAGGCTGCATCTGTGCGTCTACCACGCGCGCTTCCCGCTGCTGCAGCGCTCGGCGATCGAACACCTGCTCGATACGGCGTTCGACCGGCGTCAGCCGGACGCGGTCTATCGCGCGCCGGCAATCCGCAGGGCGATCGACGCGCATCCGGAACAGGAGCAGGTGTTCGTGGTCCTCGCCTCGCCGGTGTGCGAGGTCGGCCGCGACTGGGATGCGGACTGGGCCGTGGCGGAGCCGTCCTCGCTGCGCTCGCTGATCCAGTTGGGCGGTCGCGTGCAACGCCACCGACGCACGCCCGGCACTGCGCCGAACCTGCTGATCTTCGATACCAACCTGCGCCACTTCCGCGGCACCGGTAGCGACAGCTTGGCCTATGTGCGCCCCGGGTTCGAGCAGCAGGACGCCAGCGGTCACCCCACCGACCGCTTCCGTCTGCAGACCCATCGGCTCGGCAAGCTGCTGCGCGAGGACGAGTACCGTGTGCTGACCTCGCTGCCGCGCATCCAGGTACCGGAACCACCCTTGCTTCCGCGCGAACGCCTTTGCGATCTAGAGCATGCGCGGCTACTCGAGGCGATGCAGTGCAACCCGCACTCCCCGCCGCAGAAGTCGCGGCGCAGCGCGCCGCCGTTCGTGCTCAACGCCGCCTCCGCCTGGCAGACCCCGCAGGCCATGCTCACCGGCGTCCTGCCGCAGCAGCAGCCGTTCCGCCGCGACACCATGGGGACGGCCACCCTGGTGCTGCTGCCGGACGAGGACGAGGAACGCCTGGTCCTGCATCGCATCGAACGCGATGGCGCGCGGCGCGGCGCCCCGCTGTACACGGCCGTGGAACAGAGCGAGTACGTGCGCATCTCACTCGAACACGGGCCGGGCATCAGCCCATGGGGCGCGTTCGACCTGATGGCCCTGCTCGCCGAGCAGGCCGGGCAACTCGACCTGACGCTGCGGGACTGCGGGGAACGGTTGATGACGGTGAACGTGCGGGAGCGGCAAAGCGGGAAGCAATGGGGGTACCACCCATTGCTTGGCTTCAAGGCTGGAGAATGAGCTTCACTTCTTTGGAGGTGCCACCAGAACAGTAACAGCGTGTTGTCTCGAGCAGTTGTAGCAGAAACCACCCAAGCAACTGAAAGGACTCGCAATGACAGAAGAATCGGAACATGCAAGACGCTCCGAACGCTTCCGCTCGGCCATCGCCGCCTTCATCGACGGGCGGCGCGAGGCCAAGCTGAAGGGCAAGGAGGACGAGGCCGGCACGGCATCCAAGTACGACTACGAAACCTGGCTGGCGGACGCAGCCCGGCGGGTCGGCCAGATCCAGGCCGTGACCCATGTGCTCAAGGCCACCCACCCTGACGCACGCGGCAGCAGCCTGCACGTCGATCCCGCCGGCTTGCCGGCGCACCGCGAGGTCGGCAGCCACCTGCTCGGCACGGGCTTTGCCGAGGACGTGGTCGGCAACGCGGCGGCACTGGACGTGTTCAAGCTGCTCAAACTGGAAGTCGATGGCCGGCGCCTGCTCGACTGGATGCAGGACGGCGACGACGACCTGCGCGCGGCGCTGCATGCCGATGCCGAGGTCGCCAGCCGCTGGATGGGCGCCTTCCGCACTCTGGTCCGCCGCGACGCGCAGCCGTCCTCGCATGAGGCCGCCAAGCAGGTCTACTGGCTGGTCGGCGAGGAACCGGAGGACGACCGCCACTACCACCTGCTGCAACCGCTGTTCTCCAGCAGCCTGGCCCACACCGTGCACGAAGACATCCGCGAGGCGCGCTTCGGCGAACGCAACACACAGGCGCGCCAGGCCTTCCGTGCCAAGCAGGCGTTCGACGGCGACTACCGCGACTACCGCAGCCTGGTGGCCCGCAAGCTCGGCGGCACCAAGCCGCAGAACATCAGCCAGCTCAACAGTGAGCGCGGCGGCATCAACTACCTGCTGGCCTCGTTGCCGCCGCGCTGGAACCGCGAGCGCCCACGCACCTTGCTGCGACTGGGCTCGGCGATGGAACGGTTCGCCTATTTCGAGGACGTACCGAAGCTGATCAAGGCGCTGGCCGATTTCCTGGCTACCGATCCTCCCAAGAACGACCACACAGAGTGGACCCGCCGTGCCATGGAAGACGAGTTGGTCAACAAGCTGGTGTTGTTCGCAGCGGAGACCGCCATGCGCTTCGAACCGGGCTGGAGCCGCGACCCACACTGCGAGCTGCCGCAATCCCAACAGTTGTGGCTAGACCCGGAGCGCGTGGCACTGCCGGTCCGCGTGGATCCTAAACACCCCGAATGGGAACAGCAGGATCTCGAATTCCGAGCGACCTATCACTATGGGGATTGGCAGAACGAGGTCGCCGGGCAATTCGCCACCTGGGTCAACGACCGGTTGCGGGACGCCGGCATCGTCGGCTTGGGCGACGACCAATGGCAGCATTGGGCCAGCATTGCCATCGTCGACGCCGCCTGGCCTGTCCCGATGCGCCGACGTGCGCCGAAGGAAGGTGCAGCATGAGCGAGTGCCCCTCCTTCGACCACCTGCTGGCAATCCCGCACCTGCGCGTGCAGAACGCCAACGCCGTGTCCAGCCCGCTCACCCACGGCTTCCCGTCGATCACCGCCTTCCTCGGCCTAATGTGGGCACTGGAACGCAAGGCACGCAAAGCCGGGTTGGATCTGGCCTTCAACGCTGTCGGCGTGATCTGCCATGACCACCAGGAACAGGTCACCGAGGCCGGCTTCGTCCAGGCGTTCCGGCTGACCCGTAACCCCGTGGACAAGGACGGCAAGACCGCCGCCATTATCGAGGAAGGCCGTATCCACCTGGAGCTGAGCCTGGTCTTCGCGGTGCATAGCGACCGCTGGTTGCGCGACCCGGCGAGCCACACGGCGGATCTGGCCATCGTGACCGACCTGCTCGCCGGCATGCGCATCGCCGGCGGTAGCCTGCTGCCAACGCGGCAACGCGAGCGCCCACGCCACCAGCCGCAAGTGATCCCCTGCACCGGTACGACCGCCGACCAGCAGGCGCTGTTCCGCAACCTGCAACTGCGGCTGCTGCCGGGCTTTGCCCTGGTGGCACGCGACGACCTGCTCGATGCCCGGCGGGCCGAACTGCAGCAGCACACACCCGATGCGACCAATCTGGATGCGTGGCTCTCGCTGTCGCGCATCAACTGGCGCTACGTGGACGCGGCCGACGGCAAGGGCGAGTGGCAAAACGACCGCAGCGGCCGCGGCTGGATCGTGCCGATCCCGGTCGGCTACGGCGCGCTCGGCGAAGTGCACGCGCCCGGCAGCGTCGCCAACGCCCGCGACGCCGAGACGCCATTCCGCTTCGTCGAAAGCCTGTACTCGGTGGGCGAGTGGATCAGCCCGCACCGCCTGCCGACGCCGCAACACCTGCTCTGGTACGCCGACAGCCAACCCGACGCTGGACTGTACCGCTGCCGCAACGACTACCGCCCCGCCGTCATCCCGACGGCCGACGATTTCGATTGATCGCCCATCACGACAAGGAATTCCATCATGGCCAACGACACCCTCAAGACTGCCTCCGTCCTCGCCTTCGAGCGCAAGCTGGACCCCTCCGATGCCCTGTTCTTCGCCGGCGCCTGGTCCGCACGCGATGCGGCCGGCGACTGGCAACCGGTCCGTGTCCGCGAGAAATCGGTGCGCGGCACCATCTCCAATCGGCTCAAGGACAAGAGCAAGGAGCAATCCGACCCCACCAAGCTGGATGCCGCCATCCAGAACCCCAACCTGCAGACCGTGGACGTGGCCGCCCTGCCGCTGGACGCCGACACCCTGAAGGTCCAGTTCACCCTGCGCGTACTCGGCGGCACCGGTGAGCCGTCCGCCTGCAACGATGCCGACTACCGCGCCAAACTTCGCGCCACCGTCGAGGGATACCGCCAACAGTACGGTTTCGGCGAACTGGCACGCCGCTACGCCGCCAATCTCGCCAACGGCCGCTTCCTGTGGCGCAACCGCGTCGGCGCCGAGCAGGTGGAGATCCAAATTGCTCACCTGCGCAACGGCGCGCCGAGCGCGCAGTGGACCTTCCAGGCGCACGACCATGGCCTGCGCGACCTGTCCGCGCCGGCCGACGCAGCCGGCGATCTAGATGCCCTTGCCTCCACCGTCGCCGACGGCCTGGCCGGCACCGCCCATGTGCTGCTGCAAGTCACCGCCTTCGTCCGCATCGGCGCCGGCCAGGAAGTGTTTCCCTCACAGGAACTGATCCTGGAACGCGGCCGCGGCGACAAGAGCAAGACGCTGTATGCCGTCGGCGAAGGCGACAAGGCCGTGGCCGCCATCCACTCGCAGAAAATCGGCAATGCGCTGCGCACCATCGACACCTGGTACCCCGGCGTCGAGGAGAACGGCGCGATCGCCGTCGAGCCCTATGGTTCGGTCACCACCCAAGGCAAGGCCTACCGGCAGCCCAAGGACAAGCAGGATTTCTACAACCTGCTCGACGCCTGGGTGATCAAGGACAAGGTCCCGAGCGTGGAGCAACAACATTTCGTGATCGCCACGCTGATCCGCGGCGGCGTGTTCGGCGACTCGAACTGAGGCACGGCCATGCAACACTATCTCGATCTCCGCCTTCGGCCCGATCCGGATCTGGCCCCGCATCAGTTGCTGGGCGCGCTGTACGCACGCCTGCACCGCGCCCTGGTGGAACTGGCCAGTAGCGGCATCGGCGTCAGCTTCCCCGGCTATGACGACGCGCTGCCGACCCTGGGGGCGCAGCTGCGCCTGCACGGCAACGACAGCGCGCTGCACAGCCTGATGGCGACGGCCTGGCTGCGGGGCATGCACGATCACCTGCACATCGCCGACATCGCCGAGGTGCCCGCCACCGCACAGCATCGGCAGGTGACGCGCGTCCAGGCCAAGAGCAGTCCCGAACGCCTGCGCCGACGCGCCATGCGCCGGCACGGCTTGAGCGCCGGGGCGGCGGCCGAACGCATCCCGGACACCGCGGCCGAACGATTGCGGCTGCCGTTCGTGGTGCTGGGCAGCCGCAGCACCGGCCAAGCCGCGTTCCCTTTGTTCGTGCGGCATGGCCCCCTGCTGCAGGAACCGATGGCTGGTACGTTCAACAGCTACGGGCTCAGCCACGGGGCAACCATTCCCTGGTTCTGACCCTTTTTCCCAGGCACGTCGAGTGCCCCATTGAAATCAAGCACTTGGCAGCCGGCTCCAGCAAAGGGGTCGGCTGCTTTTCTTTGCAGGTTTCCTTTTCCTGTCAAAGACTTGGAGAATGGCGAGGCTAGTTCACTGCCGTGTAGGCAGCTCAGAAAACCGCCTTGGCAGGCTTGATCTTCTGAGCCGCGTTCACTGCCGTGTAGGCAGCTCAGAAATATAAAAATACCTGTAGTTGGTATCAAGACTCGTTCACTGCCGTGTAGGCAGCTCAGAAATATAGCGGATCTGGCAACACTGGGGGGCAGCCGTTCACTGCCGTGTAGGCAGCTCAGAAAGGCATATGGTCGGCGCCTGAGCATGCGATGCAGTTCACTGCCGTGTAGGCAGCTCAGAAATCATCCGCATTCGCTACGAGGACGGCGGCGGTGTTCACTGCCGTGTAGGCAGCTCAGAAAGATAGCGAAATGCTCGCGGTCAAGGGGCTCGAGTTCACTGCCGTGTAGGCAGCTCAGAAAGCGACGAGATTCGCTTCGAAGTGGACGTTCTGGTTCACTGCCGTGTAGGCAGCTCAGAAATGTACGACGCTCCACGACCCGTTGCCATATTGGTTCACTGCCGTGTAGGCAGCTCAGAAAATCGACCCAGTCGCGCAGCGCCTTGCCGTCCTGTTCACTGCCGTGTAGGCAGCTCAGAAAGTCAGGCGCCCTCACCTGCGCCTGGGGACACTGTTCACTGCCGTGTAGGCAGCTCAGAAAAGTGGCGCATTGATTGCAACACGCGTCGCAACGTTCACTGCCGTGTAGGCAGCTCAGAAAGCCCATACCTTCGACGCGCACGGTGTTCACGTGTTCACTGCCGTGTAGGCAGCTCAGAAAGGCAGGTGGCCGCATGAGCGCCGTCCGCCAGGGTTCACTGCCGTGTAGGCAGCTCAGAAAACATGGTGGCCGGTGATCTGATATGGCCGCGGGTTCACTGCCGTGTAGGCAGCTCAGAAAGTGATGATGAAGGCGATGGGGTTCGAACGGCCGTTCACTGCCGTGTAGGCAGCTCAGAAAATCGTGGGGACGTGGACTGTCGGATTGGTCGCGTTCACTGCCGTGTAGGCAGCTCAGAAAATACGGCCGAAAGAGACAGCATCTTCTTTTCAGTTCACTGCCGTGTAGGCAGCTCAGAAATTCGTAGTGGTGTCCACGCGGGTGTACTTCAGGTTCACTGCCGTGTAGGCAGCTCAGAAAAGCAAGGCCAACGGCAGCAACTCGCGCGCCGGGTTCACTGCCGTGTAGGCAGCTCAGAAATTGGCGTCGGCCCATTCGGCTTTGGTCGCGAAGTTCACTGCCGTGTAGGCAGCTCAGAAAACGCCCAAGCCTTGCCCATCGCCTCGCTCAGCGTTCACTGCCGTGTAGGCAGCTCAGAAAGGTGTGCTGCATCGGCCCGCGGCCGCGGTACGGTTCACTGCCGTGTAGGCAGCTCAGAAAGGCCGGCCACGCTTAGGCACGATCTGCTCTGAGTTCACTGCCGTGTAGGCAGCTCAGAAAAGGAACGGAGAAGGCGCCATGAGCGAAATCCGGTTCACTGCCGTGTAGGCAGCTCAGAAATTCGCGAGCATCAGGAAAAAGCTCACGGCGCTGTTCACTGCCGTGTAGGCAGCTCAGAAAAATCAACGCCAGCAGCATCAAGATGATGACGAGTTCACTGCCGTGTAGGCAGCTCAGAAACGCCGGCCCGCAACCCGCCGCCGCAGGGCGACGTTCACTGCCGTGTAGGCAGCTCAGAAATGGAACAAGGCTGTCGAACTGTTCGTTCAATCGTTCACTGCCGTGTAGGCAGCTCAGAAAAGGACGATGATCGCCATCGCGACGACGTAGGCGTTCACTGCCGTGTAGGCAGCTCAGAAAACACGCACAGCCCGCAAGGAGGGCGACATGGAGTTCACTGCCGTGTAGGCAGCTCAGAAAAGACTTTCCTGGGGGCGCACACCTGCCATGAAGTTCACTGCCGTGTAGGCAGCTCAGAAATGATGGTTACGGAAAATAAAGGTCTCATCTCTGTTCACTGCCGTGTAGGCAGCTCAGAAATCGATGCGGTAGTCCTCGTCGCCGTCCTTCCCGTTCACTGCCGTGTAGGCAGCTCAGAAAACCCAGGGCTTGGGCGTGTAGACGTACAGCTCGTTCACTGCCGTGTAGGCAGCTCAGAAAAAGCGGTAGATCAGCACCCGCCCCTCCACCCAGTTCACTGCCGTGTAGGCAGCTCAGAAAATGGTACGCGCGGCATTCGAGGAGGCCTGAGCGTTCACTGCCGTGTAGGCAGCTCAGAAAGACAGGCGGCTAAATGATCGAACTAGCAGATTGTTCACTGCCGTGTAGGCAGCTCAGAAATATCGGTACAGCACGCTAAGAGATAGGAAAGAGTTCACTGCCGTGTAGGCAGCTCAGAAATCGAGGCGGTTACCGAGGGCAGGATTCAGTTCGTTCACTGCCGTGTAGGCAGCTCAGAAAACGATGATGATGAGCTACGGCACCTTCGTGTTGTTCACTGCCGTGTAGGCAGCTCAGAAATGACCGCCCCCGCCATTTTTTTCGTCATGACGGTTCACTGCCGTGTAGGCAGCTCAGAAATCGTATGCGGCTGCGAATGCCTCAGCCCCAGGGTTCACTGCCGTGTAGGCAGCTCAGAAAGACGATGAGGCAGACGCACTGGCGGCCGCACGGTTCACTGCCGTGTAGGCAGCTCAGAAAAGGTCGGGCATGACGACGAGATCCGCAGCCAGGTTCACTGCCGTGTAGGCAGCTCAGAAATTTCGGGGCCGTGAGTCCATCGGATGCCGCGAGTTCACTGCCGTGTGGGCAGCTCAGAAATCACGGGAGCGCGGCGCCGGCCGCCGGAGCCGGTTCACTGCCGTGTAGGCAGCTCAGAAATAATTCGAGCGCGGCATCGCGATAGTCCAAATGTTAACTGCCGTGTAGGCAGCTCAGAAAGAACGAAACCCGCGTAGGTGCGCTGATACAGGGTTCACTGCCGTGTAGGCAGCTCAGAAAAATTTCCAGCTTCAACCAGTCCAGTTCCGCCATGTTCGCTGCCGTGTAGGCAGCTCAGAAACAGCCAGGGCCGCGCTGGCATCCTGATCGTGTGTTCACTGCCGTGTAGGCAGCTCAGAAATCGATCTCCCAAGGGTGGGGCAGCTCCACCGCGTTCACTGCCGCGTAGGCAGCTCAGAAAATCGCCTCCAGGGATTGGACGTGGAGCAAGCTGTTCACTGCCGCGTAGGCAGCTCAGAAAGTCGGCCTCAACAGTTGGTCGCACCGCGGCGAGTTCACTGCCGCGTAGGCAGCTCAGAAATCGACGCGCACGTAGACCTTCTCCGGGATCTGGTTCGCTGCCGCGTAGGCAGCTCACAAAGATGAGGGCGAAACGGTCACGTGTAAATTCTGGTTCATTGCCGAGTAGGCAGCTCAGAAAAGCCGCGCGACGTACTGCACCGCGGTCTTCCGGTTCACTGCCATGTAGACAGCTCAGAAATGCAGCCGCATGAGATAGTCCACGCCGGCCTGGTTCACTGCCGCGTAGGCAGCTCAGAAAAGGAAAACCCGGACGGCTCGCTCTACGCCCCGTTCACTGCCGTGCAGGCAGCTCAGAAATGCATGCCGACCGTGGCGGCGGGCTGGGTATCGTTCACTGCCACGCAGGCAGCTCATAGTTGATCCACGACATCGACCGACTAAAGATCATGTTCACTGCCGCACAGGCGACTCGAAATCGGCCAGTCCGCTCGGCCTGGGACCGTTATGGCGTTGGCCGCAGCGAAGCGTCGTTTGAACTCCTCTTTCTCGCTTTCGCAGCAGGCACCCCTCTCCCAGGCAATTAACCTTCCAAGCCACCTGCGCGACAACAGAGATTGCTCGCCTATCGGCACCATGCTACGGTCCGTCGGCCCCACTCAGGAAGTGGAGTTCGTCGTACGCAAGTCAACATGGAGAGTGACATGAAGCATTGGACGTCGGTTTTCCTGGTGGCAGTTGCCTGGCTGGGAATCAGCAGCCCGGCACTGGCGTCGGACCTGGTGAGTCTCTGCACCACGTGCACCACACCCGCCTCGTTCCAGAACGCCGCCAAAGCCGAAATCGGTCGCGTTGGAGGCACCTACGATGTTCTGGTGGTCAATCCCGACACCAAGACCACGATGCTTTTCTCGATCCTGTTCAACCCGAACGCCGGCGGCGGAAGTCCACAGGCCCAGACGGAGCCGAAGGCCGTTGCCCCAGGCAAGGCGATGTCGCTCTCCAACCAAGCCTATACGGGCGTCACCGCACGTCAGGCGGAAGTCGACGCAATCGCAGCAGCCGGGCCTGGAGACAAATGGCAGATCGACCAGTGGAACGCAAGTAGCCAAGAAGCGGCAGAAGTCGGAGCCATCATCGACCTGACGAAGACAGATCAGGTGATCGTGATGCCCAACAGTGATTACTACGGTTCTTTCGTTGGGCGCAACGCGGAAGCCACGTCGCTGGAGATCTTCAAAGCATTGACCGAGAAGAATCCCGCATGGGCTGGCAGGGGTCTCAAGGCTGCATTCCGGCAGTTGCTGTCGAACAAGATGAAGCAGTTCTTCGGCAAGGACCCGCGTGTGTGTGCGGTCTTCAACAATGGGGACAGTGCATGCTTCGAGATCAACTTTGCGGCACCAAGCGCGGATAAGTACATTGCCGGCACGGCTCGGGCCGTGGATGGCAGCCCGCTTCCCGATGCGGGTTCGGGGAGTGCCGGAGGCGGTGGCGATCCGATGGTGGTCGATTGGAACCCGCCAAACGTCGCCTATGGTGCCCGTGGCTCCACCGGCCGCGCCGGTGAGGTCTGGCTGTTCTGTGCCACCTCGGCGGGTGTGGTGCTCAAGTGCTGGCTCCAGGTCCTATGAGGAAATCGATGAAACTCTCGACAATTGGCTTGGCCTTGGCCGCAAGCGCAGTTGGCGCGGTCGTCGGAGGCGCGGTGGGCGGTAGTTATGCGCTTTCCCGTGCCGACGCATCCGCCGCCGCCTGGCATTGGCTGGACACATCGATGGTGCTCGCCAGCACTGACGGATCGCCCAAGAACGCCGAGCAACAACGGGATTCGCTCAATGCGAACTTCGTAGCGCAAACCCGCCTGCTCGCGCGCGCCCTAGGCAACGTGAAAGACGACGCGTTGAAAGCCCGCGTGATCGAGCGGGCCAAGTCGCTCTCTGCCCACCCCGAATCGATTGCCGAGACGCCGCTGACCCTGGGCCAACGGAAGGAAGCCCTCGCCGCGCTTTCCTG
This sequence comes from Xanthomonas sp. NCPPB 901, assembly GCF_056725085.1. Classification (NCBI taxonomy): domain Bacteria; kingdom Pseudomonadati; phylum Pseudomonadota; class Gammaproteobacteria; order Lysobacterales; family Lysobacteraceae; genus Xanthomonas; species Xanthomonas sp. NCPPB 901. The sequence continues at coordinate 286,061 of NZ_CM161511.1, read as the reverse complement.
CCTCGCTAACGCTTCTGACCGAGACGCCTTGCGACGTTGCGAAGACGGCTGATGTAACGGCCAGTAAAAGAAGGAGTCCGGACACGCGCCTTGCGTCGGCACGGCTTGAGCGCCGACGCGGCAGCCGAACGCATCCCGGACACCGCGGCCGAACGATTGCGGCTGCCGTTCGTGGTGCTGGGCAGCCGCAGCACCGGCCAGGCCGCGTTTTCCCTGTTCGTGCGGCATGGGCCCCTGCTGCAGGAACCGGTGCCTGGCACGTTCAACACTTACGGACTCAGCGGCGGGGCCACCATTCCCTGGTTCTGACCCTTTTTCCTTTTCGCTTCGAGCGCTCTACTAAAATCAAGCACTTGGCAGCCGGCTCCAGCAAAGGGGTCGGCTGCTTTTCTTTTGCCATTTCCTTTCGGCATCAAAGGCTTGGAGAATAGAGGGACTAGTTCACTGCCGTGTAGGCAGCTCAGAAATGGCGAAGCGTTACGACGCCATCGCGAAGCCGGTTCACTGCCGTGTAGGCAGCTCAGAAAGACCCTTACAAGGTCGTGGCTGACACCGTCCCGTTCACTGCCGTGTAGGCAGCTCAGAAAATGCGCGTGTGCCTAGTGGTCGAATAGGCGAAGTTCACTGCCGTGTAGGCAGCTCAGAAAAGATCAAGCCGCGCCTTGCTGTCGCTCCTTCGGTTCACTGCCGTGTAGGCAGCTCAGAAAAGACACCAATAAGGATCTGCCGCCAGGGGTTCGTTCACTGCCGTGTAGGCAGCTCAGAAAGCCGTCCCAAGTTTCGTTAGGGCATTGGCCTCGTTCACTGCCGTGTAGGCAGCTCAGAAAGGTAGGCAGCCGCTCGCTCCGCGTCGGTCTTTGTTCACTGCCGTGTAGGCAGCTCAGAAAAGTACACCTACGAGATCCTGGTCGACATGATCGTTCACTGCCGTGTAGGCAGCTCAGAAACTCGAGCACATCCGGGACACCATTTCCGTTTGGTTCACTGCCGTGTAGGCAGCTCAGAAAATGACGTGCCGCCCCTCGACTCGGCGGCGCGCGTTCACTGCCGTGTAGGCAGCTCAGAAAAGATCCAGGAGGCCCATGTAGCTGATGTCGAGGTTCACTGCCGTGTAGGCAGCTCAGAAACGCCTCCCTTCCAACATCCGTAACCAGTCCAAGTTCACTGCCGTGTAGGCAGCTCAGAAATGCTGGACCGGCTCAATCCAGATTACCTCGCTGTTCACTGCCGTGTAGGCAGCTCAGAAAGATTCCAGGCGCGTGCGCACGCGCTGCAGCGCGTTCACTGCCGTGTAGGCAGCTCAGAAAGCAGCGCAGCCGCAGGCCGAGAAGCATCCGGAGTTCACTGCCGTGTAGGCAGCTCAGAAAGTCACCCGTGGCGTCACCGTCGGCGACGTGATGTTCACTGCCGTGTAGGCAGCTCAGAAAGATGCGCTGAAGGGTGCGGAGGACGAGAGGTTGTTCACTGCCGTGTAGGCAGCTCAGAAAATCCTGATCCCTAGTGATGCCCCACTTCCCGCGTTCACTGCCGTGTAGGCAGCTCAGAAATTCCCGATGGCGCTGTGGCGCTCGTTGATGAGGTTCACTGCCGTGTAGGCAGCTCAGAAATCCCCGCTGCTTCATCGTGCATCTCCCTGCTTGTTCACTGCCGTGTAGGCAGCTCAGAAAATGGCGGCAGCTACGGTTTCGGTGCTCACCATGTTCACTGCCGTGTAGGCAGCTCAGAAACATCTTCGGCCGCGCCGCCAAGACGTACAGGCGTTCACTGCCGTGTAGGCAGCTCAGAAATCGAACGCATAACGACATTGCATTCCGAGCACGTTCGCTGCCGTGTAGGCAGCTCAGAAAAGTGCTCGAAAGCATTCACGCGCGGGTTGCAGGTTCACTGCCGTGTAGGCAGCTCAGAAATGCGAGGCGAGGGCGGCGGTCAGAGCGGCCAGGTTCACTGCCGTGTAGGCAGCTCAGAAAAACTCGCAGCCGTGCTGGCTGGCCTGCGCTATGTTCACTGCCGTGTAGGCAGCTCAGAAATGACCCGGGTGGTCGAGGACTCCGGCGTCCTGGTTCACTGCCGTGTAGGCAGCTCAGAAAAGCGACAGCCGACCCTTCAGCTCACGGCGGCAGTTCACTGCCGTGTAGGCAGCTCAGAAAAAGGCCGCCAGCTGCGGCTTGTCGCTGAATCGGTTCACTGCCGTGTAGGCAGCTCAGAAAGACGAGCCAGTAGGGCCAGCTCATTGCGCACCGTTCACTGCCGTGTAGGCAGCTCAGAAAATTGCGCACCGCCTTGCTGTCGATCAGCGCCAGTTCACTGCCGTGTAGGCAGCTCAGAAAACCATCAACACGAACGTGCGCAACGCCTACCTGTTCACTGCCGTGTAGGCAGCTCAGAAAATCTCTGCGCGCTGCTGTTTTGGGTTCTCTGCGTTCACTGCCGTGTAGGCAGCTCAGAAACCCACCGGCTGGCGGGCGGCGAGGGCGGCACGGTTCACTGCCGTGTAGGCAGCTCAGAAAAGGTCGTCGTAGGGAATAACCGCGACCGGCGAGTTCACTGCCGCGTAGGCAGCTCAGAAAACAAGGTCTACTACCTAACGCTGCCAGACGGCTTTCACTGCCGTGTAGGCAGATCAGAAAAGCCAGACGGATTGCGACCGGCGCATGGGCGAGTTCACTGCCGTGTAGGCAGCTCAGAAACACGGGTTGAAGTCGCTGAGCGCGGTCTTGGCGTTCACTGCCGTGTAGGCAGCTCAGAAAACGGCCCTCATGTTTGCGCGGCTCGCCCGCAAGTTCACTGCCGCGTAGGCAGCTCAGAAAGGTCGCTGCCGGCTCAAAGCGAGACGGTCAGGTTCACCGCAGAAAATCTCTCATATCCACTATTGACACGCACACCAGCCAGTCGCAATCTTGACCCAAGGAGCGTCGAAACTCCTCACGTAGCGGTACCCACCTCCGACAAACCGGTGGGTTTTTTGTGCCTGCATGCCTTGCAAGCGCAAGCCGACGCGATGCCTGCGTCGGGAGGGCGGCTAATACAACACCCTTCGGGGAAATACGCCCGCCGGCTACGTGCGGTTTCGAACCTCCCGACTTCCCGTCCGCCATGCGTGGTGGGCGGACCCCTTCATGGAACGAGGAGGCAACGATGTCGCACGATCGTTTGGACGACGAAGACATGCCCGGCTATTTCCTGCCGGAGGACAGCCAGTTCCGGCTGGCGAAGCTGCGCGATCACGTGCGGTTCCTGGTCCGGCTGGCGCAGCCGCGGACGCGGGCCGAGGAGCATGCCGCCGAACCCAAGGTGCGCATGGGCGAACTGGCGCTGTGTCTGGAGCTGTTGGCCGACCAGGTGGAGTTGGTGCTGGACGCGCTGTCCTATCCTGCGCAGCAGACCCATACGACACGTGGCGCCCGGCCCGATGCCACCACTGAGATAGCCCCGGACGTGGAAGGTGGCGCGTTCCGGGTGACGCGTGAGCAGATCGACCAGCTCACGCTGTTGACCGAGACCATCTCAACTCATGCCCGCGCAGGGGCAGCCGGCGATATAACCGAGCAGGACCGCCTGGCGCTGCCGGAGGACGCGGCGATCTGCGCTGCAGCGAACACGATACGGGCGCTGCTGCTGCAGATCGTGCGCCAGCCGCTGCGCGTGCCAACGCCCAAGGGCGTGCGTGAGGAGCGGACGGTCTATGCGCTGCCCACGAAAGGCGGGCGACTGCATTGATCCCGACAAGATTGGAGTGAGGCACGGATGCTTCGCCTGCAAAGACTGGCCTCGCGTTGCTGGGCAGACCCAAGTTGCAGCGCGCACCAGCGTGCGCGCAAAAGGAAAGGCAGCACGGGACGGCAATTGCGACAGTGTACGCACCGCGGCGGGCCAGTGACGAAAGCGTGGCGCCGTTTCATCGCAGACACACGCCCAAACCATGCACCACGGCAACTCACTTGCAGTCTGGAAATTCACCCAAAGTGACGACGCGAGCGAGATTTTCCTCGCTTTTGCCATCGCGCCCCTCGTCGCCATCCAAGTACACGATCAACGCTCCTTTGCCGTCGCGACGCACCGTGTAAAGCGGTTCGTTCCGATCGGAGTACACCACCAGCTTTTCATTTTCGACATGTGTCGAGAACAAGGCCGGCGTCAAAGGTCCGCCCTCGTAGCGCTGGATCAACAGCCGAGTGCCATCAACAGCGGACAGGATCCATATCGTCGTACCCACCAAATCCCCCGCGTCCTCGGCCCAGCAGACATTTGAAAAGCTCTCCGGTCTCGCTTCGCCGAAATGTGCCGAACCCGCCGCCACGCCCATCAGAAGCACCACGCCAACCATCATGTTTCGAGACTCCCGGAGAGCTGATGAATCATTCGGCAGCAAGCATGCCGCATCCATCGACACACCACGGCCTTGGCAGCCTGGGCCGCGCCTCTTTTCGCGCGATGCGGCTGCGTAGACCGGCACGCAGCAGCATCGGTGACTTTCGCCACTGCGAAAGTGCACCCCAACAAAAAACGGGATGGCCGCAAGGCCATCCCGTTCTCGACACACCCGATCGGCGCAGCGCCGATCAGTTGGTCAGGCCGCGGTTTTCCAGCAGCGGCTCGACGCTGGGGTCCTTGCCGCGGAAGTCGCGGTACAGGGTGGCCAGGTCTTCGGTATTGCCGCGCGAGAGGATCTTGGCGCGGAAGATGTCGCCGTTGGCGCGGGTCAGGCCGCCGTGCTCCTTGAACCACTGGAAGGCGTCGTCGTCGAGCACTTCCGCCCAGAAGTAGGCGTAGTAGCCGGCCGAGTAGCCGCCGCCCCAGATGTGGTCGAAATAGGTGGTGCGGTAGCGCGGCGGCACGTCGGCCAGGTCCACCTTGTACTTCTTCAGCGAGTCGGTCTCGAACTTGTCCACATCCTGCAGCGGCGCGTCGGCCGGCAGGGTGTGCCAGGACAGGTCCAGCAGCGCCGCCGACAGGTACTCGGTGGTGGCGTAGCCCTGGTTGAAGGTACGCGACTTCTTGATCTTCTCCACCAGGTCGGCCGGCATCGCTTCGCCGGTCTGGTAGTGCTTGGCGTAATGCGCGAACACCTTCGGATCCGACGCCCAGTGCTCGTTGAACTGCGAGGGGAACTCGACGAAGTCGCGCGAGGTGGCGGTGCCGGCCAGGGTCGGGTACTTCACGTTGGAGAACATGCCGTGCAGCGCATGGCCGAACTCGTGGAACATGGTGGTGACGTCGTCGAAGCTCAGCAGCGCCGGCTGGCCCGGGGCGGGCTTGGTGAAGTTGCAGACGTTGTAGACCACCGGCTTGGTGCCGGTCAGGCCGTTCTGGCCGACGAACTCGTCCATCCAGGCGCCGCCGGACTTGCTGTCGCGCTTGAAGTAGTCGGTGTAGAACAGCGCCAGCGACTTGCCGTCCTTGTCGAACACTTCGTAGACCTTCATCCCGTCGTGGTAGGTGGGGATGTCGGTGCGTTCCTTGAAGGTGATGCCGTACAGCTGGTTGGCGGCGTAGAAGACGCCGTTCTGCAGCACGTTGTCCAGTTCGAAGTACGGCTTGATCTGCGCTTCGTCGAGGTCGTACTTGGCCTTGCGCACCTGCTCGGCGTAGAAGTCCCAGTCGGCGGCGGTGAGCTTGAAGCCGCCCTTCTGCGCGTCGATCACCTTCTGCATCTCCGCGGCCTCGCTGCGCGCCTTGGCGGTGGCGGCGGGCACGGTGTCGGTGAGCAGCTTCAGCGCCGCGGCCGGGGTCTTGGCCATCTGGTCGCTCAGGCTGTAGGCGGCGTAGCTGTCGAAGCCGAGCAGCTTGGCCTTCTGCGCGCGCAGCTGGGCCAGGCGCTGCACGGTCTGGCGGGTGTCGTTGGCATCGCCCTTCTCGGCGCGCGACTGCGAGGCGGCCATCACCTGCAGGCGCAGGTCGCGGTCCTTCAGCGAGGCCAGCACCGGCTGCTGGGTGGTGTTCTGCAGGGCCAGCAGGTATTTGCCGTCGAGCTTGCGCGCGGTGGCGTCCTGCGCGGCCGAGGCGATGTCGCCGTCGGACATGCCGTCGAGCTTGGCCTTGTCGTCCACCACCACGGCACCGGCGGCGGTGGCCGCGACCAGCTTGGTGTGGAACTGCGTGGCCAGGGTGGTCTCTTCGACGTTGAGCTTGCGCAGGGTGGCCTTGTCGGCGTCGGACAGCTGCGCGCCGGCGCGCACGAACTCCTGGTATTCGTACTCGACCAGGCGCTTCTGCTCCGGGTCCAGGTTCAGCGTGTCGCGCTGGTCGTACAGGCTCTTGATGCGCGCGAACAGCTTCGGGTCCAGGCTGATCTCGTCCTGGTGCGCGGCCAGCTTGGGCGCGATCTCTTCCTGGATCTTCTGGCGGGCCTCGTTGGTGTCGGCCTGGACCAGGCCGAAGAAGATGCGCGACACGCGGGTCAGGGTCTCGCCGCTGCGCTCCATCGCTTCCAGGGTGTTGGCGAAGGTGGCCGGTTCCGGGTTGTCGGCGATCTTGCGGATCTCGGCCAGGTGCTGCTTCATGCCTTCTTCGAACGCCGGCAGGAAATCGCTGTCCTTGATCTTGTCGAACGGCGGCGCCTGGAACGGCAGCGGGCTGGGGGTCAGCAGCGGGTTGGCGGCGGCGGCGGGCTGCGCGGCGGCCGGGGCGGCGGGAGCGGCGGGCACGGGGGTGGACTCCTTACCGGAACAGGCGGCCAGCGCCAGGCTGATGGCAGCGGCCAGAACGACGTTACGCGACATGAGGTGGAACTCCTGAGAGGACCTTGGGGCCAAGACAGCCGTCCACGTTACCGGGTTTGCATGGCAGCGGCATGTGCCATTGGCTCGGGCCGGCGGCCCAGCCAGCCGGCGTACAGATCGTCGCGCGCCGGGCCTGCGCGGGCCGCCGCCGCCCCGTCCGCGGACACGGCGGCGCGGCGGCCCTGCGAAGGCGATCGCGCGTCCCGGGGCGGTGCCGGCGGCCCCGGGAAACGCGCCCCTCACTGCCCGCCGGGCAGCGGCAACGCCTCGTCCTTGAAGATGGCCACGTGCGGCACGCCGTCGGCGCCGATCCAGCCGCGGTACATGCCTTCGGTGTTGAACGGGAAGGCGACGCTGCCGTCGGCGCCCAGCGCGATCGCGCCGCCGTCGCCGCCGGCCTTGGGGATCTGCTGGTCGATCACCGCGTCGGCGGCCTGGGCCAGGCTCTGCCCGGCGTACTTCACCCGCGCGCAGATGTCGTAGGCGGCCACCGCGCGGATGTAGAACTCGCCCCAGCCGGTGCCGGACACCGCGCAGCGGCTGTCGGCAAAGGTGCCGGCACCGATGATCGGCGAGTCGCCGACGCGGCCGTAGCGCTTGTTGGTCATGCCGCCGGTGGAGGTGCCGGCGGCCAGGTTGCCCTGCTGGTCCAGCGCCAGCGCGCCGACCGTGCCGAAGTGCTTGGCGGTTTCCAGGTCGGCGTGCGCCTGCTTGTTGGCCTCTTCCTTCAATGCCTGCTGCAGTTGCTGCCAACGCTTCTCGGTGCGGAAGTACGACGGATCGACCAGGGCGATCCCGTGCTGCTTTGCGAAGACCTCGGCGCCGTCGCCGACCAGCATCACGTGCTCGGACTGGTCCATCACCGCACGCGCCAGCTGGATCGGATTCTTCACCCGGTGCACGCCGGCCACCGCGCCGGCCTTGCCGGTGCGGCCGTCCATGATCGCCGCATCCAGTTCGTTGCGGCCGTCGTGGGTGAACACCGCGCCCTTGCCGGCGTTGAACTGCGGCGAGTCCTCCAGCACGGTGATCGCCGCGGCGACCGCGTCCGTCGCCGGCTTGCCCTGTGCCAGCAGCGCCTGCCCGGTGCGCAGCGCGGTCTCCATCGCCGCGCGTGCCTCGGCCAGGTCGGCGGCGCTGCTGCTGGCGCGCTCGACGCCGGCGCCGCCATGGATCACCAGGGTGGTGGCCGGGATCTCGCGCATGCGCCCGTCCTGCACCGCGTAGTAGCGGTGGAACACCGGCGCCTCGACGCGGCCGTCGGGCAGGTGCAGGGTCGAGCCGGGGCCGACGCCGACGGTCTCGATGCGGGCGGCCTGCAGCGGCTGCCCGGCCGGGGTGGGCGGCGTCAGCGGCCCGGCGACCACGGTGGCCACCGCCTGCGGATCGGTGGCGTAGACCCGCGCGCTGCCGTCGCCTTCCACCGCCAGCGCCGCACTCTCGTCCACGCCCAGGCCGATCAGCGGCGCGCCCTTGGGCGCCAGCGTGGCCGCCTTGGCGCGGAACGCGAACAGGCGGCCGAGGCGGTCGCGCTCGCGGAAATGGGTGTCGGTGATGACCCGCTTGAGCAGGTCCAGGTGCAGGAAGTCGGTCTCGATAGTGACCGCCGGCCCCAGCGGGTCGGCCAGCGCCGCCGGGCTGGTGAGGCTGCCGCCGTCCATCGCCCCGTACAGGTATTCGCCCAGCATCGCCAGGCCGGCGCTGGTGCCGCCCAGCGGCTTGCCGGCGCGCACGTGCGCGTCCAGCGCCTCGGCCACCGGGGTGTCCTTCCAGTAGCGCACGTAGCGCGACTGGTCGCCGCCGGCGATGAAGATGCCGTCGGCGCGGGCCAGCGCGCGCAGCAGCGCCGGATCGCTGGAGGCGCCGCGGCCGCTGAACACGAAGGTCTCCACCGAGGCCACGCCGCCGACCTGGCGGTAGAACTCCTCGCCCACCTCGCCCGCCTGCGAGGCGCGCAGCACCACCACGTGGCCATGCCCGGCCTTGGCCATGAACCAGCGCAGCGCGTCGTAGTTGCGGTCGCCGCCGCCCATCAGCAGCAGGCCGGGCGACACCGGGCCGGGCGTGGGCGCGGCCGGATCGCCGACCAGGTACTGGCGGTAATCGCGCGCCACGGCGGGCGTGGCCAGGCACAGGCCCAGCAGCAGCGACATCCAGGGCCGGAACATGCCGACGGAACGGGTCATGCGGATCTCCTCGGGAAACGGGCGGGCAGGCGAGCGGGCGGCTCGTTGCTGACTGGGGACGAACGGCGGCACGGTTTCCCCCCGCCGCGCCACCCTCCCACGTTCGCGGACGCGGCACGTGCCCGCACGCGCCGGCGATCGGCTAATGTGGAATCCATGTCCGCTTCCCTCGACGATTGGTTCGTCCAAGAAATCCTCGTCCACGAGCAGGCGCTCGGCGGCTACCTGCGGCGCTGCTGGCCGCATCGCGAGGAATGGCACGACCTGCGCCAGGAAGTCTACGTGCGCGTCTACGAGGCCGCCGGCAAGGCGCGGCCGAGCCAGCCCAAGGCGTTCCTGTTCGCCACCGCGCGGCACCTGATGACCGACCGGCTGCGCCGCAACCGGGTGGTGTCGATCGAGGCGGTGGGGGATCTGGAGTCGATGCACGTCCTGGTAGATGAGCTGTCGCCGGAACGCTGGTGCGGCGGACGGCAGGTGCTGGGCCGGCTGGCCGCGGCCTTCGACCGGTTGCCGGACCGCTGCCGCAGCGTGGTCTGGCTGCGGCGGGTCGAGGAACTGCCGCAGAAGGAGGTGGCCGTGCGCCTGGGAATCAGCGAGAAGAGCGTGGAAAAGCAAGTGGCCCGGGGCATGCGCCTGCTGGCCGATCATCTTCATGACGACGAGGGCGCGGCGGCGCCGGCGACGCCGTTGCAGGCGCGGGCACGCGATGGACAGCAGGTGGATTGAGGCGCGTGCGGCGGCCTGGCTGGCGCGGCGCGACCGCGGCGACTGGACCGACGCACGGCAGGCGCGCCTGGATGCCTGGCTGGCCGCATCCACCGCGCACCGGGTGGCGTTCCTGCGCCTGCAGGCCGCCTGGCAGGAGAGCGGGCGCCTGCAGGCGCTGGGCGCGGGCCAGCGCGATGAGCAGGTGCCCGAACGCGGCCGCTGGCAGGGCCTGGGCGGCCGCAGCGCGGTGGCGCCGGCCGCGACTGCCGCACCGGACCTTGGCGACCTGCGTTTCGCCCCGCGGCCACGCGCGCGGCCGCGACGGCGCTGGCCGGCCGCGCTGGCGGCGGCGTTGCTCTGCGCCGCGGTCCTGGCCCTGGGCGGGCGGCATGCCGCCGAACCGGCGCCGACCGCCTACGCCAGCGTCACCGGCCAACTGCGCCCTGTGGCCCTGGCCGACGGCTCGCAGGCCACGCTGAGCAGCGACAGCCGCATCGCGGTGGCGCTGTCGCGCGCGCAGCGGCACATCGACCTGCAGCGCGGCGAGGCGTTCTTCGCGGTGAGCAAGGACCCGGGCCGGCCGTTCGTGGTCGCCAGCGGCGCGCGCCAGGTGGTGGCGGTGGGCACGCGTTTCGCGGTGCGCCGCGACGCCGACGCGCTGCGCGTGGTGGTCACCGAGGGCACCGTGCGGCTGGAATCGGCCGGTGCGCCGCAGGCGCCGCCGCTGCTGCTGCACGCCGGCAGCATCGCCCAGGCCGGCCCGCACGGGGTGCTGGTGCGCCGGGTCGCGCTGGCCGAGGCCGAGCGCATGCTGGACTGGCGCAGCGGCTACCTGAGTTTCGACGACACCCCGCTGCAGGCGGCGGTGGCCGAGTTCAACCGCTACAACACGGTCAAGCTGCAGGTCGCCGATGCCGGCGCCGCGGCGCTGCGGGTCGGCGGCAACGTGCGCTGGTCCAACGTCGACGCGTTCGTGCGCCTGCTCGAACAGGGCTTCCCGATCCGCGCCGAGCGCCGCGGCGACACGGTGCTGTTGCACAGCCGGTAGGCCGCCCCGCGCGGGGGAGGTGCGGTGGCGGGGGGATTTGCCGGTCTCGTTCGTCCTGGAGCTACGAAGGCGCGCTGCGCGCCTGTTTGGGGGAGAAAACTCGATGCGGTATCCGATGCGTGCCCTGCTGCTGAGCATGGCCTGTGCGAGCGCCTGTGCGGCGCAGGCACAACCCGTTGCCGTGGCCGCCACCGGCACGGTGGATGTCCCCGCCGGCCCACTGCGTGCGGCGCTGGCCGCCTTGGCGCGGCAATCCGGCGCGCAGCTGATCTATCGCGCCGACCAGATGGGCGAAGCCCGCAGCGGCGGCGCGCACGGCCAGTTGGACACGGCGCAGGCGCTGCAGCAGGTGCTGCGCGGCAGCGGCTTCATCGCCCAGCGCGACGCCTCCGGCGCGTGGCTGGTGCGGCGCCAGGCACCGGCCCCGGCCCGCGCGCAACCGGCCCGTGTCGCCGCGCCACCGCTGGCGGCGGCCGACGCCCCCGTGGCGCAACTGGACACCCTGCGCGTCACCGGTTCGCGCATTCCGCGCACGCAGGTGGAAGGCCCGGCGCCGATCAGCGTGATCAGCGCCGAGCAGATCAAGGCCAACGGCTTCACCTCGGTGCCGGACGTGCTGCGCGCGATGACCCAGAACGGCGGCGAGACGCAGAGCCCGCAGTCGGCCAGCGGCGCCGACTTCTCGCCCGGCGCGCAGCAGGTGGACCTGCGCGGACTCGGCCCCAACCACACCCTGGTGCTGGTCAACGGCCGCCGCATCGCCGACTTCCCGATGCCGTTCAAGGGCCGCAGCAACTTCACCGACATTTCCAACATCCCGCTGGGCATGATCGACCGCATCGAGATCCTGACCGGCAGCGCCTCGGCGATCTACGGCTCGGACGCGATCTCCGGCGTGGTCAACTTCATCCTCAAGAAGCAGGCCGACGGCACCACGCTGGACTACCGCTTCGGCGACACCACCCGCGGCGGCGGCGAAAGCTTCAACCTCAGCCTCAGCAGCGGCTGGTCGCGCGGCAACTTCGATGCGGTGTTCGGCGCCGAGCTGGTGTCGCAGACGCCGCTGTGGGCCTACCAGCGCAGCCGCCAGGACAGCACCCTGGATGGCCCCACCGCGCGCGCGCAGGTGCCGCGGCGCACCTTCCTGCGCACGGACTACGACGACGACTATGTGGATCCGGGCGCGGACACCTGCGCGGCGGTGTCCGCGCTCAACGGCGGCAGCACCGGTTACGCCACCCGCCCGGGCTACGGCGCGTTCTGCGGCAGCAGCGCCTCGATCGGCTACGGCACCATCACCAACCGGCGCCGCGGCCTCAACGGCTACGCCTCGCTGCGCTACGCCTTCGACAACGGCAGCGAGTGGTTCGCCGACGTGCAACTGGGCTACCACGAGCTGTCGCTGTTCCGCGACGTGACCCAGTGGGGCTACATGGCCCCGGACGGCAACGAGCAGGGCTACTTCTACAACCAGGCCACCGGCCAGGTGGAAGCCTGGGGCCGCCAGTTCAGCCCGGAGGAAATGGGCGGCCTCAACGCCGGCACCATCCGCACCCGGCAGAAGACCTTCAGCGTCACCACCGGCTTCAAGGGCCGCCTGGGCGCGGACTGGGACTACGAGGCCAGCCTCAGCCACTCGCAGTACCAGGCCACGATCAGCTGGCCGCAGATCGTCGCCGCCCGCGCCAACGCGCTGTTCCTCGGCCCACAGCTGGGCGTGGACAACGACTCGGGGCTGCCGATCTTCGACGCCGACCCGCAGCGCCTGTACACGCCGCTTAGCCGCGCCGAATACGACAGCATCGCCAAGCGCACCGTGTACCAACCGCGCTCGCGCACCGACACCCTCGCCTTCACCGCCACCAACACCGCGCTGTTCGCGCTGCCCGGCGGCGATGCCGGCCTGTCCGCAACCGCCGAGTTCGGCAACCAGGGCTACGCCCTGCGCCCGGATCCGCTGGCCACGCAGTACTACTACTACAGTTGGAAGGACTCCGACGGCCACGGCAGCCGCAATCGTTGGGCGCTGGCCAGCGAGCTGCGCCTGCCGGTGCTGTCGACGGTGTCGCTGAGCCTGGCCGGGCGCTACGACCAGTACCGCTTCGCCGGCCGCTCGCTGGGCAAGTTCACCTACAGCGGCGGGCTGGAATGGCGGCCGGTGGCGTCGCTGCTGGTACGCGGCTCCTACGGCACCGCGTTCCGCGCGCCCGACCTGCACTACGTGTACGCCGGCCCGGGCAACGACGAGACCACCGGCGTGGACTACTACCGCTGCGCCAGCGAGGAACCGGGCGTGGCGATCCAGGACTGCAGCTACAACGAGGAAGCGGTGATCCGCGGCCGCAGCGGCAACCGCGCGCTGAACCCGGAGAACAGCACCTCGTGGACCGCCGGCCTGGTGTGGTCGCCAATCGCCGACCTGGACCTGTCGCTGGACTACTTCGACATCGACATGCGCGACCAGGTGCAGGACCTGCGCGTGGACCAGGTGCTGCGCGACGAGGCCGACTGCCGCCTCGGCGTGCTGCAGGCCACCTCCACCACCTGCCGGCAGGCGCTGGCACGGGTCACCCGCAGCGCCGATGGCCGCCTGTACGGGGTCTACGTCAACCCGATCAACATCGCCCGCGAACGCACCAACGGCATCGACCTGAGCACGCAGTACCGTCTCGACACCGGCATCGGCACCTTCCGCCTGAGCGGCAACTACACCTGGGTGCGCCGCCACGACATCCAGGTGTACGCCGGCGAAGCGATGGTGGACGAGTTCGCGGTCAACAGCGGCTACGACATCCCGCGCACCAAGGCCAGCGCCAGCGTGTCGTGGGAGCGCAACGCCTGGACCGCGACGCTGCACGGCGAGCGCCTTGGCCGGCTGCCGAGCTCGGACTCCTACGACCAGGTCTACGACCCGGCGAGCGGCGACAGCCCATGGATCGGCGCCACCTACCGCTACAACGCGTCGCTGCAGTACCGCTTTACCGACCACGCGCAGCTGTCGCTGACGGTGACCAACCTGTTCGACACGATGCCGCCGCACGACCGCACCTACACGACGTATCCGTACTACGACGTGTCCTGGTTCGACACCGTGGGCCGCAGCGTGTACCTGCAGTACACGCAGAAGTTCGGCGGCAGCGCGCTGTAGCGCCCGGGGGCGAAACCTGCATGTGGGAGCGGCGTCAGCCGCGACGAGCGAAAGCGAATGGTCGGCTGATACCGCCCGTCGTCGGGACTGAAGTCCCTCCCACAGTGCGGTCTTCCGGCGATGCTGGCACCGCACTTGTGGGAGCGGCTTCAGCCGCGACGAGTGAAGCCCAAAACCACCAGGCCCTTCCTGCGTCGGACTGAAGTCCCTCACACAGTGCGGTCTTCCGGCGATGCTGGCGCCGCACTTGTGGGAGCGGCTTCAGCCGCGACGAGTGAAGCCCAGAACCACCAGGCCCTTGCTGCGTCGGACTGAAGTCCCTCACACAGTGCAGTCTTCCGGCAATACTGTGCGCCACACTTGTGGGAGCGGCTTCAGCCGCGACGAGTGAAGCCCAAAACCACCAGGCCCTTCCTGCGTCGGACTGAAGTCCCTCACACAGTGCGGTCTTCCGGCAATACTGACGCCACACTTGTGGGAGCGGCTTCAGCCGCGACGAGTGAAGCTCAAAGCCACTCGGCACCTTCCTGTGTCGGACTGAAATCCCTCACACAGTGCGGTCTTCCGGCAATACTGTGCGCCACACTTGTGGGAGCGGCTTCAGCCGCGACGAGTGAAGCTCAAAGCCACTCGGCACCTTCCTGCGTCGGACTGAAGTCCCTCACACAGTGCGGTCTTCCGGCAATACTGACGCCACACTTGTGGGAGCGGCTTCAGCCGCGACGAGTGAAGCCCAAAGCCACTCGGCACCTTCCTGTGTCGGACTGAAGTCCCTCACACAGTGCAGTCTTCCGGCAATACTGACGCCACACTTGTGGGAGCGGCTTCAGCCGCGACGAGTGAAGCCCAAAACCACCTGGCACCTTCCCGCATCGGGACTGAAGTCCCTCCCACAACGCTTCCGACCCATGCACCGTAGGAGCGGCTTCAGCCGCGCCTACGAGATCGGTTGGTGCGGCTGGATAAAACGGCGGATGCGCGCCGCCGTCAGCCGCCGCTGCCCGTCACAACGTATCGCGATGCTTGCCGCGCCACGGCCGGTACCAGGTGCGGATCGCGGCGATGTCGGCCTGCATGTCCTCGCTGGTCCACATCACTTCGCCAAGGCCGACGGTGCGGCTGGGGTAGTCGAAGTACACCGGGAAAATCGGCACCTGCGCGCCGTGGGCGATCTTCCAGAACCCGGTCTTCCACTTCTCCACGCGCTTGCGCGTGCCCTCGGGCGTGATCACGTACCACATGCGCTCGGCACCGCGGATCAGCGCCACCGCCTGTTCCACCACCCCGCGCGGCGACTTGCGGTCCAGCGGGATGCCGCCGAGCTTGCGCAGCAGCGGCCCCAGCGGCCACCAGAACAGTTGGGTCTTGCCCAGCACGCGCACCTCGAAGCCCACCGCGAACTTGACCGCGAAGCCCAGGAACCCGTCCCAGTTGGACGAATGCGGCGCCACGATCATCACCAGTTTCGGCACGTTGGGGAACTCGCCCACCACCCGCCAGCCGGTCAACCGCAAGGCGGTGCGGCCGAGCCAGCGCATGAAGCGGCTGGGCTTGACCATCGGCATGTTCGGGGGCGCTGCGGGCAGGCGGTAATCGCGTTCGGTCAAAAGTCACTCCCAGCGGCCGGGCGAGCGGCCGCGTTTGATCTGGCTGCGCTCGCGCTTGGCGTCCAGGCGTCGCAGCTTGGCACCGTGCGAGGGTTTGGTGGCGATGCGCCGCTTCGGCACCGACAGCCCGGCAACGATGAACTCGGCCAGGCGCTGGCGCGCATCGTCGCGGTTGCGGTCCTGGGTACGGAAGCGCTGCGCATCGATCACCAGCACGCCGTCGGCGGTGATGCGGCGGTCGCGGCGTGCCAGCAGGCGCGCGCGCAGCGGCTCCGGCAGCGACGGCGAGCCGGCCAGGTCGAAGCGCAACTCGACCGCGGTGGCGACCTTGTTGACGTTCTGCCCGCCGGCGCCGCTGGCGCGCACGAAGCGCTCGACGATTTCGTCCTCCGGAATCGTCAGGCTGCTCGAGATGTGGATGGCCCCGTTACCCATGACGCGGATTGTAGGGCATCCGCCCGACCGCCCGGTTTCCGCGCCGGCGCTGGCTGAACGGGCCAGGGCGCGCGCCCCGGCCCGCGGGCTGCGCCGCTTCCGTGGCGATTGCCGTATTCTGGCCGCCGGTCATCGCCCTGCAGGATGCTCCATGTCCCCGACTCCGCGCTTCTTCCGTTGGCCGCAGCGCCTGCTGCTGGCCTTGCTGCTGGCCCTGGCCGCCGTCCCGGCGCTGGCCGAACCGCCTAGCGACGCCGACGTCAACCGCCTGCTGTCGGCCTCGCGCGCGCAGAACATGCTCGACACCATGCTGCCGCAGATCGAGGCCATGCAGCGCCAGCAGTTCGCCCAGCTCACCGCGCAGCACCCGCTCGACGCCGCCCAGCAGCAGAAGCTGCAGCGGATCCAGGAGCGCACCCAGGCCACCGTGCGCAAGGCGCTGTCCTGGCAGGAGATGCGCCCGCTCTACGTCAACCTGTACAAGCAGACCTTCTCCAAGCAGGATGTGCTGGCGATGGCCGAGTTCTACGAGAGCCCGGCCGGGCAGAGCCTGCTCGACAAGACCCCGCAGCTGATGCAGAGCCTGATGGGCGCGATCCAGCAGAAGATGACTCCGCTGTTCGCCGACCTGCAGAAGGACCTGGAGCAGACGGTGAACGCACCGCCGGCCAAGTAACGCGCGCAGCGCCGCCCTTGCACCGTCGTAGGAGCGGCTGAAGCCGCTCCTACAGTGGCTGGTCGGGCGGTACAGAAAAACATCTGCGCGGATCACGCCACGCCCGCATTGCGCGATCAGATGCGGTGTTGATCAGTTATCGATCAGGACATACTCCGCCGTTTCGCGATCGCCCCAGGCAGAACAGTCCCCTGTTCCATGCACGGTGACCGCCTTGCCTTGTGCGACTGCGCTCAGCAGCAGGGCGTACTGGGCCCTTCCCGAGTTGGTCGTCAACGACAACGACCACGGTGTGCTCGAGCATGCTGGCGCGTTCGTGTGCGGGCCATCCAGGGTGAAGAACACGACGTCGTGCGAGTGCGCGATGACCTGTATCACCTTTCCCGCTCCGTCTCCTGCCGACGCGGAACATGGCAGCACGCAAAAAATCGAGACAGCAAAGACCGCGCAAAACTTGTTCCACATACATCCCCCTAGAAACAACCGAATGCAGCAAGGCACACTAGACGGAGGCCAAGCCCATTGCCATCCGGCCAGGGAAGCGCCGGCACTGCGCATGCAAGCGATCAGCCTCGAACGGATCATCCCCGTGGCAGCGTAACGTGCTGCGACAGAATCCTCGCGGTAGGTGCAGCCTATCCCGCAGCACCCCTATCCCGCCTGCGCCTGCCAAGGCCCGGCATCCCAGCCAAACAACCCGAACGCCCGCACGAACTCCGCATCCAGCGGCGCCGTGACCGCGATCCGCTGCCCGTCCGGATGCGGAAACGCCAGGCGTTCGGCGTGCAGCAGCATGCGGTGCACGCCCTGCATGCGGAAGATGCGGTTGTGGCGGCCATCGCCATGGCTGGTGTCGCCGATCAGGTGGTGCGAGAGGTGCTTGAGATGGCGGCGGATCTGCCGGAAGCGCCCGGTCACCGGGCTGCAGCGCAGCAGCGCGTAGCGCGAGGTGGCGAACTCGCCCGAGGGCACCGGCAGTTCGCCGCAGGCCAAGCGCTCGAAGCGGGTCTGCGCCGGTTTCTTCAGCGGCTTGCCGGGGCCGCCGTCGAGGTCGTGGTCGACGACGAAGCGTTCCTCCGCCGGCCAGCCGCGGCAGATCGCCAGATAATCCTTGTCCACTTCGCCCCCCATCAGCGCCTTGCCCAGCACGCTGGCGGTATCACGATCGAAGGCCAGCAGCAGGCAGCCGCTGGTGGCGCGGTCGAGCCGGTGCACCAGGAAGATCGGCCGGCCCAGCTGCGCACGCAGGCGATCGGCGAGGAAATCGTCCTCGCCGCGGGCCAGCTTGCTGTCGTGGACCATCAGCCTGGCGGGCTTGTCGACCACGGCGAGTAGTGCGTCCTGGTACAGGATCTGCAAAGGGGGATCGGTATTCACCCGCGGATTATCCGTGCCGCATCGGCGCGCCACAATGCGCGCTGCGTGCATGCGTCCACGCGCGCGATGCGTCGATGCGAACGCAGCTGCCTCGCGGCAAATGCGCGGCCGTGCCTTTGCGTTTGCGTGGCATGTCGCTGCGCCGCGGTGGTCCGCCGACGCCCGGGAGACAGCGCCCTCCGAGGCCGACGCCTACGCGTCCTTGACCGCCAGCAGTTCGCCGTTGCCGACCGGCAGCGTGGTGCAGGTGAATGCCGCATCGGCCTGCAGCAGCGCGGCGAACGGCGCCATCTCCGCCACGTGCGACAGCGCGTTGTCCACCACCAGCAACCCGCCCGGCCGCAACACGCGGCGCAGCTGCGGCCACCAGTCGCAGTACAGCGTGCGCTCGGCGTCCAGGAACAGCAGATCGAATGCGGCCGACGCGGCGTCGGCCAGCCAAGCGCCGGCATCGGCGTGGACCAGCTCGACGCAGCCTTCCACGCGGGCGCGGGCGAAGTTGCGCTGCGCCAGCGCGATCTTGTGCGCGGCGTATTCCAGCGTGATCACGCTGCCGCCCAGCGCCGCCGCGGCCTCGGCCAGCCACAGCGTGGAATAGCCGTTGGAGGTGCCGATCTCCAGCACCCGCCGCGCGCCGGCGGCGCGCACCAGCACCGCCAGCAGTTCGCCGGTGTCCGGGGTGATGTTGAGCAGGCGCTGCGCGCGCTCGGCCTGGCCGGCGTCGTGGCGCGGCCCCTCCGCGCCGAGTTCGGTCCGCACCGCCAGCAGTTGGGTGCGGTCGAGGGTGCCTGCGGTCAACGCCGCCACCATGCCGAGAGCAACGCCACAGCGCCGGCGCCGCCGCTGATCCAGGCCCACAGCGACACCCCGCCCAGCTGCGGGCCACCGGCATCGAGCGCGTACAGCAGCGTGGCCACGGTGAGCAGGCCGACGCCAGCGATCGCCGCCACCACCCGCCGCTGCATGCGCCGCACCAGCAGGTTGAGTTCGAACAGGTCGCGCGAGCGCATCGACAGCTCGTGCCGGCCCTCGACCTGCTGGCGCAGCCAGCCGTGGATCAGCCGCGGCATGTCCGGCGCGTGGGTCATGATCTCCGGCAGGCGCTTGCGCAGTTCGTGCAGCGCCCGCTGCGGGCTGTAGCGCTCGATCAGGATGCGCTCGAGCACCGGCCGCGCCACCGCCCAGATGTCCAGTTCCGGGTCGAGCTGGCGGCCCACGCCTTCGATGTTGAGCAGGGTCTTCTGCAACAGGATCAGCTGCGGCTGCAGGGTCAGCTGGTAGCGCTGGGCCACGCGGAACAGCTTGATCAGCACCTCGGCCAGCGAGATCTGCGACAGCGGCCGGGTGAAGTACGGCTCGCACACCGAGCGCGCCGCCGCCTCCAGCTCGTCGATGCGCACGTTGGCCGGCATCCAGCCGGCCTCCACGTGCAGCTCGGCCATGCGCCGGTAGTCCTTGTTGAAGATGGCCATGAAGTTCTCGGCCAGGTAGTACTGATCTTCCTGCGAGAGCTGGCCCATGATGCCGAAATCCAGCGCGATGAAGCGCGGGTTGTCGCGGCGCGCCGGGTCGCTGTCCACCCAGATGTTGCCGGCGTGCGCATCGGCGTGGAAGAAGTTGTCGCGGAACACCTGGGTGTAGAACACCCGCACGCCCTTGGCCGCCAGCGCGCGGCGGTCGATGCCGGCGGCGTCCAGCGAGACGATGTCGTCGGACGGGATGCCGCGCACCCGCTCCAGGGTCAGCGCGCGCTCGGCGGTGTGGGTCCAGATCACCTCGGGCACGTACAGGTCGTCCGAGTGCAGCCAGAAGCGGCGCAGCACGCTGGCGTTGGCGCCCTCGCGCTGCAGGTCCAGCTCCGCGGCCAGGGTGGTCTCGATCTCGGCCACCACCTCGCGCGGGCGGATCTTGTCGGCGCGCGGATGGGTGCGCTCGACCAGCGCGGCGGCCGATTTCAGCAAGGCGATGTCGGCGTCGATCTGCCGCTCGATGTCCGGGCGCAGCACCTTGACCACCACTTCGCGGCCGTCGTGCAACGTGGCCGCATGCACCTGCGCGATCGAGGCCGACGCCAGCGGTTCGGTGTCGAAACTGGCGAAGGCCACCGCGATCGGCCGCCCCAGCGCCTGCTCGACGATGCGCCGCGCGGCCTCGCCGTCGAACGGGCGCACCCGGTCCTGCAGCAGGGTCAGCTCCTCGGCCACGTCCGGCGGCATCAGGTCGCGGCGGGTGGACAGGATCTGCCCGAACTTGACGAAGATCGGCCCCAGGTCCTGCAGCGCCAGGCGCAGGCGCGCCCCGCGCGACTGTGCGGCGATGTCGGGGCTGGCGCGCGGCACGAACGGCTTGGCCAGGCGCAACCAGCGTTCGGCCGGAGTGCCGTCGAGCAGGTCGTCCAGGCGGTAGCGCAGGATCACCCGGCCGATACGGCTGGCGCGGAACATCGCCTTCATGCGCCGCGCTCCGGCTGCAGCCGCGCCACCCGCGCGGCCAGGCGCTCGATGTCGTCGCGCAGCACGTCGACGTCGTCGTAGAAGGCGTCCAGTTCGGCACGTGCGACCACGTCGCGCGATTCCTCGGTGACGTACTCGGCCGCGCTCTGCGCCAGGTCCTGCGCGCTGCGCCGGGCCTGCTGCAGGGCCGAGCGCGCGGTGTTGGCCACCTGCACGCCGAGCACCTCGCCGAACACCTGCACGAACGGCCGCTGCCAGTCCGGGTCGAAGCGCGTCGCCAGCTGCTGCAGGCGCCGCGCCAGTTCGGCATCGCCGGAGACCCGCACCCGCCCGCCCGGGCCGCCGGTGCGCCGCGCCTGGGCCAGGAACGGCAACTGCGCGAACAGGCCGCCTAGCGTGCTGCGCACCGCCAGCTCCGGCTCCTGCGCCGGATCCACCGGGCCGACCCGCAGCTGCGTGCCGTCGACGCGGATCTGCAATGCCAGCGCCGGCGCCTCCAGGGTCAGCGCCACGCGCTGGCCATCGAGGTCGCGCAAGGCCTCGCCGGTTTCCGGGTCCAGCGCCAGCGCGCGATTGAGCGCCGCTTCCAGCGCGCGGCCGGCCAGGGGCTTGAGAGCATCGAAGGGGGATCCAGACATGCCCGCATTCTAGCGGCAGACACGTCGCCAGGCCGTGCGCAGGGCGAGACAGATGCCAGCCCATGCGGCCGCCCGCCGCTACTGCGCCTGCGCACCGCCCAGGTGCCGGCTCAGGAATGCCAGCAACTGCGTGTAGTACGCGCGCCGGTGCGGCTCGGTATAGAAACCGTGGCCTTCGTTCGGGAAGTACAGCGACTCCACGGGCACCCCTGCCTTCTTCAATGCCTGCTCCATGCGCTCGGTGTGCTCGACCGGCGCACGTTCGTCCTTGCCGCCGGCGGCCAGGAACACCGGTACCCGGATCTTCGCCGCCAGATTGACCGGCGAACGTGCGGCCAAGCTGCCGCGCTCGCCCAGCCAGTCGCCGGCCCAACTCCTGGCCCAGCGCGCACGCCTGGCCTGGTCGCGGTACATGTTCTCCAGGTCGTAGACGCCAACGTAGCCGGCCGCGCAGCGGTACAGCTCTGGTTCCTTCGCCGCGCCCATCAGTGCAGCATAGGCGCCGTAGCTGGCACCGTAGATGCAGATATGCTTGCTATCCGCGATCCCCTGGTTAATCGCCCAATGCGTGGCGTCCGTGAGATCGTCCTGCATGCTGCCGCCCCATTCCTTGGCGCCAGCCTGGGTATAGGCGCGGCCGTAATTGCCCGAGCCGCGGTAGTTGACCCGCAACACCGCGTAGCCGGCGGCCGCCAGCAGTTGCGCATCGTCATCGAATTCCCAGCCATCGAAGATGCCGAACGGGCCGCCATGGGGCAGCAGCACCATCGGCAGCGGCTTGCCGGCCTCGGCGTTCAACGGCAGGGTCAGATAGCCGTGCAGCGCCATGCCGTCGCGCGCCTTGAAGCCAATCTCACGGCTGTGCGGCATCTTGTCGGGCGCGAACCATTCGCGCCGGCTGAACACGTGTGCGGCGTGCTTGCTGGTGGTGTCGTACAGGTAGTAGTCGCCGTTGTTGCGGTCGCTCCACACATACACCATGGCCAGCCGTCGATCGGCGGTGGCGGACGTGACGAACACGGCATCGCCATTGAAGGCATTTTCCAGCGAGCGATACAGCCGCGCCGTCGGTGCGTTGTCGTCAAAGAAAACGTTGCGCACACGGTCGCTCATGAACGACACGCCGATCGGGGTTTTGCCGTCCAGATCGCGCAGAATCCGGTACGGGTCGACCTTGTCGTCGCGGATCAGCGTGGTGGTGCGGTCGTTGTGCGGATCCCAGGACACCACCGCGTCGGGACCGTTGGCCTGTTCCACCTGCAGATAGGCGGTGCCATCGTCGGCCGAAAATCCTAGCGGGAAGCTGCGATGGCCACTGCGCGCTTCGTCGTTGACCAACTGCCACGGACTGGCGTCGTCGTTGCGGTAAAACAGCTTGCTATTGTTGGCGACATCGGCGCCTTGGGCAAAGCGCACGTGCCCCGCGTGATCGGTGACGAAATCCGCACGCGGCACCGGCACGCTTGCCACCGCGGTGCGACGACGGTTGTAGATGTCCAGCTTTTCGACACGGATCTTGGGATCGCTGCTCTGCTCCACCACAGAGACCAGCACCGAACGCGGATCGCTCGACAGGGTATCCAGCATGAACACCGACGGATCGAGGCTGGACTTGAAGGTCGCGCCGTTGACGTTCTCGTTGATCCCATAAGGGCTGGCGAGCAGGCGGGAATTCTTGCCGTCGGCATCCACGGCATGCAACTGGCCGATGGCCGTTGGCTGGTCGCGGGTACCATAACGCTCGGCCATCGACACCACGATGCGTTCATCGTTGGCCCACCAGAAGTCGTCCACCACAGAGTCGGCCGGTCCCATGATCTTGGCCGAAATCTCCTTGTCGCTGCGACGCACCACCGCCAGCACGGTACGGTCCTCCAACGGCGCAGTGACAGCGTAATAGGCGCCGGTCGGCGAGATCTTTACCCTGTCAAACCGATCGTGCTGCAGATACGGCGTCAAATCCAATGTCGGCGATTGCGCATGCGCGCCCGTACTGCAGGCCAGCGCAATGCCTGCGCACACGATCCACTGTCGCATTGTCCAGCCCCTGTCCCCTGAGCGGCCTATGCTGACAAGTGCGGCGGACGCCGTCCACCCCCAGTTCCCACCCGACTGAGGCGAGCGGGCCGGACGTCGGGGCGGAACGAGGCCCGGTCGCGCATTCCCCGACCCCAGAAACGACTTGCCCGCGGCGCAGGGCGCCGCGGGCAAGTCTTGACGTTCGCTGGTGCGCGGAGGACTACACCTTGCCGCGGCGGAACATCGAGATCACCGCCAGGATCAGGAACACCACGAACAGGATCCAGGCGATGTTGGTCGCCGCGCCGGCGATGCCGCTGAAACCGAGCACCGCGGCGATGATGGCGATCACGAAGAAGATGATGGCGTAATGCAGCATGGCAATATCCAGAAAGTTGTCGTGCCGAATCGGCGCGGCATCATCTTCGGCAACCCGCGGTCGTCAGCGGGTGACGGAGGTGTCGTGGTGCCATGAGGACGCCAGCCGCTGCAGGCCTTGCGCGATCGTCACCTGCGGCACGTAGCCGAAATCGCGCCGCGCCGGTTCCATGCTGTACCAGTGTGGGGTGCAGAGCTGTTCGGCCAGGAACCGCGTCAGCGGCGGCTCGCCGCGCAGGCGCAGCAGCGGCCACAGGGTCTCGCAGGCGGCGCCGATGCGGTAGGCGGCCTTGAAGGAGAGCGTCTTGGTCACCGCCGGCGCACCGACCGCGGCCAGCAGCCTGTTGAGCAGCTCGCGCATCGGCAACGGCTCGCCGTTGGAAATGAAGTAGGCCTTGCCGGCGCAGGGCGCGCCCACCGCCAGATGCTCGAAGGCGTCGAAGTGCGCCTGCGCGGCATTGTCGATGTAGGTGGAATCGACCTTGTTGTCGCCGCCGCCGACTAGGCGCACGCGCCCGGCCTGCGCGCGCGCCACCAGCTTGGGCAGGATCTGGTTGTCGCCCGGCCCCCAGATCAGCCGCGGGCGCAGCGCCACCACCGCCAGTTGCGCGTCGTTGGCGGCCAGCACCATGCGTTCGGCGATCGCCTTGGTCGCCGCGTACGGCGCCTGGAAGTTCTCGCCGTAGGGCACCTGGTCCGCGCCCAGGCCTTCGACCGGGTGGGTGGCACGGTGGGTCACGCTGGGCGTGGAGGTGTAGATCAGGCGCCCGACGCCATGCGCCCGACAGGCGGCCAGCACGTGCTCGGTACCGACCACGTTGGGCTGGTAGTAGCTGTCGTAGCTGCCCCAGGCACCGGCCTTGGCGGCGTTGTGGAACACCGCGTCGGCGCCGGCCAGCGCATGCTGCAGCGCCTGCGCGTCGGCCAGGTCGCCACGCACCTGGGCCACGCCCAGCGCCTGCAGCTCCGGGTAGTGGCCGCGGTTGTAGCTGACCACC
The DNA here is from genome assembly GCF_056725085.1 of Xanthomonas sp. NCPPB 901. Taxonomy (NCBI): domain Bacteria; kingdom Pseudomonadati; phylum Pseudomonadota; class Gammaproteobacteria; order Lysobacterales; family Lysobacteraceae; genus Xanthomonas; species Xanthomonas sp. NCPPB 901. The sequence goes on along the minus strand of NZ_CM161511.1, from coordinate 261,668 downwards.
TGGTACCCGCGCGCGACCAGCCCGCGACACAGCGCCTGGCCGAGGAAGCCACCACCGCCTGTCACCACGATCTTCATCGCCACACTCCAGTGTCGGGGCGGCCATTCTGGGGCCGGCCATGCTTGGCGCCAATCTCGCCCTGCAGCGCAGGCGCGCCGGGCGGCACGCCGCGCGCCCTCATTTGCATTGTTCCGCGGCCCACAGCGCCAGCTTCTCGCGGCCGATCTTGGCGTTGTGGCGGATGTCCACCGGGAACCCCGGGTGGCTCAAAAAGTCGACGATGCCGGCGGTGTGCGCATACGCGGCCGCGGTGGCGCGCAGTTGTTGCTGGAGCGCCTGCAGCTCCGGGCCGCTCGACAGCATGGTGTTCACTTCCAGCTCGTAGCACAGCACCGGGCGCTGCCGGCCGGGTTCGCCGATGCCGACCAGGGCGGTGCGGCCGATGCCCGGCAGCGCGTTGAAGATCGGCTCCACCTGTTCGGTGTACAGCGGCCCCTGCGCGGTCTCCACGCGCTGGGTCTTGCGCCCGCAGAACCACAGGCGGCCCTGCGCGTCGAAATAGCCGACGTCGCCCATGCGGTGCACGATGCGTTCGCTGCCGTCGTCCAGGCGCTCGCGGATCTTGGCCAGGCGCGTGGCCGCGTCGCGATTGAAATAGGTGTCGGTGGCGGTCGGGCCGGCGACGGTGATCTCGCCGACGGTGCCGGTCGGGACTTCGCGCACGCCGCTCCACTCGGGAATCGCGGCGTCGTCGATGGCGATGATGCGCACCTGGTTGGGCGGCACCACCGTGCCGACGCAGGTGCCGGCGCCGCGCTCGGTGGCCGCGCGGGTGTCCTGCAACGCGCGGCCCTCGATCACCGCCACCGGCAGGCACTCGGTGGCGCCGTAGGGCGTCCAGAACCGCCCATCCTCCGGCAACAGGCTGCGGATCCGCGCCACCACGTCCGGCGGCACCGGCGCGCCGGCCGAGGTGGCGCAGCGCACGTTGGTCAACGGCTTGCCGTAGTCGGCCAGCACCCGCATCAGCGCCGGCGAGCCGAACAGCTGGGTCACGCCGAAGCGCTGCATCGCATCGTGCAGCTTGCGCGGATCGACCTTGGCCGGACGCGTCGGGTCCATGTCCGGAATCACCGAGGTCAGCCCCAGCGCCGGGTCGAACAGCGCGAACGGCGGGAAGGTCGGCAGGTCGATCCCGCCGGGCTGCATGTCGAAGGCATTGCGCATCAGCTCGATCTGGCCGACGAAATGCCGGTGCCGGTAGACCACGCCCTTGGGCACACCGGTGGAGCCGCTGGTGAACAGGATCGCGGCGACGTCGTCCGCGGCGGTGTCGGCCAGCTGGCTGCCGGCGCCCTGGCCGGCACGCTCGAGCCGCGCCAGGGTGGTGCCGCCCCAGGCCCAGCGCCGGCCGACGGTGACGATGCGTGTGGCCGAGCGCGCCCAGCCGAGCAGGCGCCGCGCCAGCTGCGCCAGCGGAATGCCGATGAAGGCCTCCGGCTGCGCCTCGTCCAGGCATTGCTTGAGCGCGCGCCGGTCGATGCCCGGATCGACCAGCACCGGCACCGCGCCGGCCTTGAACAGCGCGAACATCAGCAGGAAGAACTCCGGCGACGGCCGCACCATCACCACGGTCCGGGTGCCGCGGCCGATGCCGTAGCCGCCCAGCCCGGCGGCAATGGCATCGCTGCGCGCGTCCAGTTGCGCATAGCTCAGGGTCACGTCGTAGGCCGCCATGCCGCCGGGGCCCGGCCGGCCGGGGCAACGCATGGCGATCTGGTCCGGACGCTCGCGCGCCAGCCGCGGCAGCGTGGCCGCGATATTGCAGGTCGTGGTCATGCGCCGATTATCGCCGATGCGCCGGGCCGCAGCCGACATGCCGCCCGCGGCGGCGATGGCTGAATGCCGGTGTGCTTGCAGCGCGCCGCGGTTCGGTCAGAATGCCGCGCCCCCCACCGCTGTTCGCCGCGCAAGGCCCGGCCGCCATGTCCCATCCCTGCCTCACCTGCGGCGCCTGCTGCGCCTACTTCCGCGTCAGTTTCCACTGGAGCGAGGCCGATCCCGCGCTGGGCGGCAGGGTCCCGTTCGAGCTGACCGAACCGCTGCGCACCCATGAGCGGGTGATGCGCGGCACCTCGCAGGCGCAGCCGCGCTGCATCGCCCTGGACGCCGACATCGGCCGCTACAGCCGCTGCAGCATCCACGAGCGGCGCCCGTCGGTGTGCGCGGCGGTGCCGGCCTCGCTGGAGTTCGGCGAACGCAGCGCGCAGTGCGACAAGTCGCGACTGGCGCATGGGCTGCCGCTGCTGACCCCGGCCGACTGGGACGGCGTGGTCGAACGCAATCTGCCCGACGCCTGAGCGGCGGCGCCACCCGCACGGCGGGAATACCGTAGGAGCGGCTTCAGCCGCGACCGGCTTTACCGGTGAAGCCCGGTCGCGGCTGAAGCCGCTCCTACGAGAACTCGAGCAAACGGCTCGCCTGGCGGCATCCGGCGTGACGCATGCTGCCCCCAGCGCATCGCATCGACTCAGCGATGCTTCCAGCCGGTCGGCACCGGATTGGTCACGGTGTTCTTTTCCAGGGTGTAGGTGCCGTTCTGCTGGGCGATGGCCTCGCCGGTGTCGACGATCGCATTCTGGATGAAGACGTTGCGGTCCTCGCCGCGGATGAAGGTCAACTGGTGGAAGGCGGTCTTGTTGCCCCAGTCCTCCGACGGCAGCGAGATGAAGCGGATCGTATAGGTCTGGTCGTCGAAGCTGCCCTGCAGCACGTACACGCCGTAGTGGTTCTCGCCCTGCGAGATGATCTTGTACATGCCGTTGCTGTAGTAATAGATCTCCGCATCGGGAAACGGCTTCTTGTCGTACAGCTTGCGGTAGTGCAGTACCTGTTTCCAGGTGGGCTGGCCGAACCCGACCGTCAGTGTCTTGCCGTCCGCGGACGTGGTCAGGTCTTCCGCATGCGCGCCAGGCACGCTCATCGCCATCAACAACATCGCCATCGTCATCGCTTTCACTCTCTGTCTCCGGTCGCAGTACGTGCATCGGCCACTGGGCACGATGCGCACGTCGGCGGCGACTGTACACAGCCCACTATGTTGCAGCACGGCAGTCGGTAGCAGTTTGCGTGCGCCCGTGTAGACGATCTGCGGCGCAGCGACGACGCCATCGCGGCGTACCTTGCGGCAATGCCTTCCCCGCATGTCCTGCGCGTCAATGCGACGCACGGCCGGGAGACGCCGGCATCACGCCGGCGTGCGCACTCAGGACAGCGGATGCGCGTCCAGGAAGCGGCGGATCGCCGGCACCAGCACCTCGTGCTTGTCTTCCAGCACGTAGTGGTTGGCGTCCTCGAAGGCCATCACCTCGGCCTGCGGCAGCGCGCGGCGGAAGCCTTCCAGGAAATGATGGTCGAAGCAGATGTCGCGCAGGCCCCAGCCGATGAAGGCCGGACGATCGGCGAACGACGGCAACGCCCGCTCGGCCCGCTCCAGCAACGACCAGGCCTTGTCCGCCGGCGACAGCGGGATGTCCTGCATGAAGCGAATGGTGGAGATGCGGTTGGCCCAGTTGTCGTACGGCGCCACGTAGGCGCGACGCACGTCAGCGGGCATGCGCCGCGACACGCCCAGCCACGACGCGCCCGAGGAGAACGCGTTGAAGGTGCGGATGAACCACTCGCCCGGGCGCCAGTGCCGGCCCATCGCGATCTGCCACGGCATCGGCTTGGCCGCCGGCAGCGGGAACGCCGCGGTATTGGTGATGACCAGGCGCCGCACCTGCGCATGGTGCGACAACGCCCAGCCGAAGCCGATCATGCCGCCCCAGTCGTGCACCGCCAGCGTCACCGGCCCGTCGATGCGCAGATGCCGCAGCAGCGCGTCGAGGTCGTCCACACGCGACTGCAGGGTGTAGTCGTAACCCGGCCGCGCGCCCGGCGCATCGTCCGGCTTGTCCGACAGGCCCATGCCGATGTGGTCGGGCACGATGCAGCGGTAGCGGTCCGACAGCCCGCTCACCAGCGTGCGCCACAGATAGCTCCACGACGGATTGCCGTGCAGCATCACCACCACCTCGCCGTCGCGCGGACCTTCGTCGAGATAGGACATCTGCAGTCCCGGGCGGACCTCGAAGCGCTGCGGGGTGAAGGGGTAGCCGGGGTAGTTCATGCGGGAGCGCTTCTCGGGAATGGAGACGAAATGAAATGGTGCATCGCTCGCAACGCCTGCGTCGGTGGCGAAGGCGCCGTGACGCTTCAGCCGGAGCCCGTTGCATCGGCGCCGCGCCCGAGCAATTCGAACAGGGGAAGATTCACATAATAGTTGTTACGGCCGACCCGCCGCTTCTCCAATACCCCGTCCTTTGCCAGCACATCGAGATACTTGGTCGCGGTCAGACGGGAGACGCCGAGATCGCGCTGCACGAACTCCACCCGCGTGTAGGGGTGGTTGAACAGATTGTTGATCAGGTCCTGGCTGTAGAACCGGTAGTGCTCGCGCACGCGCTGCTTGGTGTCCTGCAGCAGCGCCTTGATCGCGACGATGGTGGCGACCGTCTCGGCGGCGGTGATGGCGACGGCATCGAGCATGTACAGCACCCAGTCCTCCCAGGCATCGTGTTCGCGCACGGCCTGCAGCAACCGGTAGTACTCGGGCTTGGTCCGGACGATGTGCCGGCTGAGGTACAGCACAGGAATATCGAGCAGACGCTCCTTGACCAGGTACAGCACATTGAGGATGCGCCCGCTGCGGCCGTTGCCGTCGTAGAACGGATGGATGCTTTCGAACTGGTGATGGATCAGCGCCATCTTCACCAGCGGGTCCACTGCGAACGGAGGGTCATCGTGGATGAAACGCTCCAGTTCGCCCATCAACCGGACGATCTCGTCGGCGCCTTGCGGCGGTTCGTACACCACGCGTCCCAGACTGTCGCGCAACGCCGTTCCGGGCAGCTTGCGAAAGCCGGCGCGGTTGCATTCGAGTTGTTCCTGGAGACCGACGACGGTATTGAGGGTCAACAGACCCGACGCACGTACCTGTTCGAATCCCGCCCGCAGCGCTTGGCGATAGCGCAGCACTTCCTTGATTGCAGTCGCGGTGGCGTCGGCCGGGTTGTCTTCGCGGTACAGGTCGTCCTGGGTGGTGACGATGTTCTCGATCGCCGAACTGTCCCGTGCTTCCTGCAGGGTCAACGTATTGATCAGGATGTTCTGGTTCGGGATGCTGGCGGCGACGCCTTTCAGCTCCGCCAGATTGCGGCTGGCGGTCGTGAGCCGCTTCAGGATCGCCGTGGTTTCGAAGCGGACGGGATCCAGCTGCTGTAAGGCGGAGATGGGCATCGCGGCCGCCACATGCAAAGAAAAGCGAAGTTTAGATGCATTTTTGCATGGACATGCATAATTTCAGACAGAAATTATGCATGTTTGCAGCACAGCGCACCGCAATGCGGCTCTTGCTTACCAAACCACCTCGGCCATCGAGCAGTTCAGGCCCGAGCCGATGCCCATCAGCGCGATCCGGTCGCCCTTCTTCAGGCGGCCCAACTCGCGCAGCTTGCTCAGCACGATCGGCACGCTGGCCGGGCCGATGTTGCCGTGTTCGCCGAAGATGGTCATGACCTTCTTCGGGTCGATGCCGAAATTCTTGATGAAGGCCTGAGTGTGCGGCTGGCTGACCTGGTGGATGACGTACTGGTCCAGTTCGTCCACCGCCCAGCCCAGCGCCTGGCGCGCGGCGGCGAAGGTCTTCTGGGCCAGCTTGATGCCTTCGATCAGCAACATGCGGGTATCGGTGACCATCCGGTCCAGGTTGCCCCGGCACAGGGCGTTCCACTGCGTCGCCGAGCGGGTCACGCCGCCGCGGTAGCGCGGTGCGTCCGGCACCAGTTCGGCACGCGCCATCACCATGGCCGCGGCGCCGCAGCCCAGGGTCAGCGCGGCCAGTTCGTCGCGGAACTCGTCGGCGGTCACGTCCGGCGAGGTCATCCGCTCCAGGGTCTTCTCGTACACCAGGTTGGCGGTTTCGCCGTCGACCACCAGCGCGTAGTCGATCTCGCCGCGCTCGATCATCCGCGCCGCGATGTCCATGCCGTTGATGAAGGCCAGGCAGGCATTGGCGACGTCGAAGGTCATGCACTGCTCGCTCACGCCCAGGTTGCCGGAGACGATGCTGGCGGTGGACGGCTCCAGGTAGTCGCGGCTGACCGAGGTGTTGACCAGCAGCCCGATCTGCCCGGCCTCGATGCCGGCATCGCTGATCGCCTTGCGCGCGGCCAGCGTCGCCGCGTCGGAAGCCTGCATGTCCTGATCCCACATGCGCCGCGCGTGGATGCCGGCGATGTCGCCGAGCACGTCGGCGCGGATCCCCAGCCGGTCGTAGGTCGGCTGCAGGCGCTCGTTGATCTGCTTGGAGGTGAGCGTGTGCGGCGCATCGATATGCGCCAGTCCCGCGATGGAGACGTTGTTGAAGAGCATCGAGGTGTACGCCAGGGTCAGGCGAGGGGGCGCCAATTCTAGCGGCTGCGGGGGTTTACCGCATCTTTAACAAATCCACGCAAAGCGTATGGTCTGAGCGGTTCAGCGGCCGCCGCACTGGTAGGCGGTGAAACGCTGGTCGCCGTCGACCGGGTCGCCCATCGCCTGCACGGTGTTGGCGCCAACCCCGGGCGCCTCGTTGCGGGCCAGAGTCTCCAGCTCCTCGCGCACCCGCAACGGGTTGCGCTGGTAGAAGCCGACGCTGCTCTTCACCGACACCACCACCTCGCCGCGCTTCTCGCAGCCGCTGGCGGCCTGCCCCGGGGGCAGCACCCGTACCCCCTTGCCCTCCGGCGCCATCGGCACCCAGGTGCAGCCGGCGAGCGTGGCGAGCAGGACGAGCGCGATGGGAAGACGCATGGACGGGACCGTTGGCAGGTGAATGCGGATTGTGCCGCAAAACGCTGAATCGGCCATGACAAGGTCAGCGCGGTCGCTCCCGGCCGCGGCGCGCGCCGGCCATCGCCGCCGCACGCCCGCCCCGATCAGCGCGGCGCCGCGGTCGCTGCCGCGCCGCCCTGCGGCACCCCGTCAGCGTCGATCACCGTGACCTCGCCCAGCTTCAGCGCGCGCACCGGCGCCTCGATCTGCTTCAGGTCGCCCACCACCACCCAGGTCAGGCCGTTCGGGTCGAGCATCGACGCCGCCTCGCGCACCTGCGCCGGGGTCATCGCCTCGATCTCGGCCTTGCGCTTGAACACGTAGTCGTCGGGACGGCCATAGCGGACGATGCCGCCGATCGCGCCCATCACCGCGCTGGCGGTCTCGTAGGCACCGGGCAGGCTCAGGGTCTGGATGTTGCGGATCCGCGCCACCTCCTCCGCCGTCGGCGGTGCCTTGCCATTGGCGAAGGCGCTGATCTCCTTGGACATCTCCTGCAGCGCCGGAGCGGTCTTGTCGATCTGCACCGGCGCCGAGGCGGTCCACGGCCGCTGGCCGAGCGCGCTGGCCGCGCCGCTGCGCGCGCCGTAGGACCAATGCTTGTTCTCGCGCAGGTTCATGTTCAGGCGCGAGGTGAAATCGCCGCCGATCACGCCGTTGGCCATGTCGAAACGGACCGAGGCCGGATCGGTGGTCGGCGGCACCAGCTCCGAGGCGAACAGGTTGGCCTGTACCGCACCGGGCTGGTCGATCAGGTACACGCGCGGCTTGGCCGGCCGCGCCACCCCGGCCGGCGCCGGCACCGACGGCGTGGGACCCTCGCCCTTCCAATCGCCGAATTGCGCGTCCAGCAGCGGCACGATCTCGCCCAGGGTGGTGTCGCCGACCACGATCAGGGTGGCGTTCTCCGGACGCACCCAGTCGCGGTGGAAGTCCACCAGGTCCTCGCGCTGCAGGGCCGCGATCGCCGCCTCGGTACCGGTGCCGCTGAACGGGATCGCGTACGGGTGGCCGGCGCCGTACAGCAGCGGCGGCAGCACCCGCATGGCGACGCCGTTGGGCTGCGCCTTCTCCTGGCGGATGCCGGCGATCCAGCTGGCGCGGATCCGCTCGATCTCGTTCGGCGCGAAGCGCGGCCGCTGCAGCATGTCCGCATACAGCGCCAACGACGGCGCCAGGTTCTCCTTCAGGGCCGACAGATAGGCATTGCTGCCGTCCAGCGAGGCGCCGGCGGACAGCGTGGCGCCCAGAGCATCGGCGGCATCGGCGAACGCCAGCGCGTCGCGGTCGCCGGCGCCCTCGTCGAGCATGCCCATGGCGAAGCTGGCCGTGCCCGGCTTGCGCCCCTGGTCGGCGCTGTAGCCGCCCTGGAACTCGTAGCTGAACTGCACCACCGGCACGTCGTGGCGCTCGGCCAGGATCAGCGTGCTGCCGTTCTTCAGCGTGGCGCGCTGCAGCGCCGGAAACTTCAGTTGCGGGAACTGGGTGGTCCTGGGCGGGCCGGCGCTGCGGTCGACCACGCTGGGCAGGGTGCGGTACTTGGGGTCGACCGGCGGCGGGTTCAGCGGCGCCGGTTGCACCGTCGGCTCCTCGGCCAGGGCCACGCGCTCGCCCGGCTGCACCAGCAAGGTGTAGTCGCCCTTGCCCAGCCACTTGCGGCCGACCGCGGTCAGCTCGCGCGGGCGGGTGTTGGCGATGGTCGCCAGCGAGGTGCGGAAGCAGCCGGGGTCGCCGGTGTACACCGCGCATTCGGCCAGCACGTCGGCCTTGCCGCCGAAGCCGCCGATGCGCTCGACGCCGCGGATGAAGCCGGCGCGGAAGGCGGTCTTGGCACGCGCCAGTTCGGCCTTGTCCGGCCCCTTGTCCAGCAACCGGCGCACTTCCTCGTCGATCGCGGCCTCGACCCTGGCCGGGTCCACGCCCTGCTTGACCATGGCGATGATGCCGAAGCCGGAGCCAAGCTGCGACGGCCACACCGAGGCGCTGATCCGATCGACCAGCTTGTCCTCGTGGACCAGGCGCCGATCCAGCCGCGAGGACTTGGCGCCGCCCAGCACCTGCGCCAGCAACTGCAGCCGGTCGACGTCCTCGGTGCCGATCTGCGCCACGTTCCAGACGCGGTAGATCCGCGTCTGCGGCACCTTGTCGGTCATGGTCTCGCGGGTGGACTGGCTGCGCTGGGCCACGTCGACCTTGGGCTGGGCCATGCTCGGGCCGGCCGGGATGTCGCCGAAGTAGCGCGTCACCTTCTCCTTGGCCGTGGCCGCGTCGATGTCGCCGGCCAGCACCAGCACCGCGTTGTTGGGCCCGTACCAGGTGCGGAACCACTGCTTGACGTCGGCCAGCGAAGCCGCGTTGAGGTCGTTCATCGAGCCGATGACGGTGTGGTGGTACGGGTGGCCGGCCGGGTACAGCGCGCGGCTCAGCCGGCTCCAGGCCTGGCCATACGGCTGGTTCTCGCCCTGGCGCTTCTCGTTCTGCACCACTCCGCGCTGTTCGTCCAGCGCGGCCTGGTCGATGGCGCCGAGCAGGTGGCCCATGCGGTCCGATTCCATCCACAGCGCCATGTCCAGCGCGGTGGTCGGCACGTTCTCGAAGTAATTGGTGCGGTCGCTGTTGGTGGTGCCGTTCTGGTCGGTGACGCCGACCTGCTTGAACGGCTCGAAGAACTCGCCGTGGTGGTTCTCGCTGCCCTGGAACATCAGGTGCTCGAACAGATGCGCGAACCCGGTACGCCCGGCCGGCTCGTCCTTGGCGCCCACGTGGTACCAGAGGTTCACCGCCACGATCGGCGCCTTGCGATCGGTGTGCACCACCACCCGCAGTCCGTTGGGCAGGGTGAACTGCTCATAGGCGATATCCACCGACGTGGCGGCGGCGGGCCGGGCCGCCGTCGAGGGCGGCGCATAGCTCAGCGCACCGAGCGCGGCGAACAGAGCGACGGCCAGCAGGGCGCCACGCGGGCGGGTCGAGACGGTCATGCAGATCCTTCTTCCTTGGGGGCCGGCGAAACAGCCGGTGAACGCCGATCGTACCGGGCGTATCGCGCTACGCGTATTCCCGCGTTGTCGATGACGTCCTGCTTCCATGGCGCCGCCACCGCGCCACCAGCGGATCGGCGGCCGCCGCAGTGTCCGCGGCCGGCGTACGCAAGCGCCCGGGTGTCCGCCCGCGGACACTCAAGGAAATAAATTCCTCTTGAAATACAAATACTTAGATTTGGCACGCGGTGTGCTTGAACACCCTCGAACGAAAAAGCCAGCGGCATCAAAGTGAATGAAAGATTAATAAAACTGCGGAGCGCGAAAAAGTTCTTGCAGCCCCTGATTAGGTGTACTACTTTACTACCACACCACTTATCAACGACACCAACGAGGCCCACCATGAAAACCACCACCCTGCTCCTGACCGCTGCCATCGCCGCCCTGTTCGCCGCGCCGTCCTTCGCCGCCGCGCCGATCGCCACCCTCGCGACCGTGCAGGTGCGTCCGTCCGCAGACCAGATCGCCCAGCGCGCCGCCGAACAGGCCAGCGGCATCGCCACCCTGGCGGCGGTGCAGGTGCGCCCCTCCGCCGAGCAGATCGCCCAGCGCGCGGCCGAACTGTCCAGCCACATCACCACCCTGGCCGCGGTGCAGGTGCGCCCGTCGGCCGAGCAGCGCGCCGAGCGCAACCTGGAACAGGCCGCCGGCCAGCACGTGGTCACCCTGGCCACCGTGCAGGTGCGTCCGGAGACGGACACGGGCAGCATGCTGGCGATCGGCGACGTGGTCGGCGAGACGCTGGACACCGCGATGCTGCAGTTGCAGCCGAGCCTGCAGAAGCTGAGCCAGAACCTGGCGGTCGGCCTGGTGCGCTGAACCGGCAGCAAGGCCTCCGCGCCGGCGCGTACACTGCGCCGATGATCGCGACCCCAACGCTGCACGTTCTGCTGTACCAGCCTGAGATTCCGCCCAACACGGGCAACGTCATCCGCCTCTGCGCCAATACCGGCGCGCAACTGCACCTGATCGAGCCGCTGGGCTTCGACCTCGGCGACCGCCAGCTCAAGCGCGCCGGCCTGGACTACCACGAATACGCCCGACTGCAGGTCCACGCGTCGCTGGACGCGGCCCTGCAGGCCACCGCTCCGCGCCGCCTGTTCGCCCTCAGCACCCGCAGCAGCACCCGCTACGACACGCCCGCCTTCGCCGACGGCGACGCCTTCCTGTTCGGCCCGGAAACCCGCGGCCTGCCCGACGCCGTGCTGGAGCAGGTGCCCGACGCGCAGCGCCTGCGCCTGCCGATGCAACCGCACAACCGCAGCCTCAACCTGTCCAACGCGGTCGCGGTGGTGGTGTTCGAGGCGTGGCGGCAACTGGGCTTTCCCGGCGCCGACTGAGCGCCGGCGGCGCCCGCCGGCACGCACTGGCGCCTGCGCGGATCAGGACAGGTCGTGCAGGTCCTTGCCCAGCGCCGGCCCCAGGCGCCAGTCGGAGAAGCGCACGGACAATCCCTCGCGCTCCGGCGTGCAGGTCATCGGGCCGACCAGATAGGTGGACGCGACCGGGAACGGACACAGCCGCACCAGCGGCCAGTACGTCCCGTCGCGCGAGACCTGCAGGCGCAACACCCCTTGGTCCATGGTGGCGCGCATCCAGAAGTCCGCGGCATCCGCGCCGTACGGGCCGGTGGCCCAGTCCGAGCGACCGTCGGTCAACACGCTGCTGAGCATCGGCCGGCCGTCGCTCAATTCGATGCCGGCCTTCACCCAGCGGCGCTCGTCGACCCGGACCATCAGGCCGGCCTGATCGTAGAGCTGCTCGAACCTGGCACGGACGCGCAGCTGGCAGGTGAAGCGCGCCGGCGCGGCGATACCCAGGAAATGCCCGCTGTCGCGGGTGAATCCGTAGTGGGTCTCGCGCCAGAAATCGCCGCCCTTGTCGGTGACGACCTCGAGCACGCCGCCGGGCAGGCGCCGATGGATCCTGGGCGCATTGAGCCACGTGCCCGCCTCCCAGCCGGAAGGCGCCGCGGCGCACGTCCCGGTGGCCAGCGCGACGCCACCGGCGGCGAGCCCGCCCAGCGTCGCCCGGCGGCCGATATCCACGTCCCGCTCCCCGGCATTGGCCATCGCGCTGCTCCTCACGTCGCTGGTGGCGAGGCGCCATCGGGGCGATGGCGTTCATCGACCTCGTCGGCGAATTTGTACATCCGTACCAATTGAGGCGTCAACCGCGACCTGCGATCATCGGCCTTCGTCGAAACAGCGTTGGACAGGCATGAGCGGCAGGACCTGGCGCCAGGATCCGCACCGGAAGGAGGCGATCGAGCTGGCCGCGCTGCGGGTGATCCTGGACCACGGCGTCGCGGGCACCACCTTCCGCAAGGTCGCCGAGGAAGCCGGCGTTCCGCTCAGCGCCACCACCTACTACTTCGGCTCGATGCACGACCTGCTGGTGGCCGCGTTCACCCGGTTTTCCCAGGACGTGTCCAGCGACTTCGCCGCCGAGATCCGCGCCGCGCAGAGTCACGCGCAGGCCCTGGACGCGGTGGTGAACATCATCTTCGCCGAGGGAACGGCGTCCCCGCGCGTGTTGCTGCTGAGCTACGAACTGTATGCCTTCGCCCGCCGGCATCCGGAGATGACCGCGATCATGCGGCAGTGGATGGCCAGGAGCCGGGCGGCCCTGGAAACGCATTTCTCCGCCACGGCGTCCGCTGCCATCGATGCCTTCATCGAAGGCGCGACGATCCACCGCTCGGTGGTGCCGATGGGCAGGCAGCGCGTGCGCGAGGCGATAGAGAAGCTCGCCGCGCTGTAGACGGCGATGACGGGGCGGACTTGGAAATCGCGCTGTCCCCGGGCGAAGCACGGCCCCGATACGCCGCCGGGTTCTGTATGGTCATTGCGCCGGGGCGTCGCCGCACGGCGGTGCGCGCACGGATGGCCGGGCCGATCCGGCGCACGGCGGACCAAGAAACACGCGACTGCTGCGCATCCTCGCCTCCTGTCAGCAGCGCTTTCGGGTGCGCTGTGAACTGCATCCCTACGACGCAGCGTCATTTCTGAACAGGGCGTTTAATTTATGTACTAGTCAGTTTGGGATTCAGGGCGAGTTCGGGTCGCTAACGGATAATTTACATATCGGCAGCGAACGGCCCCACGCCTCAGCGCCGACAAACCAATAACGAAGGTACCCGATTATGAAGACCTCTCTGCTTGCTCTCGGCCTCCTGGCCACCCTGCCGTTCGCCGCTTCGGCTGCCGAAGGCCTTTCCTACAACTACGTCGAGGGCGGCTACGTCAAGACCGACGCCAGCGGCGGCGACGCCGACGGCTGGGCCGTCAAGGGTTCCTACGCGTTCCACCCGAACTTCAGCGTGTTCGGCGACTTCAACCGCCAGAAGACCGATTTCGGCGACGTGCGCGTTGACCAGTGGCGCATCGGCGCCGGCTACAACCACGAGATCGCGACCAGCACCGACCTGGTGACCCGCGTTGCCTACAACCGCTTCGACCCGGAATACGGCACCAAGTTCAACGGCTGGAGCGCCGAAGCCGGTATCCGCACCGCGTTCAACCCGTACCTGGAAGTCTATGCGCTGGGCGGCTACGAAGACTACGCGAAGAAGGACGGCATCAATCCGGAAGGCCAGTTCTACGGCCGCCTGGGCGCCCAGGCCAAGCTGAACCAGAACTGGGGCCTCAGCGCCGACCTGAAGATGGACCGCCACGGCGACAAGGAATGGTTCGTCGGCCCGCGCTTCAGCTGGTAAGCGTTGCCTAGCGCCGCGCGCGTCGGCTCTCTCTCCCGCCGCACGCGGCTCGGAAAGCCCGGTCTCACGACCGGGCTTTTTTTTGTCCGTACGCGCCGGGCGTCGATGGCGCGTTGGCGTGCGGAAACGAAAACGCCCGGCTTGGCCGGGCGTTTTCGTATGCGGCAGGTGGCCGGATCAACTGAACAGGGTAGTCGGGTACTCGGGCTTCTGTTCGCGCGCCAGCAATTGCTGCAGGCCGACCGCCGGGGTCAGTTCGCCGTGCAGGACCGCGCGCACCGCGTTGGAGATCGGCAGGTCAATGCCGTGGCGCTCGGCCTGGCGCATCACCTCGTCGGCGGTCTGCACCGACTCGACCACCTGGCCGATCGCGCGCACCGCCTCCTGCAGCGGCTGCCCACGGCCCAGCGCCAGGCCCAGCCGGCGGTTGCGCGACAGGTCGCCGGTGCAGGTGAGCACCAGGTCGCCCAGCCCGGCCAGGCCCATCAGGGTTTCCGGCTTGGCGCCGATCGCCGCGGCCAGCCGCAGCATCTCGTTGAGGCCGCGGGTGATCAGGCCGGCGCGGGCGTTGAGGCCCAGCTCCATGCCGTCGGCCACGCCGGTGGCCACCGCCAACACGTTCTTCATCGCCCCGCCCAGCTCGGCGCCGACCATGTCGTCGCCGGTGTAGGCGCGGAAGGTCGGGCCGTGCATCGCGTCGGCGACCTGCTGCGCGAACGCGGCATCGCCGTGCACGGTCACCGCGGTCGGCAGGTCCAGGGCCACTTCTTTGGCGAAGGACGGGCCGGTGACCACCGCCAGCGGCACGTCCTCGCCCAGGATTTCCTGCGCCACTTCGTGCAGGAAACGCCCGGACCCGGGCTCGAAGCCCTTGGTCGCCCAGGCCACGCCGGCCTGCGCCGGGCGCAGCGGCGCCAACTGGCGCAGGGTCTCGGTGAACGCATGCGACGGCACCACCACCAGGATCCAGTCGGCGCCGTCGATGGCCGCCGCCAGCTCGGTGGTCGCCTGCAAGCCCTCCGGCAGCGCGATCCCCGGCAGGTAGCGCGGGTTCTCGTGGCGCTGCCCGATGGCCTCGGCGACCGCGGCATCGCGGCCCCACAGCACGGTCGGATACCCGTGCCGTGCGGTCAGCGACGCCAGCGCCGTGCCCCAGGAGCCGGCACCGAGGACGGCGATCTTCTTCTTGGCGTTATCGCGCATGCGCAACGGCGGACGCGCTCAGGCGTTGCCGGCCGGCTCCGAGTCGGCCAGCGACTGGCCCTCGCCCTGCTGCGCGCGCTGGCGCAGGGTCTCGGCGTACAGGGCCTCGAAGTTGATCGGCTGCAGGAAGAACGGCGGGAAGCCGCCGGCCTGGATCAGGTCGCTGACCAGCGAGCGCACGTACGGGAACAGGATGCTCGGGCACTGGGTGCCGAGCAGCACGTCCACCGCCTGCGGGTCCAGGCCGACCAGGCCGAACACGCCGGCTTGCTGCACTTCGGCCACGTAGGCGGTCTTGCCGCCGGCGGTGCAGGTCAGGGTCACGGCCAGCACCACTTCGAAGGCCTGCTCGTTGAGCTGCTGCACGCGCTGGTTGAGGTTGAGCTGCAGTTCCGGCTGCGCGTTGTCGTTGAACACCGACGGCGCGTTGGGGGACTCGAAGGACACGTCCTTGACGTAGATCTTCTCGATGGTGAAAGCGGGGCCGGCCGCGGCGTCGGCCGGCGCCGCGGCGCCGTTGTTGGTGAGGTCGGACATTGCTTGACTCCGGTGGATTCGGTGACAGAAAGAAACGGGATTATCACACGCCGGCCGCGCCCCTCGAGGCCGCGCCGGACGCGGTGTCTCAGCGGCCCTTGACCAGCGGCAGCTCGGCCTGCTGCCAGGCGGCGATGCCGCCCTCCAGCACGTAGACCTGCTCGAAGCCGGCCTTCTTCAGCTGCTTGGCGGCGCCGTCGGCGGTGGTGCCGGTGCGGCACACCAGCACCACCGGCTGCGCCTTGGCGTTGGCCACCAGCTTGTGCTCGGGACCGAACTGGCTGGC
This sequence comes from Xanthomonas sp. NCPPB 901, assembly GCF_056725085.1. Taxonomy (NCBI): domain Bacteria; kingdom Pseudomonadati; phylum Pseudomonadota; class Gammaproteobacteria; order Lysobacterales; family Lysobacteraceae; genus Xanthomonas; species Xanthomonas sp. NCPPB 901. The sequence goes on along the minus strand of NZ_CM161511.1, from coordinate 245,968 downwards.
GGTGGCGTTGCGGCTGCCGGCGATGTGACCCTTCTCGAAGTCGGCCGCGGCCGACAGGTCGACCAGCACCGCGTTGCCGGCGTTGATCAGGCGGGTCAGCTCGGCCGGCCGCAGGCTCTTGTAGCCACGGAACAGGCGCGCCACTTCGGTGACGATCAGGGCGATGGTCAGGCCCACCAGGGCCAGGGCCAGCATCGGGTTGCGGCCAGCGAAGGCCAGCAGTTCTTCGAAGTTCACGGGACTCGGGGGCGGGAAGCGGGCGCCGATTGTCGCACAGCTCGGCGACCGCGCTACTGGCCGTTCCACAGGTCCGGCAGGCCGTCCTGCAGCCACCAGGTCTTGGCCTCGGGGTCCCAGCGCCAGCGCTCGCGGTAGCGGACGATGCGCTCGGCCTGGGTATTGCGGTTGATCACGCCCAGCTCGATCTCGCGCAGCGCCTGGCCGTCGCCGACCGCGGCAGCGCCGACCTTGTAGGAAGACACCTGGATCTGCCGGTAGCGCTCCAGTTGCAGGTCGGTCAGCGGGTGCGCCAGGCGGTAGGCCGGATCCACCGCCTGCCAGGCGGTTTCGAACTCGCTCCAGCGGACCGCGGCGGCATAGGCGGTCTGCAGGTCGTCGAGCTTGCGCTGTTGCGCGCGGCTGCCGGCCACGGCCGCGCCGGTGCAGCCCAGCAGCAACAGCAGCGCGAGCGCGCGGAACATCGAAGACATGGCAGGGTCCGGGTGGCGGCGCGCGGGGCGCGCGATCCGCGCATCCTACCCTTTGGCGATGGCCACGAAGCGACCGCTGAGGGTGGCCGCCGCCGCCGCGCCGGGCGCACCGACCTGGGCCTGGATGCCGATGCGGGCGCGGCCGCGCTGGCGGAAGGTGTTCACGAACACCTCCCAGTCGCCCGCCGCGTCGGCATTGGCCTGGGCGTGCAGGTCGGCGTACAGCGGCGCCAGGTAGCGCACCTGACTGTCGGCGACGTAGACGTCGGCCTGCAGGCCGGCGCGGTGCAGCTCGCAGTTGATCAGCCCCCAGCCGGCCAGGGTCATCACCGAGCCCAGGCTGCCGCCGAAGGCGTTGCCCTTGTCGTTGATGTTGGCCGCCAGCGGCGCGACCACGTGCAGGCGCTGGTCGGCATAGCGGTCCAATGCGACCTGCAGCGCCGCCACCGGCGGCATGGCCTGGAACTGCCGTTGCAACTCCTGCTGAAACGCCTCGAAGGAAAGATCCGCTGCCATGGTGCGATTGTGCTGCCGGTGGGGGCTCGCATAATGCCTGGCATGAGCGCGCATGCAACCGCCGCCCCGGCCTGGACCCTGATCTCGCTGCGCCCGCAGGGCGAGCACGCGCCGCTGCGGCGGGCCGCGGCGCGCTGCGGTGGACGGGTGCTGGCGGTGTCGCCATGGCGGCTGCGCCCGCGCGCCGATCCCGCCACCCGCGCGGCCCTGGCCGCGGCGCTGGACGCGCCGCGGGTCATCGTCAGCAGCCCGGCCGCAGTACGCGCGGCGGCGGCGCTGCAGCCGCTGGCGGCACGCCCTGGCCAGTGCTGGCTGGCGGTGGGCGCGGGCACGGCGCGGGCGTTGCGCCAGCACGGCGTGGCCGACGTGGCGACACCGGCGCGGATGGATAGCGACGGCCTGCTGGCGCTGCCGGAACTGGCGGCATCCGCCCTGCCGGTAGGACTGATCACCGCCCCCGGCGGGCGCGGGCTGATCGCCGCGCACCTGCAAGCGCGCGGTACGCCGCTGCTGCGGGCCGATGTGTACGTACGCGAACCGGTGCGGCTGCGCCCGGCCGACCTCGCCCGCCTGCGTGTGGCCGCACCCGGGGTGCTGGCGCTGAGCAGCGGCGAGGCGCTGCAGCAAGTGCTGGCGCAGTTGCCCGAGGATCTGGCGCAGGCCTGGCGCGCGCGGCCGGTGGTCGCGGCCAGTGCGCGCCTGGCGGCCCTGGCCGCGGACCTTGGCTTCGTCGATGTCGCGCAGGCGGCCGGGCCGATGCCGCAGCACCTGGTCGCTGCTGCCGCTGCGATCGTGACGCGCTCGCCACCTCGCTGAACGCGGGCCGGCACCCGGGTTGCAGCCACGGTGCCGCTCACGCCATGCTCCGGCGGTGCCGCGCCGCCCGCCGCCTTGCTCGCGACGGGCGACGAACCCCCAGGACGCTGCCGATGACCGACGAAATCCCGATCACGCCTCGCCGTTCCACGCGCTGGATCTGGTTGCTGCTGGTGCTCGCCACGCTCGCCGCGTTGGCGTTCGCCGGCTGGCGTGGCTGGGACTGGTGGCAGGCGCACAGCGCGCGCGAACTGGCCCAGCAGTCGGACCTGCAGCAGCAACTGCAGGCCTTGCAGCAGGCCCAGGACAGCCTGCGCCGCGACCAGCGCGCCACCGCGCAGCGGCTGCAGGACGCGGCCAGCACCAACCGCGTGCTGCGCGACGAGATGCTCGGGCTGAGCCAGCGCAGCGCGCTGCTGGAGGCCAATGTCGCCAAGCTCGCCGACTCCAACCGCCACGGCGCGCAGGCACTGCGCCTGGACGAGGTCGAACTGCTGCTCAACCAGGGCCAGCAGCGGCTGCTGCTGGCCGGCGACGCGGCCGGGGCGCGGCGCGCCTACGCCCTGGCCAGCGGCGTGCTGGACGGCATCGACGATCCGCAATTCCTCAACCTGCGGCAGGCGCTGCTGCAGGAACGCACCGCCCTGGATGCGCTGGGCGACGGGCCGCAGGCACGCCTGGCGGCGCAACTGGATGCCTTCGCCGCCAGCTTGTCCACGTTGCCCACGCAACTGCCGGAGAGCGCGCAACAGCCGCTGTGGCAGCGCCTGCTAGCGCCGCTGGTGAAGATCCGTCCTTCGCAGGGCGGCGTACTGGCCGCCGGCTCGGAGCGCGTCGCCGCCCACGATGCGCTGCAGCTCGACCTGACCCTGGCGCGCGCGGCGCTGGAACGCGGCGACACGCGCGGCTATCGCAGCGCGCTGGGCGATGCCGGGCGCTGGCTGGCGCGGCTGTGGCCGGAGTCGCCGCAGCTGCGCGAACGCCGCGCCGCGCTGCGCACCCTGGCCAACGCCGATCTGCGCCCGACCATTCCCGAACTCGGCACCACCCTGCAGCAGTTGCGCGCGATGCGCGACGCAAGGAGCCCGTCATGAAATCGCTTCGTTCCCTGATCGTGCTGTTAATCGTCATCGCGCTGGGCGTGATCGGTGCGCAATGGCTGGGACAGGACCCGGTGCGCCAGCTGGGCGAGGTGATCGTGCGCATCGGCGGCACCGACTACATCGCCTCGCTGCCGCAGGCCTCGCTGCTGCTGGTGATCGCGTTCTTGGCGCTGTGGCTGCTGTGGAACGTGCTGAGCTTTCCGTTCCGCGCCTGGGGCCGGCGCCGCCGCAAGCAGTCGCGCGCGCGCCTGCTCGATGGCCTGGCCGCCGCCCATGCCGGCCAGTGGACGCGGGCCGAGAAGCAACTCAATGCCGCTGCGGAGGATCCGGAGGTCAGCGCCATCGCCCTGATCGCCGCGGTGCGCGCGGCCGATGCGCGCGGCGACCGCGAGGCGACCGAGCGCCACCTGCGGCGCCTGGCCGAACGCGATGCCGCCGCGCATGCGCTGCTGCAGGCCGAACTGCATCTGGAGCAGCAGCGCCCGGTCGATGCGATCAATGCGTTGGACGTGGCCGCGGCGCAGCCGCTGCCGCCGCGCGGACTGTTGCTGCGCACCGAGGCGCTGACCCGCATCGGCCGTGCCGGCGAGGCCTATGGCCAGCTCGGCGCGATCCGCCAGCAGCAGGCCTTGCCGCTGGAGGCGATCACCACGCTGGAAACGCGCCTGGCCGCGGCCTCGCTGGATCAGGCCGCCGATGCCAATGCCCTGGCCGAGCGTTGGGAGAGCCTGCCCAAATCGCTGCGTAGCGAGCCGGCGGTGGTCGCCGCCTATGCAGTGCGCGCGGCGGCGCTGCGCTGGGACGATGCGGCGCTGCGCAGCCTGGAACAGGCCCTGGACACGCGCTGGGACGAAGGCCTGGCCGCGCTGTACGGACGCCTGCCGGTGGAGAAGTACGACTCGCGCCGCGCCAGTGCGCAGCGCTGGCTGCAGGCGCATCCGGACAGCCCGGCGCTGCTGCTGACCCTGGCGCGCCTGGCCCGCCACCAGCAGCAATGGCCGCAGGCCGAGGAATTCCTGCACCGCGCGCTGGCACTCGGCGCCGGCGCCGAGGCCTGGGAGGTATTCGGCGACGGCTACGCCGACGCCGGCGACATGCTCGCGGCGCAGCGCTGCTACGCCAATGCGCTGCGCGTGCAGCGCGGCGAGCCCACCCAGCCGCTGCCGGAACCGGTCGCGCCGGTGACCGCGATCGCGCCGGAGCCGGGCGGTACGGAACGCCGCGACGAGCATGGGTTTCCGCGTCTGCAGGACTGAGCGCGGGACACACAGGGGAAGAAGAGCGGCTTCAGTACACCTCGAATACCCTGCTTTCGCCACGCATGACGCTGTCTCGTAGGAGCGGTTTCAGCCGCGACGGGCGTTCCCGGTAAGCCCGTCGCGGCTGAAGCCGCTCCTACGCGGTCCCCGCGAGACCGCGCTGCGGCACCGCTGTTCCGTTGCAAAAGCGCGTCACGGAGATCGCTGGACGCAACTGCGCCTCGTGCACCGATCAACGCCCGGACAGCAGGCCGCGTCCACCGGCTCAGCGCCGCAAATAGGGCGGCAGCATCGGCAGGCGCGCCAGGAACTCCGGCGCCAGGCCCTTGTAGCGCGCATAGCGCTCGTCCATCCGGCGCGGCACCAGGATGCGCGCACCGAACATGCCCCAGATCAGCATGACCAGGAACACCGCCGTTCCCACCCCGAACCCGAGATCGCCGCCAATGGCGAATCCCAGCAGCGGAGCGGCAACGAAGGCGCCCACCCCCAGCAGGATGAACCGGATGCGTCGGCGCCGATGCTCTGCGCACATCCCGAGCACGTGGCTGCTGCGCTTGCGTGCGACCAGCGCCGCGATCGCATAGACCAGGATGCTCACCAGGATCAGCACGTACCAGCCCGGCGCGTGCCAGTAGAAGGTGCGCTTCTTCAGCTCGTCGTTGCGTAGCGCCACCCCACACTTCACGCAGTGCGGCGGGAACGGCGTGTCGCGCAGGCACAACAGCTCGTTGCCATCGCGCCACAGCGTCTCGCCCGGCAACGGCGGCGGCTGGCTGGACGGCGTGGCGACGCTTGGCGCCTGGTACGGATTGAAACTGCCCTGCTCGGTCATGGCCTGCGCCCCCTGCGCACCGTGGCGCCCGCGTGGCGCGGGCGACTCCGGGGCATGGTAGCGCGACGGAAGCGGCGCGATCAGCGCCGGCGGCGCAACCGGGCAAGGACCGGTGGTCGCGCCGGGGCGCCCAGCGGGGGCGGTCGCACGCGTGCGTGCGTGCGGCCAGGCTCAGCGTTCGACGATCGCCACCACGCCCATGCCGCCGGCGGTGCAGATCGAGATCAGCGCGCGGCCGCCGCCGCGTTCGACCAGCTGCTTGGCGACAGTGGCGACGATACGCGCGCCGGTCGCGGCGAACGGATGGCCGGTGGCCAGCGACGAGCCCAGCGGGTTGATCTTGGCCGGGTCGATCTGCCCCAGCGGCGCGTCCAGGCCCAGCCGGGTGCGGCAGTAGTCCTCGCTCTCCCAGGCGCGCAGGGTGCACAGCACCTGCGCGGCGAAGGCCTCGTGGATCTCGTAGATGTCGAAGTCCTGCAGGCGCAGGCCATGGCGCTTGAGCATCTCCGGCACGGCCACGGTCGGCGCCATCAGCAGGCCTTCGCCGTGCACGAAATCCACCGCCGACACCTGCGCATCGCGCAGGTAGGCCATCGGCGCATGGCCGTGCGCCTGCGCCCATTCTTCCGAGGCCAGCAGCACCGCGGCGGCGCCATCGGTCAGCGGGGTCGAGTTGGCCGCGGTCAAGGTGCCGCGGCCGCTGACCTTGTCGAACGCCGGCTTCAGCGTGGCCAGCTTCTCCAGCGAGGTGTCCGGACGCAGGATGTTGTCGCGCTCCACGCCGCGGAACGGCGCGATCAGGTCGGCGAAGAAGCCGCGCTCGTAGGCGGCGGCCAGCTTGTGGTGCGAGGACACCGCCCAGGCGTCCTGCGAATCGCGCGAGATGTTCCACTGCTTGGCCATGTCCTCGCAGTGGTCGCCCATGCTCTTGCCGGTGCGCGGCTCGGCCACGCCCGGGAACTCGGGCTTGAGCTCGGCGAACTTGAAGCCGCGGGTCAGCGCGCGCAGCTTGTCGCCGGCGCTCTTGGCGCGGTTGGCCGCCAGCAGCCGCGCGCGCAGCTTCTTGCCGTAGACGATCGGCACCTCGGAGGTGGTGTCCGAGCCGCCGCCGATGCCCGACTCGATCTGCCCCAGCGCGATCTTGTTGGCCACGGTGATGACGCTGTCCAGGCTGGTGCCGCAGGCGCGCTGCAGGGTGATGCCCGGGGTCAGCGGCGACAGCCCGGAGGACAGCGCGGCTTCGCGGCCCAGGTTCCAGTCGCTGGAGTGCTTGATCACGGCACCCATCGCCACTTCGCCCAATTGCTGCCCGTGCAGGCCGTAACGCTCGACCAGCGCGCCCAGCGTGCGCACCGACATGCCGAGGTTCCCGACATCCGCGTACGCCGTGTTCTGCCGGCAAAACGGAATGCGGACGCCGCCGAGGATGGCGACGGGACGGGCTGCTGGCATGGGATTACCTCGCGCGAGGGGAGTCGGGGACATGGCCTGCACGTTAGCGCAGGCATAATGAAGCGAGTGTAGCTATGCGCCCGCGACGGGCCAACCGCCAATCCCATGACCCAAGCCTTCGCCAACAGCCACGCCCGCGGGGTGATCGCCCTGGAACTGTCCTCCGGGCGCGAACCGGCGCATCCGGCGCTGCCGCACGCGCAGGCCGCCGAACTGGCCGAGAAGGTCGGCCGCGACCTGGCGCAGCTGGTACCGGCGGTGCGCGAGCTGGACCTGAGCCTGGCCGGCGCGCATTTCGACCCGGCCGAGGCGCTGCGCCCGGGCTGGCCGCTGCACCGGCGCCTGGAGGAACTCGGCGCCCGCGCGCCGGGCCGCGCCGACGGCCCACGCCTGCTGGCCTTCGGCAGCGATGCCGACGGCAGCGTGCCATTGCCGTTCCAGGCCGACGCCGGCCTGCGCGGCGGCGCGCTGCGGATCGTGCCGTTCCTGCTCAGCGGCCCCGACCACACCGTGCAGGCGGTGGCTGCGGCACTGGAAGAGGTGCTGCTGGCGCAGGGCATGGCCCAGGCCGATACCGCGCTGCTGGCGCAGCAAGGCTTTGGCGCGCAGGTCGAGCATGCCCGCTACCTCACCGGCAACGACTTGGCGGCGATGATGTCGATGCAGTACGACAACCAGGGCCTGGCGCCGCTGTGGCCGCTGATCGAGACCGCGCTGCTGGCGCCGGACCAGGAAGAATGGCTGCAGGCCCCGCCCGAGCCGCTGCTGCGCTACCGCGGCGGCGAGGTGCGCATGGCCCTGTTCGATCCGGCCAGCTGGTGCGCCCACTACGCCTACGACCGCCAGGACTGCGAGCGCCTGCAGCGGGTCTACGAGCAGTATCTGGCACGGCAGCGGCAACTGGCCGCGGTGCTGGAAGCCCACGGCCTGCCGGTGCTGTACGTGCACTGCGAGAGCGGGCAGGACGCGAAGCAGGCGTTGCTGGCGGCCTGAGCGGCGTCGGCACGGCTACCGGCGCTTGCATCGCCCGGCCGGAGCGAGCGCGCCGGCATGCGCTTCGAGCCGGTGCGCGATTCGTACAGAGTGCGATGCCTGTTCTGCTTCAGGCCTGCCATGGCGACATGCAGTGGGACACCGGCGTGTTTCATCATCCGCGGCACTGTCTGAGCACCGTGGCGTCGCAGCGGTGCGCAGACGCTTGATTCTGAGCGAGAGCATCCATGCAAAACGTGTTGACGGTCGAAGCGCTGTGCGCAAGCCGGCACGCGGGCGAACACCTCAAGTTCGTCCACTTCTGGGGGCACACGCCGAAGCAGCCCGGCCTTATCGACCGTAGCTGCTTCAGCCAATGGTTCGAAGCGCCTTTTGTGCTCGATTCGGTGTCTTACCCGACGGCCGAGCACTACATGATGGCCGGCAAGGCGCGGCTATTCGGCGATCACGCAGCCTGCGCCCGCATTCTGGCCGCAGCGCACCCCGGGGAGGCCAAGGCGATCGGGCGGGAGGTCCACGGTTTCGATGAATTCACCTGGCGCAGTGCCCGCATGCAGTTGGTCATCGAGGGCAACGTGGGCAAGTTCGGTCAGCATGCAGCGCTGAGAGCGTTCCTGCTGGGGACCGGGGATCGTGTGCTGGTCGAGGCGAGTCCGGTCGACCGGATCTGGGGCATCGGCTTGGCGGCAGACGACCCGCGCGCAGTCGATCCTACGATGTGGCAAGGTGAAAACCTGCTGGGCTTCGCCCTGATGCAGGTCCGCCAACAGCTAGAGGAATCCGGTCGTCCCTGATCGCAACGGGCGAGCCGGCCGACGTCATTGGACCGCGACCTGTCCCGCCTCAAGCCGGTTCCCGGATCTCAGCAGCGTTTAGGCACGTTGCCGTCCAAGGCCCGCAGTGCCGACGCCCGCAACGCGGACGCCGGCAGCGTGACGTGACGGCATTCGCGCACGCTTACTGCGCCGGCGCAGCCGCCGCGTCGCCCTTGATCACGCCGCAGGCCAGGCGGCCGCCGGCGTTGCCGGTGGGCTGGCTCTTGTAGTCGTCCGGGTCGGCGTGGACGATCACCGCGTGGTTGAGGATATCGAAGCCGTCGCCCTTGCCGATGTTGACGTTGTTGGACACCGCCGCATCGATGGTCGCCTTGCCCTCGGCGTCGGCCTTGAGGTTCGGCATGTCGCCGCCGTGGTGCGGATCGCTGCCGACCTGGCCGTGCTCGGTCTTGGCCGGGTTGAAGTGGCCGCCGGCGCTGCTGCCGTCGGGCGCGCTGCAATCGCCGAACTCATGGATGTGGAAGCCGTGCTCGCTGTTGGGCTTGAGCCCGGTGATGGTGCCGGTGACGTGCACGGCGCCGTCGACGGTGGTGAACTTGACCTCGCCGGCCACTGCGTTGCCCTGGGTCGGGCTGAGCGAGGCGCTGGCGCTGCCGGTGGCGTTGGGGGCGGCCGGCGGCGCGCTGGCCGCGGGGGCGGCGGCGGGTTCGGGGGTCGGCGCCGGCGTGGCCGCCGGTTCGTCGCGCTTGCAGGCGCTCAGCGCCAGGGTGGTGGCCAGGAACAGCAGACTGGGAAGGGTACGACGCACGGGGTTCTCCTTCATTACAGAGCCGCAGGATGCGGACGGACCTCCCAGGCGGACCCGGGCGGAAGTAGCGATGCGATGTCAGCGCAGCGGGCGGATCACGCCGCAGGCCACGCGTGCGCCGGCGTTGCCGGCCGGCTGGCTGCGGTAGTCGTCCGGATCGGCATGCGCGACCAGTGCGCGGCCGACGATGTCGTTGGCGGCGCCGCCGCCGAGCACCACGCCGCGCAGCAGCACGTCGACCTGGGCGGTGCCGTCGGCATTGGCGGTGAGGTTGTCCATGTCGCCGGCGTGGTGCGGGCCGTTGCCGGCGCGGCCATGCGGCGCGCCGAGCGGATTGAAGTGGCCGCCGGCGCTGCTGGCATCGGCCGCGCTGCAGTCGCCGCGCTCGTGCACGTGGAAGGCGAAGCTGCGGTTGGGTTGCAGGCCGCCGAGCGTACCGGTGATGCGCACGCCGCCGGGGGCGGCGACCAGGGAAAGCTTGCCGCTGACCAGGCTGCCGGACGCCGGCGCCAGCACGGCCTGCGCCTGCTGCACGGTGCCGGCGCTGGGCAGCGGCGGCGCCTTGGACGGCGGCGGCGGGGCCTTGGGCGGCGCGCTGCTGCACGCGGCCAGCATCAGCAGGGCGCTCGCGGCGAGGGGCAATCCGTAACGCATCGACATCGACTCCTGTGTCAGGACGAAATTAGAGGGGCAGCCGTGCAGACCTCATGAAGGCGCACGGCGTGCAGTCTAGTCGGGTGGGATTGGGGATTGGGGATTGGGGATTGGGGATGACCAGCCTGCGGCTGTTGAGAACCGGGATTCGCGAAAGCGTAACGCCATGTAGCTCGGCGCAATGCCCTGTCAGGCACACCGCAGCAAGGGTTTCACGCAGCGGGCGACGCCCGCCCAAGGGACCTCGCCGTTGCGAATCCCCAATCCCGACTCCCCAATCCCACCCCTCAGCGCCGCCGCCGCCCCGGCCCCAGCTTGCGGGTGACGGTGTTGCGGCCCACGCCCAGGCGCGCGGCGGCTTCGGCGCGGCGGCCCTGGGTGAAGCGCAGGGCCACTTCCAGCAGCGCCTTGTCGAAGCGCTCGCGGGCCTCGGCATGCAGGCCCTCGGCGCCGTCGGCCAGGCGCTGCTGCGCCCAGGCCGACAGCTGCGTGTCCCACTCGCCGCCGTCGCCGCTGCGTTCGCGGCGGCCGCCGCGCAGCAGCGCCGCTTCGACGTCGCCGGCGTCGATGATCTCCGCCGGCGCCAGCGCGGCCAGGCGCCAGCACACGTTCTCCAGCTCGCGCACGTTGCCCGGCCACGGATAGGCGCGCAGCGCGTCCAGCGCCGCCGGCGCCAGCCGCTTGGGCGGGGTGTCGAGCTTGCGCGCGGCCATCGCCAGGAAGTTCTCGGCCAGTTGCGGCACGTCGGCGCGGCGCTCGCGCAGCGGCGGCAACTGCAGCCGCACCACGTCCAGGCGGTGCAGCAGGTCGGCGCGGAAGCGGCCCTGTTCGACCAGCGCCTCCAGATCCTGGTGGGTGGCGGCGATGACCCGCACGTCGACCCGGATCAGTTCGCGGCCGCCGACGCGGAAGAATTCGTTCTCGGCCAGCACGCGCAGCAGGCGGGTCTGCAGCGGCAGCGGCATGTCGCCGATCTCGTCGAGGAACAGGGTGCCGCCGTCGGCCTGCTCGAAGCGGCCGATGTGGCGGCGCTGCGCGCCGGTGAAGGCGCCGGCCTCGTGGCCGAACAGTTCGCTCTCCAGCAGTTCGGCCGGGATCGCGGCGGTGTTGAGCGCCACGAACGGCTTGCGCGCGCGCGGCGACTCGGTGTGCAGCGCGTGCGCGACCAGCTCCTTGCCGGTGCCGGTCTCGCCGTTGATCAGCACCGACAGCGGCGCCTGCGCCAGCCGGCCGATGGCGCGGAACAGCGCGCGCATCGCCGGGGTGTCGCCGATCAGTTCGGTGCTGCCCTGCCCGGCCGGCGCCGCCGCCGCCGGCGCCGCGGCACTGCCGGCATCGGGCAGCGCGCGCGCGGCCAGCGCCACCGCGTCGTCCAGGTCGAAGGGCTTGGACAGGAACTCGTGGGCGCCGCCGCGGAACGCGCCGGCGGTGCTGGCCACGTCGGTGTAGGCGGACATCACGATCACCGGCAGTTGCGGATGCGCGGCCTTGAGCTTGTCCAGCAGCACCAGGCCATCGTCGCCGGGCATGCGCACGTCGGTGAACAGCAGGTCGGGCATGGGCCGCTGCGCCAGCGCCTGCAGCGCGGCGGCGGCGCTGTCGAAGCCGTCGACGCTGTAGCCGGCATCGCGCAGGGCGGTGGACAGCACGAAGCGCACCGAACGGTCGTCGTCGACCACCCAGATACGTTGCGTTCCTTGCAGGGAGTCGGTCATCGCAGTGCTCCTAATCGGAATCCGCTGCGCTCTGCGGCAGCAGCAGGGTGAACACGGTGTGGCCGGGGCGGGAGCGGTAGGTCAGCGAGCCGGCATGCTCGCGCGCCACCTGCTGGGCCAGCGCCAGGCCCAGGCCACTGCCTTCGGCGCGGCCGCTGACCAGCGGCAGGAACAGGTGTTCGGCCAGCTCCTCTGGCACGCCGCGGCCGTCGTCGACGATCTCCAGGCGCAGCCCGCGCGCATGCACGCGGTCGCGGATGCGCTGGCCGTGCTCGACGCGGGTGCGCAGGGTGACCTGCGCGGCGCCGGCCTGGATCGCGTTGCGCACCAGGTTCCACACCGCCTGGGTGAGGCGGTCGGCGTCGCCGAGGAATTCGGGAATGCTGGGGTCGTAGTCGCGCTGCAGGCGTACCGACCAGCCGCCTTCGTTCTCGGCCAGGCGCAGGACCCGCTCCAGCACCGCATGGATGTTGAGCATGGCGTGCGGCCGCGCCGGCGCCGGCGACAGCAGTTGGTCGAGCAGGCTGTTGAGGCGCTCGATCTCCGCGCCGATCAGCTCGATCAGTTCGCGTTCGTCCTCGTCGCGGTGCTGGGCGCGTCGCGCCAGCAGCTGCGCCGCGCCCTTGAGCCCGGCCAGCGGATTGCGCAGTTCGTGGGCCAGGCCCTTCAGTGCCGCGCTGAGCGCGTTCGGCAGGGCCTGCGCCGGGTCCAGCGTGGGGAACTCGTCGACCGGGTGCGCTTCCAGCAGCCAGCCGCCGTCGTCCAGCCGCGACAGCCAGCCCTCGGCGAAGCGCGGCGGCTCCCCGGGCACGGCCAGGGCCATGCGGTGCAGGCGCAGCACGTCGCGCTCGTCGTTGCGCAGGAACCGCGCCAGCGCATCGCCCTGCACTTCCAGCGAGGCCAGCGGCTGGTCGAGCAGGCGCCGTACGCTGACCCCGAGCCAGCGCGCGAAGGCGGGGTTGGCGCCGCGCAGGCGGCCGTCGGCATCGGCCCAGACCACCGGGGTACCGAGTGCGGAAAGCGGGGGCGGCGTGCTGTTCATGGCCATTGCACCAATGTAGTGCAAAGCCTGGCGGTCGGCACGGGGCGGCGACGCGTGACGCGGACCACAATCCCGCCACCGGCGCGGCGCGGGACCGCCTCCGGGCCGGCGGACAGTGCTGCTTGGCCTTGGATCGCGCTGCAGAGCGCGGTGTTGCGGGGACAGGGGGGTGTGGCGAGGCGAATGGCCACGCGGAATACCTCGATCGCTGGAGAATGGCCGGCGCTTCCCCCCAGGAAGCGCCGGCGAAAGCCGCGGTCGCGTGGGCCGGCCACCAGCACCGGCCGCACGCATTGCGACAAGGCCCGCGACCGCCGTCGCGGGCCGACGAACCTCAGGACTCGTAGGCGGATTCGCCATGCGAGGTGATGTCCAGGCCCTCGCGCTCGGCGTCTTCCGACACGCGCAGGCCGAACACCAGCTTGGCGATCAGGAAGCCGACCACCGAGACCACGCCGATCCAGCCGACGGTGATCAGCACGCCTTCGGCCTGCACTACCACCTGGTGGCCCATGGTCACGCCCTCGGCATAGCCCATGCCGCCCAGCGCCTTGTCGGTGAACACGCCGGTGAGGATCGCACCGACGATGCCGCCGACGCCGTGCACGCCGAACACGTCCAGGGTGTCATCGGCATTGAGCAGCTTCTTCAGCCCGGTCACGCCCCACACGCAGATCACCCCGGCCGCCACGCCGATGGCGATGGCACCGAACGGTCCGACGGTCCCTGCGGCCGGGGTGATGCCGACCAGGCCGGCGACCATGCCCGAAGCCACGCCCAGCGCCGAGGACTTGCCCTTGACCACCTTCTCGGTCAGCGACCAGGCCAGCACCGCCGCGGCGGTGGCCAGCAGGGTGTTGAGGAAGGCCAGCGCCGCGGTGGCGTTGGCTTCCAGCGCCGAGCCGGCGTTGAAGCCGAACCAGCCCACCCACAGCAGCGAGGCGCCGACGAAGGTCAGGGTCACGTTGTGCGGCTTCAGCGCGTTGTGGCCGAAGCCCAGGCGCTTGCCGACGAAGTAGGAACCGACCAGGCCGGCGACACCGGCGTTGATGTGGACCACGGTGCCGCCGGCGAAGTCCAGCGCGCCCTTGCCGAACAGGAAGCCCGGGGCCGACCACACCATGTGCGCCAGCGGCAGGTAGCCGAAGGTGAACCAGATGACCACGAACAGCAGCACCGCGGCGAACTTCACCCGCTCGGCGAAGGCGCCGACGATCAGCGCGCCGGTGATGCCGGCGAAGGTCAGCTGGAACGCGACGAACACGTACTCCGGCAGCTTGAAGCCCTTGGAGAAGGTGTCGGCCAGCGTGGTGGTGTCGACCCCGGCCAGCAGCGCCTTGTGCAGCGTGCCGATGAACGGACCGCCGTCGGCGAACGCCAGACTGTAGCCGTAGACCACCCACAGCACCGCGATCAGCGAGAACACCACGCCGACCTGGATCAGCACCGACAGCACGTTCTTGGCGCGGACCATGCCGCCGTAGAACAGCGCCAGGCCGGGCACCACCATCAGCAGCACCAGCAGCGTGGAGGTGAGCATCCAGGCGACGTCGCCCTTGTCCACCACCGGCGCGGCGGCGGCCGCGGCCGGCGCGGCGGCCGGCGCCGGTGGCGGCGTCAGTTGTTCGGTGACCACATCCGGCGTCGGCGCCGGGGTGACTTCGGCCTGGGCAAAGGCCTTGCCGGGCACGCCGATCGCCATCGCGCTGACCAGCATCAGCATGCACACCGCATAGAACCGGGCTTTCCACCCGGCGAACAGACCTGTCTTCATGAAGGGCTCCAAGGTGGGGTTAGAGCGCATCGGCGCCGATTTCGCCGGTACGGATACGGACGACCTGCTCGATGGCGGTGACGAAGATCTTGCCGTCGCCGATCTTGCCGGTGCCGGCCGCGCCCTGGATCGCCTCGACCACGGCATCCAGACGTTCGTCGGTCACCACGGTCTCGATCTTGATCTTGGGCAGGAAGTCGACGACGTATTCGGCACCCCGATACAACTCGGTGTGGCCCTTCTGCCGACCGAAGCCCTTGACCTCGGTGACGGTGATGCCGGACACCCCAGCCTGCGACAAGGCCTCGCGGACCTCGTCGAGCTTGAATGGCCGGATGATGGCGGTGATCAGTTTCATGCGCATACCCCGTTGGTGGAAGGAACCGGCCGCCGAAGGCCGACCGGCACTGGGCCCATCGACCGCGCCGCGAACGGCGCGGGTGTTGCTGCGCGATGCGTTCCGTGGATCACGCCGAGGCCCACCGCACCCACGGTGCGGCGGCGACGGCGACGTGGGAGGGAACGTGTCCCACGGCACGCAAGCGCTGTGTTGCGCGATACATCCCCTGGACGAGCGATGACGCGATGACGGACGCGGACCACCTGCGCGGCTCCCCAGCCGGGCAGGTGGCGGCGATGGCGAAGGAGGGAGGGGAAGCCTTCGCCATCGCCGCGCGTGGAACTCAGTTGGCGTAGTACAGCTGGTATTCCAGCGGGTGCGTGGCCGCGCGGAACTTGGTCACTTCCTGCATCTTCAGCGCGATGTAGCCGTCGATGAAGTCGTCGGTGAACACGCCGCCGGCCTTGAGGAACTCGCGGTCGGCGTCCAGCGCTTCCAGCGCCTGGTCGAGGCTGGAGCACACCTGCGGGATCTGCTTCTCCTCTTCCGGCGGCAGGTCGTACAGGTCCTTGTCGCTGGGCGCGCCCGGGTCGATCTGGTTCTTGATGCCGTCCAGGCCGGCCATCATCAGCGCGGCGAAGGTCAGGTAGCCGGACTGCAACGGATCCGGGAAACGGATCTCGATGCGGCGCGCCTTCGGGTTGGACACCCACGGAATGCGGCACGAGGCCGAGCGGTTGCGCGCCGAGTAGGCCAGCATCACCGGCGCCTCGAAGCCCGGGACCAGGCGCTTGTAGCTGTTGGTGCCGGAGTTGGTGAAGGCGTTGATCGCCTTGGCGTGCTTGAAGATGCCGCCGATGTACCACAGCGCCATCTGCGACAGGCCGCCGTAGCCGTCGCCGGAGAACAGGTTGGTGCCGCCCTTGGCCAGCGACTGGTGCACGTGCATGCCCGAGCCGTTGTCGCCGACGATCGGCTTGGGCATGAAGGTCGCGGTCTTGCCGTTGCGGTAGGCGACGTTCTTGATGATGTACTTGAGCATCATCAGCTCGTCGGCCTTCTTCACCAGCGAGTTGAACTTGGTGCCGATCTCGCACTGGCCGGCGGTGGCCACTTCGTGGTGGTGCACTTCGACTTCGATGCCGACCTGCTCCAGGGTCTTGCACATCTCCGCGCGCAGGTCCTGCAGCGAGTCGGTCGGCGGCACCGGGAAGTAGCCGCCCTTGACCGCCGGACGGTAGCCGCTGTTGCCGCCTTCGATCTTGCTGCCGCTGCTCCAGGCCGCTTCTTCCGAATCGATCTTGAAGAAGGTGTGGCCCATCTCGTTGCCGAAGCGCACGCCGTCGAAGATGAAGAATTCCGGCTCCGGGCCGAAGAACGCCTGGTCGGCGATGCCGCTGGACTTCAGGTAGGCCTCGGCGCGCTTGGCCACGCCGCGCGGGTCGCGGCCGTAGCTCTGCATGGTGGCCGGGTCGAGGATGTCGCAGGTCAGCACCAGGGTCGGATCGGCCATGAACGGATCGACGAAGGCGGTTTCGGCGTCGGGCAGCAGGACCATGTCCGACTCGTTGATGCCCTTCCAGCCGGCGATCGAGCTGCCGTCGAACATCTTGCCTTCCTCGAACAGCGCCGGCTCGATGATGCTGACCGGGAAGGTGACGTGCTGCTGCACGCCGCGCATGTCGACGAAGCGCAGGTCGACGAACTCGATCTTGTTGTCCTTGACCAGCTTCTCAATAGTTTCCACAGACATCGATGCAACCTCGGGTTGTGAAGGGCGTGGGCGAGTATCAGCAATCGCCATGCCAATCATGTGGCACTCACAAGCCCTTGATTCTGCTGAAGCGTGCACGCGAACGATGCAACTGCACTGCACTTTACTGGTGCATTCACGCCTGAACGCACCAAAATGGCGCGCAAGCGGATGCTCTATCCTTGCGCAGCTTCCCCTCCCCCAAACGCGACCCTCTTCCCCCATGAGCGATCTGCTGTCGGCCCTGCTGCTGGGCATCATCGAAGGCCTGACCGAATTCCTGCCCATCTCCAGCACCGGGCACCTGTTGATCGCCGAGCGCTGGCTCGGCCACCGTTCGGACTTCTTCAACATCGTGATCCAGGCCGGCGCGATCCTGGCCACCACCCTGGTGTTCCGGCAGCGCCTGTGGGACCTGGCCACCGGCCTGGGCGACCGCGCCAACCGCGACTACGCGTTCAAGCTGGGCGCGGCCTTTCTGGTGACCGCGGTGGTCGGCCTGGTGGTGCGCAAGGCCGGCTGGCAGTTGCCCGACAATGTGGAGCCGGTGGCCTGGGCGCTGGTGATCGGCGGCGTGTGGATGCTGGTGGCCGAGTACTTCGCCGCACGCCTACCGGAACGCGAGACGGTGACCTGGACGGTGGCGATCGCGGTCGGCCTGGCGCAGGTGGTGGCCGGCGTGTTTCCCGGTACCTCGCGTTCGGCGGCGACGATCTTTCTGGCGATGCTGCTGGGCCTGAGCAAGCGCTCGGCCGCGGCCGAGTTCGCCTTCCTGCTCGGCATCCCGACCATGTTCGCGGCCAGTGCGTACTCGTTCCTGGAGTTGTACAAGGACGGCGGGCTGGGCAACGAGAACTGGGGCGACGTGGCGCTGGCCTTCGTCGCCTCGATGGTGACCGGCTTCGTGGTGGTGAAGTGGCTGCTGGGCTACATCAAGTCGCACCGCTTCACCGCGTTCGCGGTGTACCGCATCGTGCTGGGCGCGGCGCTGCTGCTGTGGTTGCCGGCGGCGTGAGGGGTTAAGTCGGCGAGGCGCTGCGCGCTCCGGACCCTCACCCCAACCCCTCTCCCGGTGGGAGAGGGGCTACGGCTTCGCCCTTGTCTCCTTGAGAGAGGGGCTTTGGCTCACTTCGCTGCTGGATTGAGGCTGTAGGTACCGTACAGGCTGGCCTCTGCCAGCACATGGCCCTGCATCGCGCGCAGGGCGTCGGCCGCAGTGAAACGCGCCGGGACGTCCAAGCGCGCCACGTCCAGCGCGAACAGGCGGAAGAAATAGCGATGCACGCGCAGGTCGTTGGCCGGCGGGTACGGGCCGTCGTAGCCGTAGTAGTCGCCGCCCATCGCCGCGTCGCCGGCGAACCAGTCGGTGTAGCTGTTCAGTCCCTGCCGCGCACCGTCCAGGCCGGGCGGGTGCTGCTTGCCCTTGGCGACCACGCCGTCGCTGGCGCTGCCCTCGGCGATCGCGCGCAGGTCGGCCGGCAGGTCCACCGCCACCCAATGCACGAATTCGGTGCGCGGCTGTGCGACCGGGATCTGGACGTCGTCGCGGCCGACCATCTCGGCCACGGTCGGCACGTCCGGATCGACGCACAGCAGGGCGAAGGATTGGGTGCCGGCCGGCACCGCGTCCCAGGCCAGGTGGGGGTTGCGGTTGCCGCCGAAGCCGTCGGCCTGGCCCATCGCGTAGGTCGCCGGGATGGGATGGCCGGGCTGCAGGCTGTCACTGCGAAGACGCATGCGGGAAGCTCCGTGGGAAATCAGGTTTCAGGGTAGCCAAGGCGGACCGCCACCGGCGTCAGCAGCGCGAACGCGGCGGACAGCGGGCCGGCATAGGCGCGCCAATGGCCGGCGGCCAGGCGCGGCGGGCCGACCGTGGCGATGGCCGGGAACGGCACGCCGAACGCCTGCTCCAGCGCCGCCGCCACGCCGGCCGGATCGTGCTCGGTGCCGTCCAGGCGCACCAGATGATGCGGATACAGATCCTGCTCGTGCAGGTCGGCGACCTGCGCCAGCACCGCCGCCAGCCACTGCGCGCCGGTTTCCGGCGAGGCCAGGCCCAGCGGCGCCGGGGCGCCGTTGGCCAGCCAGTCCAGCAGCATGTCGCGCGGATCGCGCAGCACCACCAGCAGCCGCCCTTCCGGCAGGTGCGGGCGCAGCGCGCGCAGCAGCGCGTTGTCCCACCACAGCAGCCAGTCGACGATGTTGCCGTCGGCGACGCCGCGTGCCGGCAGCTGCGCGCGCCACTCGGCGACCAGCGCCGCGCCGTCGAGCGCACCGCTGTCCAGTTCCTCGACGCTGCGGAAGCGCTGCAGGCCGTCGGTCGGCGGCTGCGGGCCGAAGCGGTCGCCGCGCAGCACCGGGCTGGCCGCGTCGATCACCGCGATCACCCGCTCCACGCCACTGCCCGGCGCGCCCCACACGAACAGCGGCCGCGCCTGGTTCTGCGGGTCGATCGGGGCCAGCGGCGGCCATTGCGCCGGGGCCTGGCCCAGCGGCGGCAGCGGCAGCCGGTGCGGCAACTGCTCCTGCTGGAAGGCCACCCAGGTCGCCAACGCGTCCTGCGGACGTCCGGCGGCATCCTGCACCGCCGCCAGCCACGGCCGCACCACGGTGCGGTCCTGTTCGGGCATGCGCTGCATCAGGCCGCGCACGTGGTCGATCGCGGCGTCGTGCTCGCCGCGCTCCAGCAGCGCCTCGACCAGGCGTTCCTCGCCGCTGAGCCGGCCCGGTTCCAGCGCTACGATGCGCTGCGCCACGGCCTCGCCCTGGTCGCGCTCGCCGGCCATGTCGTGCACGCGCAGCTGCGCTTCCAACGCCGGCACGTGCGCCGGCATCGCCGCCTGCCAGCGCGCGATCAGCGCGCGCGCCTCCGGCCCGCCCACCGGCTCCAGCGCCAGCCGCGCCAGCCACAGGTCGTGGGCGTCGGTGGTGGTGGCCAGCGCCGCTTCCAGGGTGGCGCGGGCATCGTCGATCGTGCCCAGGCGCTGCCAGGCGATCAACGCCGCATGCAGGGTGCGGCGATCGTCCGGCGCCACCGCCAGGGTGCGGCGCAGGTGCTCCAGCGCCTCGGCCGGGCGGTCGGCCTGCAAGGCGTATTCGCCGGCCAGCCGGCGCATGTTGGGGGTGTCGCCGGCCGGATCGGCCAGCACCGTCTCCAGCGCGGTGATGGCGTCGTCCAGGCGGCCCTGGCGGTAGGCCAGCTGCGCGACCAGCGCCATCATCGCCGCGCCGGTGCCCGGGGTGAGCGCGGCGACGCGGCGGAACGCGGTCTCGGCGAAGGCGAAGTGCTGCTTGTCCAGGTAGGCGAAGCCCAGCGCGTAGAGCAGGCGCGGATCGTCCGGCAGGGCATTGCTGGCGCGCGCGAGCAGCGCCAGCGCGCGGTCGGCGTCGCCACGGCGCAGCGCCAGCATGCCGTCCACGCCGAGCAGCTGCGGATGCTCCGGCTGCAGGCGCGCGGCGGTGCGGCTGAGCCGCTCCACTTCGTCCAGGTCGCCGCGGCCCAGCGCCAGGTGCGCGCGCATCACGTAGGCGAGGAATTCGTTGGGATCCAGCGCCGCGGTCTGCGCCAGCGCGTCCTCGGCCTGGGCCAGGTCGTTGGCGCTGACCAGCATGCCGGCGCGCAGCAGGTGCAGGCTGGCGTCTTCCGGGGCCAGCGCGATCGCGCGGCCGATGCTGTCCAGGGACGCGGCCGTCTCGCCGTGCTGCTGTTGCGCCAGCGCCAGCCAGCGCAGGGCCTGCGGGTCGTCGGCGGCCTCGGCGGCCCAGGTCTGGGCGAGACGCAGCGCGTCGGCGGTGTCCTGGCGGCGCAGGGCGTCGAGAATGGGCTGGTGCATGGAGTTCCGGCTCGGGGCAAACCCGCATTGTAGCGGGAGCATCGGGCCGCTCTGCGCGGGCGCGTGCGGCCGCACGGGGGCACGGACGTTGCCGGGAGCGGCCCTGTCGCCGGCGC
Source organism: Xanthomonas sp. NCPPB 901 (assembly GCF_056725085.1). Classification (NCBI taxonomy): domain Bacteria; kingdom Pseudomonadati; phylum Pseudomonadota; class Gammaproteobacteria; order Lysobacterales; family Lysobacteraceae; genus Xanthomonas; species Xanthomonas sp. NCPPB 901. Next base: position 225,473 of record NZ_CM161511.1, on the reverse strand, counting down.
CACGAGGAGGAGACGTCGCGGACGGCGACCCGCGCCGGGAATGCTGGCCTGCGCAGATCGCCGAGTGCGCGGGGGTCGCGCTACGTGGTGGCAACGGTGGTGCGAGAACGGCGGAAGGCGCGTCGCAGCGCGCCGCACCCGGACGCGGTGTGCGCCTGCCCTGCCTGGCTGGCGCAAGCCCGCCGCGGGCGAGGTCGCCCGCCGGCTACGCCTCCACCAGCCCCTCGGTCAGCCGCTCGGCCACCCAGCGTTCGGCGAAACCGTCGCCGCGCGCATTCTCGATGAAGCCGCAATGGCCGCCCCAGCGTGCGATCTCCAGCCGCGCCACCTCGGGCAGGCGCCAGTTGCGGAAGTCGTCCAGCGGGATCACCGGGTCGTCCTCGGCCATCAGGATGTCGGCCGGCACGCTGAGGCCGAGCAGGCGCTCGCCGGCGATGCAGTAGCTGTCGAAGTAGGCGTCTAGGCTGGCGAAGCCGGCATGGCGCTCGGCCAGCCAGGCCATCAGCCCGCGCATGTCCAGCGCCAGGGTGGCGTCGTCGTAGCCGTGGCGGTCGGGGAACAGTTCGCGCTTGCGCAGCAGCGACTCGCGCCACTTGCGGCGGAAATACCAGTCGTAGAACTGCGGGCCGTTCTCGATCCGCTGCATGGTGGTGGCCGGGTCCAGCAACGGGCACACCGCGGCGACGTGGCGCAGCGGCAGGCCCGCGGACGGCGCGCGCAGCGCCAGGCGCAGGGCGAAATTGCCGCCCAGCGAATAGCCGGCCGCCAGCAGCGTCGGCGCCGGGAACCGCTGCCACAGGTCGCAGGCGGCGTTGACCACTTCGTCCAGGCGCTCGGAGTGGAACAGGTCCACGTTGAGGTGGTGGGTGCCGCCGTGGTCGCGGAAGTTGAGCCGGAACACCTGGTAGCCCAGCGCCAGCATCTTCGCCGCGGTCAGGCGCATGTAGCTGGAATCGGCGCTGCCTTCCCAGCCGTGCAGCAGCAGCACGGTGCCGCGCGGCGGGGCGCCGGCCGGCACGCTGAGCCAGCCCTGCAGGCGCACGCCGTCGCCGCCGTCGAGGATGTGCGAGGTGGTGGTGGCGCCGCTGGCGGCCAGCAGCTGCTCGCCACGGCGCACACGCAGCAGGCTGGAACCCAGGACCGATTGGACGTGCGGGTTGCGCAGCCAGCGTGGGGGGGAGTAATCGGTTGCGTTCATGGAGAGCGAGCTTGCGCCTGCCGACTGGAGTAATCGGTCAGGTGCGATCCGTTCGGTGTCGCCCCGTTCAGGGTTGTGCCATTGCCGTGACGATGCGCGCGCGCGACGTCTCGGCGATGCGCCGGCGCCCCTCCACGTCCTGCAGCCGGATCGGCTCCAGGAAATGCACCTCGGCCACCCGCCCCGGCTCGCCGAGCAGACGCAGGAAGTTGGCGAAGAAACTCTCGTGCGGCCCGAACGCGACGATCTGCTGCGCCGAGCCGCCGGCGCCGTAGCGCAGCGCCACCGGCTGCACCGCCACCTCGGCCTCGACCGCGGCCTGGAAGATGCGCGCGTGGAACGGCCCCACGTCCTGGCCGCTGCGGGTGCGCCCTTCCGGGAACACCCCGACCGAGCGCCCGGAACGCAGCCGCTCCAGCATCGCCTGCAGCACCCCGCCCAGCGACTCGGTGCTGCCGCGCTGGTGGAAGATGGTCTGCCCACGCGTGGCCAGCCAGCCGACCAGCGGCCAGCCGGCGATCTCGCGCTTGGCGACGAAGCCCATCATGCGCTGGCTGTGCAGCATCACGATGTCGATCCAGCTGACGTGGTTGGCGACGAACAGCGCCGGGTTGGGCAGCGGCGTGCCGATGCGGCGCACGCGCAGGCCGAAGATGCGCAGCAGCCAGGTCGACCACCAGCAGACCACGCGGTCGCCGAAGGACTCGGTGCCGGCGCGGCCGGGCGACAGCGCCATGCACACCAGCAGGAACGGCAGCGACAACAGCACGTGCAACGCCAGCAGCGGCACGCGGTAGCCGTAACGAACCCAGCGCAGCGCCCCACCGTATTGGCGCATGGCGGGTGGGGAGAACTCGCTCATTGGGATAAGGGTACCGGAAGCGGGGGCCTAACGGAGAATTGTGTCACCCTGAAGACGCGCGCGCCGCGCGCACGGCGTCAGCCGCGGTCCACCACCGCCAGGGTTAGCCGCGACACGCACACCGGCTTGCCCGCCGCGTCCTCGATGTGGATCTCCCACACCTGGGTGGACCGGCCCACGTGCAGCGGCCGCGCCGTGCCGGTGACCGTGCCGCTGCGCGCGCTGCGCAGGTGGTTGGCGTTGATCTCCAGGCCCACGCAGATCCGCCCCGGCTGCACGCACAGGTTGCCGGCGGTGCTGCCCAGGGTCTCGGCCAGCACCACCGACGCGCCGCCGTGCAGCAGCCCGTACGGCTGCCGCGTGCGCGCATCCACCGGCATCGTCGCCCGCAGCCAGTCCGGCCCGGCCTCGGTGAAGACGATGCCCAGGTGCGCGATCAGGGTGTCGCGGCAATCGGCGTTGAGGACGGCGAGATCGGCGGGTTCGCGAAAGGACATTGGGGGGGCCGGGATTGGGGATTGGGGATTGGGGATTGGCAACAGCGGCATCCCCGGCACTGACATTATCGCGCCTGCAGGGGGCATCCGGTCGCGGGGACTTGCTTTTGCGGCTCCCGGCTTTTCAGCAGCCGAATGGCTGCTCATCCCCAATCCCGAATCCCCAATCCCCGCCCCTCAAAGAATCGGCACCAGCCCCGAGCCGAACGCCGTCAGCATCCGCACCAGCAGCCACTTGGGGCCGACGTTGACCTCGGGGAAGTCGCCGACCGCGCTGTAGCAGCGATGGAAGCCCGGGTCGCGCCGGGTCAGCGGCGCCGGGCAGTCGGGGCCGGGCTGGAATTCGTAGTCGGTGGCGTAGCGCCAGGGCCAGAAATCCAGCACCGGCAGCGCCTCGGAGACCTTGCCCATGCTGTAGTTCAGGCCCGACAGCACCGGCGGCTTGACCCGCGGCGCCACCACCCAGGAGTTCTCCGGCTCGATGTCGCGGCCGATGCTGGCCGCCAGCGCCTGCGCGAACGCCGGATCGTCGACGATCACCGCGCCCTCGGTGTTGTAGGTCTCGCTGCGCGGGTCGAAGTTGTGGGTGCCGATCACGCCGACGCGGCGGTCCACCACCAGCGACTTGGCATGCAGGCCCATGCGCGCGCCCTCGCGGGTCACCGGCAGCGGCCGGTTGGCGATGCGCCGGCTCAGGTAGGACGGGCGGGTCTCGGTGCGCAGCACGCGGCGCGCGACCTGGCTGCCGTCGCCGCGGCCGCCGGACGGCCCGCCACTGCCGCTGCCGAGCAGCGAACTGCGCCCGGCGGCGCTGCCGCCCAGCAACGTGTTGCGCCCGCTGCCGGCAGCCTCGCCGCGCTCGCCGCCGGCCGGCGCGGACGGCACCTCGCCCTGCAACGGCGCCGGCAGCAGGTTGGCGTAGTCCACCGGCGCATCCAGCGGGAACGGCTTGTATTCGTAGATGTCGAAGCCCAGTTCGCGCAGGTTGCGGCGCTTGTACTTGTAGGACAGCGCGTACACCACCGGGTTGTCGGTGGCGGCCAGGCTGTTGGTGGCCACCACCACGCGCGGCGGCGGGGTGCGCTTGCGCAGGTCGCGGAAGATCTCCTGCGCCGGGTCCGACAGCACCAGGTACGGCGTCTGCAGCATGATTTCCTCGCGCGCGCCGGCGATCAGCCGGTCGAGCCTGGGCGCAGTGGAAATGGCCTTGGGGCCGTGTTCGCGGCGGTGCTTCTGCGGCAGGTCGGCGACGTAGTCCACATGCTTGACCGGCAACGCCGGCAACACGAAGGCGTTCTCGACGAAGGCCGGATCGGCCGCCTCCTCGCTGACCCGCTGCACCCGCTCCGGACGCAGGAACTGCGCCGGCGGCATCGCCGGCACGCCCTCGCGCAGCAGCAGCCTGCCGACGTCGTTGAGCCGCGCCACCGGCACGCTGCGCCGCGCCGCCCAGTAGGCGTCGAAGTTGGCGGCCATGGTGCGTGCCACCGGGCCGGCGACCAGCACGTCGCGGTCGCGGAAGTTGTACTCGGCGTCCCAGTCGAAGTAATCGTCCTGGTAGTTGCGCCCGCCGACCACCCCGATCGCATCGTCGATCACCAGCAGCTTGTTGTGCATGCGCTGGTTGAAGCGGCGGAAGCAGCACAGCACGCTGGCGGCGTAGTGGAAATAGTTGGGCTTGGCCAGGCCGAAGGTGGGGTTGTAGATGCGCAGCGAGAAGTTCTCGTGCGCGCCGGCCAGCGCGCCGAGGATCTGCAGGTCGGAGATCGCCGAGAGCTGGTCGATCAGCACCCGCACCTTGACCCCGCGCCGCGCCGCGGCCAGCAGTTCGTCCATCACCAGCCGCGCGCTGTCGTCCTTGTCGAAGATGTAGGTCTGCAGGTCGATGCTGCGGCTGGCGCTGCGGATCAGGTTGACCCGCGCCACCAGCGCCTCTTCGCCGTGGTCGAGGATGGTGGCGTAGTGCCGCGGGGCGCCGTCGGCGGACTGGGCGAAGGCCTTGCCGGCCAGCCCGCGCAGCGGCGAGGCCAACGCGCAATGGTCCCCGCGCGTGCAGTCGAGTTGGCGGTCGCGCGCGGCCTCGGCGATCGCCACGGCGCGGTTGTGCTGCGCCTGCGACAGGCTCGCGCAGCCGCTGCCCAGCAGCAGCGCCACCACCACCAGCACCCGCATCCATCGCGATGTCACCGAGTGGCCGCCTCGGTCAGGCGTGCGCGCAGCACGAACGTGACCCGGTCGCTCAAGGCCAGATCCCATTTGTCCATTCCGTAACGTCCACGCAATACCGTACCGCGGCTGATGACGTCGCAATCATAGCCTGGGCGGGTGCATGCGGCCGGCATGACGGTCAGCGTCTCGGGGTGGCTGACCCCGCGGATGCTCAGGGTGCCGGGGATCGGCCCGCCCCTGCCCAGCACCTGCGGCGAGAACGGCTGCGAATCGAAGGACACGGTCGGGTAGCGCGGCGCGTCGAAGAAGTCCTCGCCGCGCATCCAGCTGGTGTAGCGCGGCTTGCCGGGGATCTCCACGTAGGCGGTGAACAGGCGCAGGCGCACCTGGTGGCGGCCGTCGGGCAGCACCTGCACGGTGCCCTCGTAGCGCGGGAAGAAGCCTTCGATGCGCTGGCCGAAGCGGGTGCGGATCTCGAAACCGAAGCGCGACTGCGCCGGGTCCAGGCCGTACTCGCCCGGCGCCAACAACGCCGGCTGCACCTGCGCATGGCCGACGGCGCACAGCAGGCACAACGGCAGCAGCGCGGCGCGCAGCGCCGGACGCAGTGCCCTGCGCAGCCGGCTCAGGGCCACCAGAACGCGGTCAACCGCGCCACGCCCGGCTCGATCGCCGCGTCATGCGGCACCCCGAGCACGGCGACGCTGGCGGTGGGCATGCCGCGGTAGTCGCCCGACTGGCCGCTGTGCATCAGCGCCGCCAGCCGCTCCAGGCCCGGATTGTGGCCGACCAGCAGCAGCCGCTCGACGTCGCGATGGCCGTCCAGCAGATCGGCCAGGGTGCCCGAGGTGGCCTCGTAGATGCGCGGCTCCAGGCGCTGCTCGACGTAGCCGGTCAGGCCCAGCACCGCCTCCAGGGTCTCGCGCGCGCGCCGCGCCGGCGAACACAGCACCCGGTCCGGCACCAGCCGCTGCTCCAGCAGCCAACGCCCGGCGGCCTCGGCCTCGGCCAGGCCGTGCGGGGACAGCGGCCGGTCGAAATCGGCCTGGCCGGTGTCGGCCGGCTCGGCGTGGGCATGGCGCAGCAGGATCACTTCTCGCAAAACGATGGTCATCGGTCAGGCCTTCTTGAGCCACTTGAGCAACGGTTCCCAGTCCTGCTGGTGGTCGCGGACCTGGGCGGAGCGGTAATCGAACAGGCTGCGGCCCAGCCCCACCAGCACCACGTAGGCCTGGCTGTCGCGCAGTTGCGCCACCACCGGATACGGCCACTGGCCCAGCATCTCCAACGCCTGCTGGGTGGCGTGGGTCCAGGGCTTGCTGCGATTGAGCACCAGCCCGACCGGCAGCTTGCGCTGGTGCACCCGCGGCACCTTGGCCAGGGTGTTGAGGAAGCCGACGGTGGCGTCGATGTCCAGCGCCGACGGCATCACCGGGACCACCACCGCGTCGGCCTCGTCGAGGAAGTGCGCCAGATCCTCGGCCATGGCGCCGGCGGCGGCGTCGACGATCACCCGCTGCGCGTCGTCGGGCAGCGCCGCGCGCCAGGTGCGCTTGCGACTGGCGTCGATCGGCAGCACCGCGCTGTCCAGCCCGGCGCGGCGTTCGGCCCAACGCGTCGAGGAGCCCTGCGGATCGGCATCGGCCAACACCGTGCGCTTGCCGGCCAGCGCATAGAACGCCGCCAGGTGCGTGGCGACCGTGGTCTTGCCCACGCCGCCCTTGGAGCCGGCCACCAGGATCGTCTTCATGCACGCCTCGCTTCCGGGGAAGAAGCCGGAGCGTACACCGGCCCTACGTCAGCCGGTAGTCAACATGCAGCACGCCGGCCGGCAGCACGCCGGCCGGCGCCGGGCTTGCTATCGTGGCGGCCCCCTTCGCCTTCCGATGCCATGAGCGAGCTGCAGGACCTGGTCGCGCTGATCCGCGCCAACACGCCCCTGATCGTGATCGAGACGCAGGAAGAGGCGCGCATCGTCGATCTGTTCCGGCAGGCGCTGATGCAGGTCTGGCGCGCCCTGCACCGCTGGTCGATCACCGAGGGCCTGCGCCGCATCGACCTGGACCGCGAAGACCCGCCGAGCGGGCCGCCGGACGCCAGCGCGGTGCTGCAGGCGATCAAGCAGGCCGAGCAGCGCGGCATCTACCTGTTGCTCGACGTCACCCCGTACCTGGGCTACGCCAGCCACCAGCGCCTGCTGCGCGACATCGTCGAGCGCCGCCACTGCCAGCCGCACGTGCTGGTGCTGATCGGCACGCGGATCGAACTGCCGCCCGAACTCGAGGCGCTGGCGACCCGCTTCAATCCGCGCCTGCCCGACGCCAACGCGCTGCTGAAGATGGTGCAGGAGGAGGCGCAGGGCTACGCGCGCGAATTCGGCGGACGCCGGGTCGAGGTCGACGGCGAGGCGGTCAAGCAGATCCTGCGCAACCTGCGCGGACTCAGCCTGATCGACGCGCGGCGCATCGCCCGGCAACTGATCTACGCCGACGGCGCGCTCAACGCCGCGGACCTGCCGCAGCTGGCCAAGCTCAAGTTCGAACTGCTCAACCGCAGCGGCCATCTGCAGTACGACAACGATGCCACGCGCTTCGAGGACGTGGCCGGCGCGCGCCGGCTCAAGCAGTGGATCGCGCAGCGCCGCGCGGTGTTCGCCGGCACCGCGCCGCCGGGGCTGGACCCGCCCAAGGGCGTGCTGCTGCTCGGCGTGCAGGGCTGCGGCAAGTCGATGCTGGCCAAGGCCACCGCGGCCGGGTTCGGCGTGCCGCTGCTGCGCCTGGACATGGGCGCGCTGTACGCCAAGTACCACGGCGAGACCGAGAAGAACCTGCGCGACGCGCTGGCCGCGGTCGAGCAACTGGCGCCGTGCGTGCTGTGGATGGACGAGATCGAGAAGGGCCTGGCCAGCGGCGGCGAGGACGGCGGCGTGTCGCGGCGCGTGCTCGGCACGCTGCTGACCTGGATGGCCGAACGCGGCAGCGCCGACGGCAGCGCCGGCGTGTTCATCGTCGCCACCGCCAACCAGGTGCACGAGCTGCCGGCCGAGCTGCTGCGCAAGGGCCGCTTCGACGAGATCTTCTTCGTCGACCTGCCCGACGCGCAGGCCCGGGTGGAGCTGTTGCGCCTGCATCTGACCCGGCGCCAGCTGCACGCCGACGCGTTCGCGCTGTCGCCCTTGGCCGCCGCCGCCGACGGGTTCTCCGGCGCGGAGATCGAGCAGGCGATCGTCTCCGGGCTGTATGCCGCGCATGCCGAACAGCGGCCGCTGGACACCGAGCTGCTGATGCAGGAGATCCGCACTACCCGACCGCTGTCGGTGCTGATGGCCGAACAGGTGCAGGCCTTGCGCAGTTGGGCCAGCGGGCGCACGGTGCCGGCGGATTAGCCACCTGAAAAGGCGCAGGTGACCGCATTGGTCTGCCGCACTCTGCCGGCACAGCAGACGCGTGGCCGGCTGCCATCGGCGAGTCCCGCCGCCGTCGGGGGCAAAGCACTGGGCTGCTTCACTGGCCACCCAACTCAAAATTGAAATGGGATAAAAATCACAAAATTCATCGAAGCATTCGGTTCCCACGCGGTATGATCGCCAACGGACTGACTGAATGTCATGAGCCTCAGGCTCAAATCAATCCAGGCTGGGGGCCAGGCAAAAGGATGAATGCCGACTCGATCGCGAGCAGAATTCGCTCCGCACGTAAAAGCCGAGGGTTATCGCAAACCCAGCTCTCGAAGCTTATTGGGGTCAATCGCGCCACGATTGGTCACTGGGAGCGCAATGAAAGCTTCTCACCTAATCGCTCCCATCTGCAGGCTTTAAGCAAGGCGCTGCACGTCAGCCTGGACTGGCTCGCGCTCGGGCTCGATGCACCCGTGCCAAGAATGCCTGTCGATTCCCGCGCCAAACTGGAGTTCAAGATGGTTGAACTCTCAAAACATCTTCCCACCTCGTTTCTCGTGATCGTCGTTGCGTTGATGGAAAATGCGGAAATGTACCTGTGATACCAGTCCGCGGGATCCGCGTGGAGTGATCGCCTCCTGACTCCAGTGGCGCGACATGTTCTTCCGGGCTCGCATAGCGCGTCTGGCACCCATCCGGGTGAGGAAGACGCGGCAAGCCAGGCCGCCGCCGCGACAGACCATCCAAAAGGACACGGCGCATCCAGCATCGACATGACGCGTGACGCGCACGTCGTTCGTGCTGCAGATCCCTTGTCCCCCAGCCCCCGTGCAGCGAGCAACGTCTGCGCCACGCCGGAGCCGACGCAAAAATTCCGGCAGCGCCCGAGGCCACCTCGCCATGCAGGCAGGCCGCCGCGGGTACCGGCGCACAATGGCTGTCGGCCCGACATTGGCGAAAACTGCCGCAGTGCCTCGACATCCCTCGATGCCGGCATGCCAGACCTGCTGTGCATTGCACAGCAACCCGCTTGAATCGCAGTGATCGATGCGCTCTAGTCCGGCAGGCGGCAGCGTGACGCGACATCACTGTCCGCGTATCACGCTTGATGCGCCATTTAATGAGCGCGGCAGGACCGCAAAACTGATGTCCACTCTCACAACCAAGGGAATTTCATCATGACGGACAACCGCAACCTTTCCAAAACGCTGTCGACCCTCACCATGCTCGTGGTGGGTGCTTCGGCCGGCTCGGCACTCGCCAATCCGGCATCGACTGCGCCCAGCGTGGACCAGTCCCTGTCCATGGCCACGTCGATGACGAGCCTCAACGCGCTCGCCATGGCAGAGTTCGAAGAGTCGGCGAAATCCAGCAACCTGCTCGCGGTTTCGGACGGGCACCACGACGACTCCATCGGCTCCCATCACCATCACTCCATCGTCGATTCGGCCGCCCCGGCGCAGCTCGGCAGCGATGCCGGACAGTTCGACGTCTGAGCAATAGCTTGCAGCGGAGCGGGCCAACCCAACGGCTCGCTCCGTCAAGAACCGGACATCGTCCTCATTCGCGCATGGAGCACGCTTGATGAACGCGCAAGTCAAATCGCCTGATATCGACATCAGCAGACCTCTCTGCCTGATGGAATTGACCAAGGCAACCGAGCGAGCCGAGCACATCGTGGACGGCATCGCCTGGGCACGTCTCCACCGCATGCGCACACGCATGCATGACGCGCTTCGTGACCACGAGCAGGATGGGTTCGTCGGCACGATCCGTGAACTCTACCAGTCGCTGCCCGCGGAACGGCAAGCCCGCGTGCTCCTGAGTTCCGAATTCTGCGAATGCTATTTGGCGATGGATGCTGCGCGCAAGCGCCAACATGAACCGGGCGCGCGCTCCTTCGAGGCAACGCAAGAGATTGGCCGTGCCATGGCATCGCTTCATGGACTGGTATCACGCGAATGCGCTATCGCGGACCTCGCAAGCGGCGCTCAGGACGCATATCTCAGAGAGTGCCGTCAATGGACCGTCTATAGCCCCCTTGGCGACTGTTTTGCCGAACGCGATGTCCATGGCCATTGGGCCGTGCATGAAGTCACCAAGGTAGGTGGCTGCATTGCCATCGACCTGGACAGCCCATCTGCAAGACACCACGAGCCAAGATCCGGCGTACTGAGTCAGGCCTGTTTGCCGCTCTCCGCCCAGGAGCGCGACGATGTGATCGCGAAAATCACGCGCGCCCTCGAACTGATCGATCGGGCAGAGCCGCTCTACGGGATGATCATTCGCAACTTCGTGCGCCGCATCGTCGTGCGCAAATCGCAGGAGCGGACCGACACCGGACCGAGGCACTACGGCTCGGAGCATGTTCCGAGGCAGCCGGGCTCGCTGCGCCTGCTGAACATCCACCAGCACGAACTCAGCGTCGAAGCGTGCATGGAAAGCATCATGCACGAAAGCACGCACAACTTTCTGGCTGCGTGGGAGTTGGCAAATGGGTTCTTTGTCGCCAACGACTACAACTACCGGGTGGTCTCGCCCTGGTCCGGCAACCAAATTCCGAACTCGTCGTTCATCCATGCCGTCTTCGTCTACTACATCTGCCACCGCCTGCTGAAACGCCACCTGGAAATGGAGAGCGGCACCGACAAATCGGTGCGCGATCACATCCACAAGCGACTCGCCGTGTGCGCGGCTGGCTTTCTCATCGAACAGCCACTGAGCGAAAACATCATGTCCAGCAAGCGCCTGAATCGCGATATAGCCGAGATGATCGACACACTGCAAACCGACATGAAGCGCGAATACGCCTATCGGGGACGTCGATGAGCCACCAAACATTGATTGTGTACTCGAACAGCGAAGACCCGGTCGCCGCCTGTGGGGCGGCCTGCGCGGCAAGCCAGCAGGTCAGCGTCATGCACGTCGACGAACTGTTGCCCTTTCTGTCGACCCATGCCTGGCCCCAGATTCTAGAGCTGCAGGTGCCGGCAGAAATTCGCGATCGTTTCAGGGATGCGCGCATCATAAATCGTGTTTTCAGCCTTTCAGGCACGCAACTCATTGCGTTTCTGCGCAAGCATCAGGTCGACGAGCGGTGGTTACACATCAGACTGCAGGATCTATTCCTGCTCGGGCGCTCGCTCGCCCACGACACCGGGGTGAGGGGTGTTTCGAAGTCCCTGCTTCCTCTAAACGCCCAGTGGTTCGGCATCAGGCGCGCGTTGCCGAATCTGCAGGTTCCCAGATTTTCCTATGCATTCGGCTACGAACGTTCGGACCTCACGGAATTTTCCTCTCCCCTACAGAAATCCGTATGGTCGCTTTTCGATTGGCGGGAGGAGCGCCACCTGCCGGCGAGCGAAGCGGACCGTCATCAGTTCCACGTAGAGCGCCCAATCGGCACGCCGGTGATTTTATATTTTCTTGGAGATGACTTCCATACGGTGCATTTCCCACAGGAAGCCGTCGATGTCGACCATGCTCGAATAGCATCGATCAGCTGTGCTGCCCGTTCGGCCTTCCATTCCGAACTCGGCGAGGTGCTGCTCTACGCTGAAGGCACGGACCTGCGTTTCTACGCCTTCTCCCCTTATCTGCTGTCGGTCGCGTCCAAGCCCAGCTTTGGGACGGAATTGGAAGAATGGCTGCGGTCTGGCCGCACTGTGAATTCAGTCGAATGGAGCGATCCGAATGCTGCGTCTAGGTTCTGCCATTGAGCAGTTGCTTCTGATACGGGAGCGAATGGGGTGGTTGTATGGCAGCGAAGACCTATGTGTTCTTCTGTACAGCATCGTCAAACGTGAGCGCCCGTCGCTGATCATCGAACTCGGCACGGGCTTGGGCGTGTCCACGGCGTGGATGGCCGCAGCCTTGAAGGAAAACGCCCGTGGCTTAATCCACACCTACGATAACGGGTCGCACTACCTCAGCGAACCCTCCAAACGCTTTCTGGCGGATATGGATGCCCCCATTTCGGAACTCGCCTCCGCTAAGAGCGGCGGAATCACCTTCGAGGGATTCATCGGTAATCTAATGCGCTGGGCCGGAGTGGAAGAGCATGTGGTCGTCCACCACCAGGACATCCAGTTTCAGGAGGTCGCTCGAGACAAGGCCTTTCTGCAAGGCGTCGACCTGTTGTTCTCGGATTTCAATCATGCGCCCGAAAGCATCCAGAAACTGCTCGGGGCATTCCTGCCATCGATGGCTCCTACCTCATCCATCTTCATCGATAGCGCGTCGACCCACCGCCTGAGCTATCTCGCCCTGGAGCGCATCGTTGCGGACCTGAATCGAAACAAGCTGCCTGTCGGCCTCACCGAGCACCTCAGCGACGAACAGTTCTCGACACTGGCGCGGCGTGTGCAAGGGTCGCACTTTCGCCTGATGCACTTGGTGGAGACGCATAGCCGGGCCCAGAATAGCACCGCATGGCTACGCATTGAACCAGTCGACATTGTCCCCACCAATGCGACATTCTTCCACTGAAGGGACAGTCAGAGACGAGTTCGGCATGTATCTGTACTACCTGCGACTGGCGCGGCGCAATGTCCTGAAAACCAGAGGCATGAGTGCAGCGCTTGTCCTGGCGCTGGCCCTGGGGGTCGGCGCAAGTATGGCGATGATCACGGTTGTCCGGGTCATGACCTGGGACCCTCTTCCCGGACGCAACGAGCACCTCTTTCACCCCTATCTCGACCCCTTGCCTGTTTCCTATCAGACAAAGCCGTCGCTGGACCCGCGGATCGCGCTGACCTGGACAGATGCGCAGGAACTGTTGCGCCGAGGCCCGGCGAAGGCACAAGTTGCGCTCGCATCGGGGCATCTGCTGGTCAATCCCCAGCGAGGGGTAGCGGCGCCCTTCTTCGTCGACGGACAGTACGCGACCCCGAATCTCTTCTCGATGTTCGGCTTGACGGTCCTGGAAGGACGCACCTGGACGGAAGAGGAAGAGCAGGAACGGGCCCGCGTCGTGGTGATCAGCGAGTCACTCAGAGACAGGATGGCAGTTGCAGGCACGCTGATCGGACGCCAGATCCTGCTCGGCGGGCAAGCCTTTCGCGTGATCGGCACCGTGGCCAACTGGACACCGCGTCCGCGATTCCATACGGACCTTCAGCGCGACGCCTTCAAAGGCCAGGACGACTTCTTCATTCCGCTGCGTACGGCAATCGACCTGCGCTTGAAGATCGGCAACGACATGTTCTCCTGGGCGTCTACCGCCAGTGCCAACAAGATGGAGGATTCACGAACTGCATGGCTGCAATTCTGGATCCAGGCGCAGACCCCACAGGAACGGGACGACTATCTTCGGTTCCTCGAAAACTACGTCCAGGAACAGATTCGTTCGGGCCGTTTTGAACGCCATCATCACCCCCGTTTGCAACGACTTCATGACTTCCTGGTGGAGCGCAAGATCATTCCGGACGAGATCAAGCTGCAGCTCGGCCTGTCGATTGCCTTCCTGTTCGTCTGCCTTATCAACATCTGCGCCTTGCTGTTTTCGCGCTTCATCAGAAGAACGCATGAAGTCGCTGTGCGGCGTGCGCTTGGCGCCAGGCGCAGGGACATCGTCATCCAGCTCTATACCGAGGCCTTGGTCATCGGTGCTTTCGGCGGCCTGATCGGCCTGTTGATCGCCAATGCCGGGCTCTACCTGATCCGGCTGCAACCGGAGGACTACGCAAATCTCGCGGTGATGGACTGGCCCATGGTGGCCTTGACCATGCTGCTTGCCTGTGCGGCGAGTCTGGTTGCGGCTACCTTGCCAGCGTTGCGTGCCGCCTCTACCCGAATCGTCATGCAGGTCAAGGCAGCAGAATGAGTGCCTCTCAACTACCGATTATCCTCCGCAGCTTGCTCAGACATCGCCTGCTGGTCGCCATCGTGCTGCTTCAGGTCGTGATCACCACCGCGGCAGTGACGAACATCGTATTCCTACTGACGCGCCGTGTGCAGACGCTGACTTACCAGACCGGCCTGGAGGAAAGCGGCTTGGCGGTGATTGAAACCGACTTCGTCGGCGATGCGGCCACGCACGTCAGCGCATCGGTGCGCGCAGATCTTGAGGCGCTCCGGCAGATCCCCGGAGTGAGCGCAGTGGCCGCGACCGACTCGCTGCCCCTTAGCCAGAACAACTGGACGGTCGGAGTCACCAACAAGGTCTCGGATCAGAACAATCTCGCAGGCCTCATCGAGGCGGAACCCACCATCTACGGGGTATCCCACAATGCGCTCGGCGTACTTGGACTGCGTCTTGTCGGCGGCTCGGATTTCTCCCCGGGAGCCTATGTCCCGATGGCGGCCGACAATGATTACGCCGGTCTCTACGCGGCCGGCGAGGCCATCATCTCCGACGCGCTGGCAAAGAAGTTGTTTCCCTCCGAAAGTGCTGTGGGCAAGACATTCTACGTCGACGGCAAGCATGCACTGCATGTCGTCGGCGTCGTTCAACACCTCTCGAGACCGCTGCTCCGTACAGATGCCGACAACGACCTGAGCATGCTGCTCCCATTGGTGCCCGATGGCCATCGCGTGATCTACGCCATCCGGTCCGATCCGACCAGACTTCAGGCTGTGCTCAGCTCCGGATTGCGTTCACTGCAGGCACTGGAGGCAAATCGACTGATTCCCCGCGCCATGCGCTTCACTGACCTGCGCTCGGACTATTTCCGGCGCGACAGGACCATGGCGATCATCTTTCTCAGTGCCGGCGCCTCGCTGTTGCTGGTCACTGGTATCGGCATCCATGGCATTGCCAGTTTTTGGGTAAGGCAGCGTTATCTGCATATCGGCATTCGCAGAGCGCTTGGAGCTTCTTACAAGGACATCGTCAGATACTTCCTGCTCGAGAACCTGTTGCTGACCGGCTCTGGCGCCATGCTGGGCACGATTCTGGCGGTTCTGGTGAACGTGCAGGTCTCGCGACTCTATGCCGTACCCAGAATCGATCCCTTGTTCCTGCTGGTGGGCTTTCCGTTGATCTGCGCCTTGGGTCAGGCGGCGGCGTGGCTTCCGGCGAGTCGTGCGGCCAAAAGCGCCCCCATCGTGACCTTGAGAAGCGCCTAGGGCCTGTCATCAATCCCGGAAGGCCGCGTTAGCACTGCAATGCAAGGCCCCCAGGTTTGCGTCGCGTGTCGCGGGCCTGGCCTCCAGGTCAAGCCATGCGGCGCGAAGATGGCGGCCTTGCAGCGTCAACCCGAAGGGCCGCTCTTGCGCGTGCCCAGGACTGCGTCCTTGCTCGGGCACGCGCAAGGACGGCGCGACCTGCCCGGGATTTGGTGACAAGCCCTAGGTAAGATGGCATGCCGTGCATTCGGTGGAAGGCAGATGATCGACAAGATATCGCTATGGATTTCCCGGTACTGGCTGCTCGCGCTGTGCTCGTATATCTCGCCCGCTCACTCCGCCGCCAATGCGCCGTTGCCGCAGTCCCCCGGCTCTCGCTCCGCCGACGCGTCCAGATTCTTTGCCTCCTCTGCGGAGGAACTTGCCTCGCGCAGGGCGCTTGAGGGGCGCCTTACGCAGCTTCAGCACCGGACTGAACTGGCGTCGGCGACGCAAGAGGCATTTTCCGAATTCGAGCGCATTTTTGGCGACTGCCTGAAGCACTACGCCTATCACGAACTGATCCATGCGCGCGACACCGACGACGCAGCGGCGGGACAAGCACTGGATCAGACGGAGGCACTCTGTTCGCAGGCATCCGGCGACGCCAAACGCGAGCTGCTGCGCGCGTCCGCGACAGCGCCCTGGACGCAACCGTATGCCTATCTGCGCATGAAAGCCGAGCGTGACCAAGTGCACAGGCTTTCTCAGGACAACGATGCTCTTGCGCAAGCGTCGGAGAACGCGCTGGATCGTTTACAGGGTCTCTATGGCTTGACGCTTCGCTCCACCGATTTTTCCAGCATCCGCTCCGGCGATCGGTCGCTCAACGCGTTCTTCGACTACAAAACACTGATGGCCTCTCCCGAGGCCTCGACCCGACAGGCAGCCTGGGAGAGTTATTGGTCCGGCCTTCAGTCCAGGAAACAGATCTTGGCGGAGATTCTGCTGGGAATCGTCGATCTCAAGAACGGCACAGCCGTTGCCAGGGGATACGGGAATGCCGCCGATGCTGCGTATTCGACCATGGGACTCACGTCGGCGGACGTGAAGACCACTGTTCTGGCCATGCAGCAGCATTCTCCATCTCTAAAGGCATACCAAGCGTTGCTGGGTGCGGCGACCACGGCCGACAAGCCGGAAGCCTTGCATCCCTGGGATGTGACCGCCCCGCAAGGCGACGCACACCACACACTCTCGCTCTCCCAACTGCAACAGGTGGCGCGTCGCGCGACTAATCGATTGGGCGAACGTCATGCGGCAGAGATCTCGGCGATTCTGGACCCGGATGGTCGGCGCATGGATGTCTCCACGCAGCGTGGAGCCCGGGCGATGGACGCCTTCTCCATCACCGCTCCTGGAACCCCATCCATTCTGTTCGTCGGATATCGCCGACCAGATCTGGAAAGCGATGTCGAAATCGTGCACGAAGCCGCCCATGCAGTGCATGGGCAGTTCATGAACGCGCACAGCGCATCTCCCTTGAACCGCAACGGCCCGGCTTGGCTGATGGAGGCGTTTGCGATCCTCGACGAGCTGCTGTTCCGCGACCAGCTTGCCCGGGATGCGAAGGATCCAAGGATGCAGGAGTATTACCGCAAAAGCCTGGTAAACGATCTGGCGTTGCAACTGTTCACATCCGCCGAAGAGGCGCAGCTCGAAGACGCGATCTATCGTGGTGTTCTGGACCACAGCATCGGCTCCGCGTCCGACCTCGATGCGCTTACCGCATCCATCCTGTCCGACTACGAACTTTGGCCACACCAGCATCCAGAGCTTGCCGGGGCGTGGGAAAGCAAGCGGCTCTTCTATCAGGACCCGCTCTATCTGGCGAACTATCTCTATGCCGGCCTGATCGCGGTCAAGCTCTACACGCTGAGCCAGGAGGATAGCGCCGACTTCCGGCTCCGCTACTCGGAAGCACTGGGGCGCGGTTTCGAAGCAGACCCCGTGCGCATCGCCGAGCAACTGCTCGGCGAGAAGCTGGATTGGGCGAAGCTGGTCGACGACGACGTGCGGGTCTTCGATACCCAAGTGCGCCAGTGGCGGACGTTGCGCGACCGCATCGAACGTCCCGCTACCGCAACGCCCCCAACAACCACGCCCAGGCCGGCAAGGTCACCAGCGACAGCAGAATCCCGTAACCGACCAGGGCCGCGGCCAGGCGCGGGGCGAGGCGATGCGAGATCGCCAGCAACGCGGCGGTGATCATGGTCGGCATCGCCGATTCCAGCACGTTGGCCTGCAGCGCCTGCCCGCGCAGGCCCAGCGCCCACGACAGCGGCCAGGCCAGGGCGGGCAGCAGCAGCAGTTTCAGCATCAGGCCGGCGGCGAGCGGCGCCAGTTCCTCGCGCGGCAGCCGCAACTGGAGCGAGAAGCCGACCGCCAGCATCACCAGCGGCAGCATCGCGTCGGACAGGTGCTGCAGGCCGGAGGCGATCCAGGCCGGCGGCTGCGCCGGCATCAGCGTCAACGCGAACGCCAGCGCCCATAGCGGCGGGAAGCGCAGCATGCGCTGCAGGGTCTGCCGCGGCGACGGCGGCGCCTCGCCGCTGTAGCGCGCCAGCACGTACAGGCCGAAGCTGGACAGCAGCACGAAGGTACCGAACTGGTCGTAGACCACCGCATACGGCAGCGTCGCCTCGCCGAGCAGGGCGCGCACCATCGGGTAGCCGATGAAGCTGGTGTTGCCCAGCGCCACGCACAGCAGCAGCACCGCCTGCTGCTCGCGGCGCAGCCGCAGCGGACCGCGCAGGGCCAGCATCGCCAGCGCGCTGACCCCGGTCAGCAGCCATGGGGTGAGCACCAGCCCAAGCAGTTGCAGATCCAGTTGCAGGCGCGGCACGTAGATCAGCACCGAGGCCGGCAGGCACAGGTACAGCACCACGCCGTTGAGCACTTCGGTGGTGTTGGCCGGCAGGACGCGCAGGCGCGCGAACAGCTTGCCGAGCGCCAGCATGGCCAGAATCAGGGCAAAGGCATCGAAGGCCATCGGGACAACGCAACTCGACGAGACTCGGCGCGTATCATCGCATGCGCTGCGTGGACGCGATGGAGGCGCGGCCGCGTCCACGTGCCGGCGCATGGCACAGCAAGATGGCGATCGCGCTCCGCAACGCGGCGGACGCGGCGGTCCACCAGCGCCGCGGTGGCCAAGCCTGCGAGGGCAGCATCACGCGCGGCGCGATGCGTTGGGACGCCCACGTGCGTTGTGCGTCGAACGGCAGGGAACGCGACGGCGCCCTCCATGCGCGCCGTCGACGCTCGCCTCGAGGCGCGCTCCGTCCCGCCTCAGATGGCGCGTTGTGCGCCCGTCAGGGCCAGGCCGGCGGCGCTGCCTTCCAGGCGGCCTGCACTTCGGCAAGAGTGGCGCGCTCGTCGTCGCGCCAGGCCGGCAGCAACGCGGCGAAATCCGCGCCCGCGCCCCACTTGTCGGGCCAGGTCCGCACCGCCGCGGCGTACCACTTCACCGCCTCGTCCTTGCGCTGCAAGCGCCACAACACCAGCGCCAGGGTCGGCGGGATCCAGTCCGGCGCCGCCGGACGGCCGTTGACCAGGGCGCTCCACTGCGCCAGCGCGCGCGCCGGGTCGCCGGCACGCAGCAGGTCCCAGCCATAGTTCCACTGCACCTGGCGCCGCTGCACGCCGGCCGGCAGCCCATGCAGCGCGGCCTGGTACAACTGCTCGCCCAGTTCCTGGCGACCGCCGGCCATGGCGATGCCGGCCAGCTGCGCGCGCGCCTCGTTGGCGTTGGGGTCGCGCTGCACGGTACTGGCCAGACGATCCACCAGCGCCTCGCCGCTGCCGGCGATGGCGGTGACCGGACGGGTGGTGCCGCGGTCCTCGTCGAAATAGAACTCTTTCGGTGCCGGCAATGCCTGCGCCCGCACGCTGGCCGCGGTGGCCAGACCGATGCAGGCCAGCATCGCGGCCACTGCGTATGTGTATGCCTTCACTGCTGCAATCCCCTGGAGGTGATCCCCTCACCCAGGGCCAATCCTACCCCGCCCGCGCCGGCATGGACGAGAACCGGCGCAAAAATCGCCGCTGATACAATTGGAGCGATCGCGCGCGGCCGGTGCTGCGCGCCCGCCAGCCTTCCATTTCCGGGCAAGCCATGAACCGCATCGCCGATCCGCGTCCATCGTCCTCCCCCGCCGCAGCGGCTGCCGACGGCGTGGATACCAGCTACACGCTGGAAGACAAGTACACCCGTACCGACGGCCGCATCTACCTGTCCGGCGTGCAGGCGCTGGTGCGGCTGCCGCTGATGCAGCAGCTGCGCGACCGCGCCGCCGGGCTGAACACCGGCGGCTTCGTCAGCGGCTACCGCGGCAGCCCGCTGGGCGGGTTCGACCTGGAACTGTGGCGCGCGCGCAAGCACCTGGACGCGGCCAACGTGGTGTTCAAGCCCGGGCTCAACGAGGACCTGGGCGCGACCATGGTCTGGGGCACGCAGCAGACCAACCTGTTCCCCGGCGCGCGCGTGGATGGCGTGTACGCCATGTGGTACGGCAAGGGCCCGGGCGTGGACCGTTGCGGCGACGTGTTCAAGCACGGCAACGCCGCCGGTACCTCGCGCCACGGCGGCGTGCTGGCGCTGGCCGCCGACGACCATGCCTGCCGCAGCTCGACCCTGCCGCACGGCTCGGAGGACGAGTTCGTCAGCGCGATGATGCCGGTGCTCAATCCGGCCGGGGTGCAGGACATCCTCGACATGGGCCTGCTCGGCTGGGCGATGAGCCGCTACACCGGGCGCTGGATCGGCTTCAAGACCATCGCCGAGACGGTCGAATCCTCGGCCTCGGTGCAGGTGGACCCGTTCGCGCGGCAGATCGTGTTGCCGGAGGATTTCGAACTGCCGCCGGGCGGCCTCAACATCCGCTGGCCGGATCCGCCGCTGGACCAGGAAATGCGCCTGCACCGTTACGCGGTGCGCGCCGCGCAGGCCTTCGCCCGCGCCAACGGCATCGACCGCACGGTGATGGACGCGCCGCAGGCGCGGCTGGGCATCGTCACCACCGGCAAGAGCTACCTGGACGCGCTGCAGGCGCTGGAGTACCTGGGCCTGGACGCGGACGCCTGCGCGCGCATCGGCATCCGCGTGTACAAGGTCGGCATGACCTGGCCGCTGGAGCCGCTGGGCATCGCCGCGTTCGCGCGTGGGTTGCAGGACATCGTCGTGGTGGAGGAGAAGAAGGCCTTCATCGAGCGGCAGATGAAGGAGCAGTTCTACAACTGGCCGCCCAGCGCCGGCCCGCGCCCGAGCATCGTCGGCAAGTACGACGAGGCCGGCGAATGGATCCTGCCGTCCACCGGCGAACTGACCCCGGCCACCATCGCCGGGGTGATCGGCAAGCGCATCCTGCGCCTGCCGCAGTCGGCCGCGCTCGACACCGCGTCGATCGAGCAGCGCTTGCGCTGGATGGACGCCAAGGAAGCGGAGATGGCGCTGCCGCGCGCCAACTTCCCGCGCGTGCCGCACTACTGCTCCGGCTGTCCGCACAACACCTCCACGGTGGTGCCGGAGGGGTCGCGGGCGATGGCCGGCATCGGCTGCCACTACATGGTGACGTGGATGGACCGCGCCACCGACACCTTCACCCACATGGGCGGCGAAGGCGTCACCTGGGCCGGGCAGGCGCCGTTCACCGACACCCCGCACGTGTTCCAGAACCTGGGCGACGGCACCTACTTCCACAGCGGCTCGCTGGCGATCCGCCAGTCGATCGCCGCCGGGGTCAACATCACCTACAAGATCCTCTACAACGACGCGGTGGCGATGACCGGCGGGCAGCCGGTGGACGGCACCCTCAGCGTGCCCGACATCGCCCGGCAGATGCGCGCCGAAGGCGTGCACACCATCGCCCTGGTCAGCGACGACATCGGCAAGTGGACGCGGCGCCGCGAGCTGTTCCCCAGCGACGTGGAGTTCCACGACCGCAGCGAGCTGGACGCGGTGCAGCGGCGCCTGCGCGAGGTCAAGGGCACCAGCGTGCTGATCTACGACCAGACCTGCGCCACCGAGAAGCGGCGCCGGCGCAAGCGCGGCAAGCTGGCCGATCCGCCCAAGCGCGTGCTGGTCAACTCGCTGGTCTGCGAAGGCTGCGGCGATTGCGGCGAGAAGAGCTTCTGCGTGTCGGTGCTGCCGAAGGAGACCGAATACGGGCGCAAGCGCCAGATCGACCAGTCCAGCTGCAACAAGGACTACTCCTGCGTGTCCGGGTTCTGCCCCAGCTTCGTCACCGTGCATGGCGGGCAACCGCGCAAGGGCCGCAAGGCCGACGCCGCGGCGCTGCTGGCGCAACTGCCGGCACCGACCTTCCGCAGCGACCTGAGCCAGCCCTGGAACATCCTCATCACCGGCGTCGGCGGCACCGGTGTGGTCACCATCGGCGCGCTGCTGGGCATGGCCGGGCACCTGGAAGGCAAGGGCGCCAGCGTGCTCGACCAGACCGGCCTGGCGCAGAAGGGCGGCGCGGTCACCACGCATATCCGCATTGCGCGGCAACCGGAGGACCTGCACGCGGTGCGCATCGCCGCCGGCGAGGCCGACCTGGTGCTGGGCTGCGACATGGTGGTGGTCAACGACTACTGGGCGCTGTCGAAGGTGCGCGGCGACCGCTCGCAGGTGGTGCTGAACAGCTACGAGGCGATGCCCGGCACCTTCACCACGCATCCGGACATGCAGTTCCCGGCGGCCGAGATCATCGCCGGCGTGCGCCTGGCATTGGGCGGGCGCGATCCGCTGCTGCTCGACGCCACGCAACTGGCCACCGCCCTGCTCGGCGACGCCATCGCCAGCAACCTGTTCATGCTCGGCTACGCCTGGCAGCAGGGCCTGGTGCCGCTGTCGCATGCGGCGCTGATGCGCGCGATCGAGCTCAACGGCGCGGCGGTGGCGATGAACCAGCAGGCCTTCGCTTGGGGCCGCCTGGCGGCGCTGGACCTGCCGGCGGTGCAGCGCGCGGCCGGCCTGCCCGACCCGGCCGCGGCCGAGCGCGACGGCCAGGCGCCGGGCCTGCAGCAACTGCCGCCAGGCGAGTGGGAAGGCCACGAGGCCGGCGCCAGCGCCGCGCCGCGCAATCCGTCCAACCCGCGTCCGCCGCGCGAGCTGCCGGCGGCCGCCGACAGCGGCGAGGCCGGGCACGCGCCGCTGGACGACAGCCGCCTGTCGCGCTCGCTGCACGAGTTGATCGCGCGCCGCCATGCCTGCCTGGTCGATTACCAGGACGCCGCCTACGCCGCGCGCTACACCGCGCTGGTGGAACGCGTGCGTGCCGCCGAGCAGCGCGTCGCCCCGGCCTCGACCGCGCTGACCGAAGCGGTGGCGCGCTACGCGTTCAAGCTGATGGCCTACAAGGACGAGTACGAAGTGGCGCGGCTGTACACCAGCGGTGCGTTCGCGCAGCAGGTGCAGGCGCAGTTCGAAGGCGACTACCGCCTGCGCTTCCACCTGGCGCCGCCGCTGCTGGCGAAGAAGGACGCGCAGGGACGGCTGCGCAAGCGCGAATACGGCCCGTGGATGTTCACTGCGTTCAAGTGGCTGGCCAAGCTGCGCCGGCTGCGCGGCGGCGCCTTCGACGTGTTCGGCTACAGCGCCGAGCGGCGCGGCGAACGGCAGTTGATCGTGGACTACGTCGCCACCGTGGACGAACTGCTGCAGCGGCTGCAGGCGGACAACCTGGCGCTGGCGGTGCAGATCGCCAGCATCCCGGAACACATCCGCGGCTATGGCCACGTCAAGGAAGCGCACCTGCACGACGCCAAGCAGCGCGAAGCGCGGCTGCTGGCGACCTGGCGCAATCCGAAGGCGCTGCATATCGTGCAGGCGGCCTGAGGCAGCCAGGCGCATTGGCATCGCCGTGGGGGGCGGTGCCGGTACGTGGCGCGATGACGCAGGCCAAGGGATGCTTGGTGTGCGGCGTAGAAGCGTCGCGGCTGAAGCCGCTCCTGCAACACCATCATCCGCTTTGCGTAGGAGCGGCTTCAGCCGCGACCTCGGATGTCGTCATCGCGCCGGACTGCCGAATGACTTCCGGGGAACATCTTTGGACCACTGCCCGTGTGGCAAGGTCGCGTGGTCCTGATTCTCAGGTACCGGCAACACCGCGCGTCGGGACTGAAGTCCCTCCCACAGAAAACATTCCCACATACGGCGCAGCGGCCGCGCGCATGCGGCCGCTGCGTCGAAGGAAGCCGCGATTCAATCGGGCGCCGCTGGCGGCATCCCGACCGAACGCGCGGCGACATCAGACCCGCGGATCGGGCGGATTGCCGCGGCCGGGGCGATCGTAGCGATCCGAATCGAAGGCTTCGCGCACGGCGGCCTTGGCCTGCGCCCAGCTCAGCCGCGAGCGGTCCTTGACGCGTTCCCAGCCGCTTTCCAGATCCGATTCCAGGCGGTCGTCCCAGACGCGGTCGCGGTAGCGGCTGCGCGCCTGCACGCCGTAGCGGTAGGCCGGGCGGTAGTCGTCGTAGCTGCTGTCGGTCCCGCGGTAATCCACGCTGTCGAAGCGCTCGGCATAGTAGCGGTCGCTGTCCTCGTAGGTGCGGTAGGTGGCGTCGGCGCGCTGCCAGGAATCGCGTGCGGCCAGCCGCGCCTCGTCCCATTCCAGGCGCGAGTCGCCGCGGCGCTTGCCCCAGTCGTGCGACAGTTCGCGCTCGTGTTCGTCCCAGCTGCGCGAGGGATCCTGCTCGCGCGCCTGCAGGCCCAGGCCATAGGCCGCGGCGTAGTCGCGGTCGTAGTCGTAATCGGCCTTGGCGTAGTCGCGGTTGCGGTACTCCTCGCGCCAGTACGCGTCCTCGCCGGTGGGGTCGATGCGCTCGGCCACGCCCTTGCCCGCCGCCGCGCCGGCGACCACGCCGACCGCCGCGCCGATCAAGGTGCCGAGCGGCCCGAACACGGTGCCGGCCAGCGCGCCCGCGGCCACGCCGCCGGCGGTGCCCCCGATGCCGACCCCGACCGGATGCGAGCCCGGCGTACCGGAGATCGGGTCGCGATTGAGATCGCGGGCTTTGTCGTTGTTGTCCATGAGAACGCTCCGTCGCGAATGAAGGAAGCACCGGCCGCAGGCACGTCTGGCGGCGGCGGGTGTCGGCGCACAGTGGCAAGCGCGCGGTGAATCCGCCGTGGCATCGCGGTGAATTCGCCATGAGGGAGGCGGTGCGCCATCGTCACCTGGACGCAACACGTGGACGTCAGGGCGGTGGCATGGCATTGCCCGGCCTCGACGCAGCGGGATCTCCGCGGCTTCGTCAGCGAGCGGCGATCAGGCACAACATCGCGACGACATTGCTGACGCCCTCAGATCGGGCGTTCCAACACGTTGCTGTGCAGCATGGCAATAAGCAGCCATCCGTACCGCCGCAGCCGGCATTGCGCGTGATCCACGACGCATCGCGGGCCACCACGCGGTGCAAGACAAACCGCGTCCGCACACCGCGGTGGATGTGTGTCGACATGCGTACGCGGCGATGACGACGCCAGGCGTTCGCACACGCCCTGGCCGGATACGCGGCCGCGGCCGGCCGCGCCTACCCGCGGCGCCAGACCAGGCAGCGGTTATTGGCCGGCATCGCCACATCCTCCTGCAACACCAGGCCCTGCGCCCGCGCCAGCGCGTCCACCGCCTCGGCATCGCGGATGCCGCTGGCCGGGTCGCGCGTCTTCAGCCATGCGTCGAAGTCGCGGTTGCTGTCGCTGGTGAAGACGCCGCCGTAGTTGAACGGCCCGTACGCCACCAGCATGCCGTCGGCGCTGTCGGCCAGCAGCCGGCCGACGCCGGCGAAGAACGCCTGCACCGCGTCCCAGCCCATGATGTGCAGGGTATTGGCGGTGAACACCGCATCGTAGCCGGCGCGCGGCCACGGCCCCTCGCGCACGTCCAGCGCCAGCGCCGGCGGCGTGTTCGGCAGGCCCGCGGCCGCCAGCCACTGCGCGACGCCGGGCAGATGCTCGGCGCGCTCGCTGCATTGCCAGGTCAGCTGCGGCAGCGCCGCGGCGAAATGCACCGCGTGCTGGCCGGTACCGCTGCCGATCTCCAGCACCCGGCGGCGGTCGGCGAAGTGCCGGTGCAGCACCTGCAGGATCGGATCCCGATTGCGGTCGCAGGAAGGGGCGTAGGGTCGATCGCTCATCGTGTCGTGCACCCGTGCGCGCCGAAGCAGACCAGGGCGCCGCGGCACGGCGCGCGTGGCGGCGGCTGCGGGTTCATCCGCGCGAGCGCACGAAGATGCGCTTGCCGCCGCCCTCGTTGCCGCGCTCCTCCAGTTCGAAGTGCGCCGACAGCCGGCGCAGCAGGTCGCTGAGCTTCTTGTGCCCGTACAGGCGCGGATCGAAATCCGGACGCACCTTGTTCAGATAGCCGCCGACGCTGCCGAGTCCGGCCCAGCCCTGGTCGTCGGAGGCTTCCTCGATGGCCTGGCGCAGCAGGGTCAGCGGCGCCGCCGCCTTGGTCTCGGTCGGTACCGGCGCCGGCTCCGGTTTCGCCGGTGTCGCGGCCGGCTTCTTGCGGCCCTTG
Source organism: Xanthomonas sp. NCPPB 901 (assembly GCF_056725085.1). NCBI lineage: Bacteria > Pseudomonadati > Pseudomonadota > Gammaproteobacteria > Lysobacterales > Lysobacteraceae > Xanthomonas > Xanthomonas sp. NCPPB 901. The sequence continues at coordinate 199,720 of NZ_CM161511.1, read as the reverse complement.
GCCGCCGGCTTGGCGGCCGCGGCGGCAGGCTTGGCCGGCTCGGCGGCGCTGGCCTCGCTGCGCAGCACTTCGGTGTAGATGAACTTGTCGCAGGCCTGCACGAACGCGTCCGGGGTCTTGCGCTCGCCGAAGCCGTACACGGTCGGCCCTTCCTCGCGCAGGCGCTGCGCCAGGCGGGTGAAGTCGCTGTCGCTGGAGACCAGGCAGAACCCATCGAAGCGGCCGGTGTAGAGCAGGTCCATCGCGTCGATGATCAGCGAACTGTCGGTGGCGTTCTTGCCGCTGGTATAGGCGAACTGCTGTACCGGGCTGATCGAGTGCTTCAGCAGCGCCTGCTTCCACTGGGTCATGCGCGTGCTGGTGAAATCGCCGTAGATACGCTTGACGCTGGCCACGCCGTACTTGGCGACCTCGGCGAGCAGGCCTGCGATCACCGACGGCTGCGCGTTGTCGGCGTCGATCAGCACCGCCAGCCGCGGCTGGTCGTCGTCGCTGTCGGAACGGTGGCGGGTTTTCATGGCGTGCACCTGCGGCAAAGAGATTGAAAGAAGCGTCGCAACACCCGCCACTGTGCCAGCGCGCGCACGCCGCGGCCAGCACGATATGGCACCGGCGCGGCTCAGCGCCCCGCCGGCAAGGCCTCGTAGGCCTGGCGCACCGCCGCCTCGCCGTAGCGGCGCTCCAGCCGGCGCACGATGAAGTGGCCGCGCGCCATCGCCTGGAAGTGCGAGATGAACACCGTGTTGAGCAGCGCGCCGCTGGCCGCGCCGACCAGCGGCACCGCCTGCGCCGCCAGCTTCTCGCTGACCGTGACCGAGAACTTGGCGGCGATGCGCGACAGCAGCGACACCAGCACCGGCGCGCCCTTGCTGCCCAGGCCGTGCGCGGCGATGTACTGCGCCGCGGCGCTGAGCTGCTGCGCCATCGCCGCGCGCACCGCGAAGTAGCCCGATTCGCTGCCGTCGTCGCGATGGCTGCGGCCGCCATGCGCCAGCACCTCCAGGCAAGCCAGGGCAGTGGCCGGGTCATCCAGGCGCTCGCCCTCGGCGCGGGCGATATCGGCGATGGAGCGCAGCATCAGCGTGGTGGTCACGGGCAACTCCACCACCAGCCCGGGCAGGCCGAAGAAGCCGCCGGCGGCGCCGGTCGCCGCCACCGCGGCACCGTGCAGGCGCGGGCGCGCGCGCTCCGGCGCCTGCGCACGCAGGGTCAGCAGCGCCGAGCGCAGCGCCACCCGCAGCGCGCGCTGGCTGACCGCATCGATGCGCGAGGACAACGGCTTGGGGATGCGCTTGCTGATCAGCGCCTCGATCGGCGCGCCCACCGCATTGGCGATCTTCGCGGCCAGGCCCGGGTGTTCCAGCAGTGCGCGCGCCTGGGCCAGGTCGCGGTGGTCGGCGGCGTCCATCACGGGAACGGGCAGTAGCGAGGTCATGGCCGAAGCTCGTGGCGAGGGAGGCGACAGCATGCACCGGGCGGCAGCGGCGTGGTGTCGAGGGCCGATGACCGGTGCGGGACGTTCAGGAACCGACCGTGCCTGCGCGCCTAGATCCGCTCCAGCGCGCGCTGGTGGGTGCGCGGCCCGAACCGGCCCACCACCGCGGCGGCCAGCACCAGGCTGGCGGCGATGAAGCCCAGCACGCCGCGGTGGCCGCTGCGCTCCAGCAGCACGCCGATCAGCAGGCTGCTGGCGGCGGTGGACAGACGGCTGAAGGAATAGCAGAAGCCCACCGCGCGGGCGCGCAGCGCGGTAGGGAACAGTTCGGCCTGGTAGCCGTGGTAGGCGAAGCTCATCCAGGCATTGCAGAAGGTCACCGCCGCACCGCAGGCGATCAGCGGCAGCGGCTGGTGCTGCCAGGCGAACAGCAGGCCGAACAGCACCGCGCCCAGGGCCGACGCCACCACCTGCCACTTGTTTTCCCAGCGCTGCGCCACCCTCAGCAGCAGCAGCGGCGCCAGCGGATAGGCCAGCGAGATGGCGAAGGCGTAGCCAAGCCCGTGCACGCTGTCGGCGCCCTGCCGCGCCAGCAGTGCCGGCAACCAGTTGCCGAAGCCGAAGAAGCCGATCGCCTGGAAGATGTGGAAGGCCACCAGCATCGCCATGCGCCGCCGGTACGGCGCCTGCCACAGCAGGGACAGTCTCGGCGTCGCCACGGCCGACGTCGGCTCCGGCTCCGGCGCCGGCAGCGGCCGCCCAAGGTCGGCGGCGCAGCGCGCCTCCAGCCGCTGCAGCACCGCGTCGGCGTCGGCATGCCGGCCCCGCGTGGCCAGCCAGCGCGGCGACTCCGGCAGGCGGCTGCGCAGCCACCATACCGCCAGCGCGAAGCCGCCACTGAGCAACGCCACCCAGCGCCAGCCGCTCACGCCCAGCGGCGCGTGCGGCACCAGCGCCCAGGCGCTCAGCGCCACCGCCGGCACCGCCAGGAACTGCACGCAGAACGCCAGCGCGAACGCCGCGCCGCGCATCTGCCGCGGCACCATTTCCGACAGGTAGGTGTCGATGGTGACCAGTTCGATCCCCAGGCCGATGCCGACCACGCCGCGCCACAGGATCACCCCCAGCGCGCTGTGCTGCAGGCCCATCGCCACGGTGGCCACGCTGTACCAGAGCAGCGCGAAGGAGAACACCGCGCGGCGCCCGAAGCGATCGACCAGCGGGCTGAGCAGGCTCGCCCCGAGGAACAGGCCCAGGAACGTCGCCGAGGCGAACGCCGCCTGGTCGGCGATGCCGAACACCCCGGCCGCGCCCTCGGCGAAGATCCCGTCGCGCAGCAGGCCGGGGCTGAGGTAGGCGGTCTGGAACAGGTCGTACAGTTCGAAGAAGCCGCCCAGCGCCAGCAGCGCGACCAGGCGCCACAGGGTCCGGGTCGGCGGCAGGCGTTCCAGGCGCGCCGCGACCAGGGCGACGGGATCGGAGGCGGCAACGGCGGCATCGCGCATGCGGACAGGTCCTGGGGGAAGGAAACGCGCCGCGGCATGCTGCACGATCCGCCGGCGCGCGCGCCACCGCCACGGGCGAAAACTGCCGACCGTGCCGCGTTGGCGTTCAGCCGGATGCAGGGTTCGTCGCCGCAGGTCGGTGCGGGCAGCGCGTCGGCGCAGCAACCGGCTGTCCTGTTCGCGCCCGGGCACGAACACGCGCTGGCGAAACGCACAGGTCCGCGGATCGGTGCGCTGCAGGTCGTCGTCGCGGCACAGGCGACGCACGGGCACCGCGCATCACCTGCTTCCGCGACACTCAAGCCGGAGGCCGCCTGCCCTGGTAGGAGCGGCTTCAGCCGCGACGGGCGTTCCCGGGAATGCCAATCGCGGCTGAAGCCGCTCCTACGGGACGCGTCCCCGCAGTGATGCAAGGTGCCCGCCAAGCACTCCGTGCGCGCCTTCCAGGCGGACGCATCGCAGCGGGTGCGGGCGTTTGCTACGGTAGCCGCGCCGCCATCGGGGGAAGGCCATCGACATGTTCAGGACACTCGCAACGCTGGCGCTGCTGGCGTCCGCCGGGCTGGCCGCAGCGCAGGCGCCGGGCACGCGCAGCTACGCCAACCCGATCGACCTGGATTACCGCTACAACTTCGAGCAACTCAACGAAGGCATCTCCTATCGCACCGGCGCCGACCCGGTGTTCGTGCGCTTCGGCGATGCCTACTACCTGTTCCAGACCCTGGCCGACGGCTACTGGCGCTCCAGCAACCTGCTCGACTGGCAGTTCGTGACGCCCAGCCGCTGGCCGTTCGAGAGCATCGTCGCGCCGGCAGTGGTCGCCGACGGCGACCGGTTGGTGATCATGCAGTCGGCCTTCGAACCGCGCCCGCTGCTGCAGACCCGCGACCCGGCCAGCGGCAAACTCGACTTCCTGACCCGGCTGCTGCCCAAGCTGCCGCGCGCCCAGCCGATCGGCACCGAAATGAAGGGCCGGCCGCTCAGCGACGTGCCGCCCGGCCCCTGGGACCCGGACCTGTTCATCGACGACGACGGCCAGTGGTACCTGTACTGGGGGTCGTCGGACCGCTACCCGCTGTACGGCATCGCCATGGACCGCAGCGCGCAAGGGGTCGCCTTCCGCGGCGTACCGACGCCGCTGCTCGCGCTTGACCCGGCGCGGCACGGCTGGGAGCGCTTCGGCCCCGACCACCGCGGCGCCCGCTTCCCCGACGGCAGCCCGATCGGCAGTTACCTGGAAGGCGCGTGGATGACCAAGACCGGCGGCCGCTACTACCTGCAGTACGGCGCACCGGGCAGCGAGTACAACGCCTACGCCAACGGCGTGTACGTCGGCGAGCATCCGCTCGGCCCCTTCACCTACGCCGCCTACAACCCGGTGGCGTACAAGCCCGGCGGCTTCATGCAGGGCGCCGGCCACGGCTCCACCTTCCAGGACATGCACGGCAACTGGTGGAACAGCGGCACCGCCTGGATCGGCGCCAACTGGACCTTCGAACGGCGCATCGTGCTGTTCCCCGCCGCGTTCTCCGCCGACGGGCAGATGCGCGTGTCCACCCGCTTCGGCGATTTCCCGCACTGGATGCCGGAAGGCCCGGTGGCCGACCCGGAGGCGCTGTTCACCGGCTGGATGCTGCTGTCCTACCGCAAACCGTCCAGCGCCTCGTCGACGCTGGACGGCTTCGCCGCCGACCGCGCCACCGACGAGGACCCACGCAGCTACTGGGTGGCTGCGCGCAACGCACCGGGCGAGACCCTCACCGTCGACCTGGGCGGAGAGCGCAGCGTGCGCGCGGTGCAGGTCAACTTCGCCGACTACCGCGCCGGCCGCTACGGCGATGCGCCGGACATCTACACCGCGTTCCGGCTGCAGCATTCGCGCGACGGCCGCCATTGGCTGCCGCTGGCCGAGGTCGGCGACGGCGCCGACCGCCGCGACCGGCCCAACGCCTACCTGCAACTGCCCGCGCCGGTGCGCACCCGCTACCTCCGCTACGTGCACGGCCACGTCGGCGCCGCCCATCTGGCGATCAGCGACCTGCGCGTGTTCGGCAACGCCGACGGCGCCCCGCCGCCGGCACCCACCGGCGTCGCCGCGCGCCGCGATGCCGACCGCCGCAATGCCCATGTGCAGTGGCAGGCGGTGCCCGGCGCCGTCGGCTACAACGTGCGCTGGGGCCTGCGCGCCGACCGCCTCACCCTCACCTACCAGGTGTTCGCCGACCGCGGCACCGACCTGGAGATCCGCGCGCTGAACGTCGACCAGGACTACGTGTTCGCCGTCGAAGCCTTCGACGAACGCGGTGTCTCCCCGCTGAGCGCCCCCATCGCCGTGCCATGAAGCCATCACCGCCCTTCCCGTATGCTTGGCGCCACCTCGACCGCGCGCCGCGATGCGGCGTGCGGGAGGATCGGCTGCCGATCGAAGGAGAAGGACGATGCACCAGCACCAGGGACCCCAGGGCCAGCGCCGGCTGCGCGCATGGCTGATCGCCGCGGTGATCGCCGGCGTGTGCGGCAACGCCGCCGCGCAGCAGATCGACCCGCGCGATGCGCAACTGCAGCAACAGCAGCGCCTGCTGCAGCAGCAGGCCGAACAGATCCAGCGGATGCGGCAGCAACTGCAGCAGATGCCGCCGCCCGGCGCCGGGCCCGATGCCCCGCGCGATGGCCTGTCCGCCACCTACCACGATTGCCGCAAGCAGGCGCAGGGCCTGGACGAGAGCCGCCGCTGCATCCAGCGCGAGCAACGCGTGCAGCAGGAACGCCTGGACCGCGCCTACGACAGGCTGCGCTACCGCCTCAGCGGCAGCGACCGCTCCCGGCTGATGGATGCGCAGTACACCTGGCAGCAGTCCAACGCCCAGGCCGCGGACCTGGACAGGGCACTCGGCGCCCGCGGCCAGGAGGCGGGCCTGCAAAGCGCCGAAGCCAGCCTGCGCCGGATCAGCTCCCGCGCCGACGAACTGGAAGGCTATACGCGCGGCGGGCGTTGAGGACAGCTACGGTTTAGGCAAACTACCGGACGATACGTGACAAGCGCACTGCGCTGGCGATTGTCCGGGCAGCGAGGCCACTGTTAGGTTTTTTCCAACGCGTTGCACGGAGGCAGGACATGCCAGGCATGGAAAGGCGGGATCCGATTCGCAAGCGGAGCGCGCTGACACAACTGCCGCACGGATGCCCTCCATCCGCGCTTCGATGGTCCGCTGCACGCCGGTTGGCCACACGGTGCTTCGGCGCCTTGTCCGCTGTCGCGCTGGGTGCCGCAGCCGCAGCAGTGCCGCCCCTGCCATCGGGTGCGGATTTGCTGGCGTTGCAGCGCGACGCGCTGCGCCCGAGCTATTCTCAGTGCCTCGCCAAGGCGACGCAGCAGGACGCGCGGGAACGCTGCGTCGACGAGGAGTTCGTCTATCAGGACAGCGAGTTGAACCGGGTCTACCGCGCCCGCATGGCGGCCCTTCCTTCCGGAAAGGAACGCGCGGCGTTACAAGGTGCACAGCGCCAATGGATCGCGCAGATCTACCAGGACCGTTGCAAGCTGCCGGAGCAGGCAAGCCCGGCGATGCGCCTGGATGCGAAGCAATGCAGATTGGCCACGACGATCAGCCGACTGCGCCAACTGAACGATCCGCGGTTCGTCGCGACGGCCAGCGCCGCCAAGCCAATGGCGCCGTTGCGGGATGCGACCTCGGTGGCGAAGGCGTTCACCGCCGTGGGGCTGCCGGATGCTGCGGGACAGGTCGCCTTCTCGCTGGGGGATCTAAGCCTACAGATCGAAGACGCACATTGTCGCGACACTGGCGGGCTGCTACTGCGCTGCGCGCCCGCGATGGTCGTGGTGCAGCGCCCGGCGGGCAAGCAGTCCATTCCCGTCCCGTCGCTGGTCTTTTTGAACAAGACAGCGGACCGGCAGGATTATGTCGCCGCCTACCGCGGCCCCATCGCTCAACAGGATGAACAGAGCGAGGGCCTGCGCTATACCGCGATCGTGTCGGACATCAATGGTGACGGCTACGACGATCTGCTGTTGTGGACCGACTTTTCCGGCCCCCTCGGCGCGCCCGCCTACACCTATTATTTGTTCGACCCAAAGACTCGGCGCTTTGTGAAAAGTGAGAAGCTCGCGCAGGCCACGCGCGGCCTCACACTCTCCGGGATCAGCGGCACAACCCTGCACCTGTGGTCCGAACAAGGACAGTGCAAGCGCACCATGGTCGCGATTGCATTGCGTGGAACGACACCGACACGGCAGTCCAGCAAGGCCATCGATTCCTGCAAATAGCCAGGCCAGTGCGGCGTTACGACAGCAAGGTGCAAAGAGACAAGGACATCCCATGAGCGACGGATACGGCAAGCAAAACGCGGGATTCGGACTGACACGCGAACAATCGGTCGACCTGATCGTCCGCAGCTGCCTGGATCACGGTGTCACCGACACCCGGCAGATCGCGTATGTGCTGGCGACAGCTCAGCACGAATCCAGAGACTTCCAGGCACCTGAAGAGGACTGGGGGCGAAAGCAGGCAGTGACGCTGTCCTATCACGGTGGCGAAGCCTATTACGGCCGCGGCTATGCGCATCTCACCCATGTCGAGTTGTACGAAAAGCTCGGCGAGAAGGCCGGGCTAGGCCGCGAACTCGTGCAATCGCCAGGCCGGGCCGCGGAACCTGCCATTGCGACGAAGATCCTCGTCGCTGACACGGCACCCGCCGATGGCGTCGCGACATCGGACCCTGCAGTCTCACGAAACCTTGGAGAGCGTTCCGATGCACGCCTACGACATCGAACCCGGAGACTGGCACGGCGGCGCGCCCGTTGCCGACAGCGACGGCTGGTGCTTCGGCCTGCCGCCGGGCATCGCCGCGGCGCAATGGCCGCTGGATCCGTGGAGCGGCTATCCGATGCAGCACGGCTTCACCCTGCGGCTGCCACCGGACTACCGCGTGCACGGCCCGGACATCGTCGCGGTGTCGTTCTTCGCCACCGCGCCGGACCATAACGACGGCGGCCCGGCCGGAACAGTGGACGGGATGCACGCCGCGATCGCCACGCCCGCGCAGGCGCTGGCCGACCCGGCACTGCAACCGTTCCGCGAACGCGCGCTGCAGGCCCACCCGAGGCTGCGGCGCATGCAGGACCTTCTGGACTGCGCCTATGCGCTGATCCTGCTGCGGCAGGAAGAGGTGGATGGCGCGCCATGCCGGCCGCCGCCGCTGGTGGACAGCCCGTTGCTGCAGCAGACGCCGCCGCCGGAATGGCTGCAGGTCGGAAGCGCGACAGTATGCGAGGCGTGGGACGCGCGCAGCGCGCCGCTGCCGCAGGCGCCGGACCGTTTCGCCCTGCATCGTCCGCTGCGGCTGCGCCTGCGCGAGCACGATCCCAATGCCGGGGTGCCGCCGCGCGAGACAGTCGGCGACGCGCCCGATCCCGGCGGCTATCAGCCGTTCTACTACTGGAAGGACGGCGTGGTCAGCCGCGAGCACTACCGAGAACACGACTGGGCCGCCGGCCACGCCATCAACCACCTCGGCGGCACCATGCGCCCGGTACAGGGCATCCCCGACTTCAGCCCGTACTACATCGAGTTCGACGAGGCCTTCGGCGGCTACAACTTCGGCGGCGGCATCGCGCAACTGGACATCCAGGGCCTGCGATTGGACTGGGCCTGCGACTGAGGTCGCCGAGCCGGGCGACGCTTGCGCGGCGGCGCATCTCACTGCCCCGCCGCGCAACCCCCACCCTGTTCCGCGCACACCTTCATGGCCCGTTGCAGTTCGGCCTCGGTCAGCTGCGGCGGCGGCCGCGCGATGGCGGCCTGGACCTGGTCAGGGCCGCCGGTCAGCGCGTGCAGGCCCTTGGCCGCCTTGCCGGCCAGGTAGTAGACGCCGAGCGCGATGTAGCCGCCACTCTGGCTGACCTGCTCCACCGAGGGCGGCGGCCGCCAGTCCTTGTCGAAGCGGTTGGGCGGTGGGGTCACCGGATTCTTGAACCGGTACAGGTCCAGCGGCTCGCCCTCGTCCGGCGGCAGCGCGCGTACTTCGCCGAGCGTCTGGATGTCGTCCTTGGCAGCGTCGGTGGCCGGCGGCGTGGCGACCGATGCCGCGGGCGGCGCGGCGGCATCGGTCGCAGGCGCGGCCTGTTGCGCCTGCGCCTGTACGCACGCCGCCAGCAACGCGACGGCCAGCACCGCGCGCAGGCGCCGGCCGATCGGATCCGCTGTGTCCATGCTGTCCATGGCGCCCGAGCTTACGGACGCGGCGCGGTCATCTCTAGCGCGCCCGCGCCGCCGTTCACGTCGGCGACAGCGGCCGCAGGCACAGCCAGATCGCGCACCAGTGCGCCAGTGCGCCGCCGAGCACGTGCGCATGCCAGATCGCGCGGTTGTAGAGCATCGACTTGCGCACGTAGAAGGCCACGCCCACCGTGTAGATCGCCCCGCCAGCGGCGATCAACCACAGCACCGGGGTGTCCAGCCCAGCCACGATCGGCTTGACCGCGACCATCCCGGCCCAGCCCAGCAACAGGTAGATCGCCACCCAGAAGCCCTTGGCGATGCCGGGCAGGAACAGCTTGGCGAACACCCCGAACAACGCCACGCCCCATACCGCCAGGGTCATCGACCAGACCCAGGCACCGGACAGCGCCAGCACGAAGAACGGCGTGTAGGAGCCGGCGATCATCACGAAGATGCCGGCGTGGTCGAGCTTGCGCAGCACCGGTTGGCGCTGCGGCGGGGCGAAGTTGTACGCCGCCGAGCAGGCGAACATGGTCAGCAGGCCCAGCGCGTAGATGCTGGTGGCCACGATCAGCGCGTCGTTGGCATGGGCGCGCCAGACCAGCAGCGCGCCGCCGACCACGGCCAGCAGCAGGCCGGCGGCGTGCACGAGCAGGTCGGCGCGGCGGGCGGCGGCGCTGCGGTAGTGCGGGACTGGCGGGGAAGTCGATGCGGGCAAGGCGATCTTCGGCACTTCGGGAAGGGCATGCCGTGGTGCTGGGGGGACGCACAGGATACGCGTCCGGCCCCGTGCGCTGCAGCGCCGGCGCTTATCGGTGCCTGCAGGCAGGTACGGCTGTACCGTCGCCGTCGCGCATGGGCGCGATGCTTGAAGCCTTCACAGGGCCGGGTTTACATTCTGCCCGACCGATGGAAGGAGCCACGCCGATGACCGCGCCGCGACGGCTGCTGTCCCTCCTGCATCCTCTCCCGTTCGCCTTGCTTGCAGGATGTGCCATGACCGAGCCCCCTGTGTCCGAAGCCCAGTTCGCCCAGCGCGTCGAGACGCTGCTCGGTGGACGCGACGCGACGATCGTGGAAGCCGCCAAGCTGACCGATTTCCCCTGGACGTCGTTGTGCTTCGAGCGCCACGACACCCTGCAATTGCGGTTCAAGGACGATGCGCACGAACGCGTGCTGTCGTTGCCCTATACGCAGTTCTTCGTCGACGAGGCGCATGTGCCGCAGTCGCTGGAGGACGCATGCGTCACGCCCGATCAACGCATTCTCATCCGCAAGAAGTATCCCGATTACACAGGCCCGATCGAGTTCCTGAAGCCAGCGGAGCGCTGAGCATGGTCGACATCACCGATCCCAGGGGCGCCAAGCGCGAGATCGAGCAGGAAGCGTATCGGCACTATGAGCAGCTCAGCGGCGTCCATCTGGCGCGCCGCGCCGATGGCAGCATCCAGCCGCAGGGCCACAACGACGCGCTGGATGCGTTCCGTCATGCCTATACCAGCGGACGCGTCACCCAGATCGCTTTCGGCCAGCAATGGATCGCGCGCAAGTTCGGCAACGATGCCGAGATCGGCCCGGCCCATCGGAACGATCCCTACGAACACCGCATGGATCTGTGGAACAACGAGGCCGGCCGACGCATCGGCGACCGCACTGCCGGCGCCGACGCACTGGCTCGGGAGACCTACGCCGCGCTGCAGCGCGGCGACCTCGTGAAAGGACTGGACGATCCGCGGCTGAAGCAGCTCTATCCTGAAGATCCGCGTCTGACGTTGGCCGCGGGAGACCCGCAACGCGACCTCGTCGATCAGGCGGCCGTCGACCGGATCAATCGCGACGTGGCCAAGCTGCAGGATCGGGCCCTGGACCGGTTTCCGCCGCACCATCCGGATCGCGCCTACTTCGATGCCTTGCGCGATCGCCTGCCTGGGAGCATCTCCGATACGAAGGTGGCGCAGGCGCTCGTCGCCGCCAAGACCGCCGGTATCGCGCGGGTCGACCAGCTCGGGGCGGTGACGCTGCAAGAGGATCAGATCTTCATTGCAGGCCGGACGCCGGGATTTCGCGCGCAGGTGGACGCCCAGACCCAGGCACCGCCGATCCGCGACAGCGCGTCTCAGGCCGAACAGCAGCACGCCGTGCAGACCTACGAGCAAGCGCAGCCTCCGACCCAGGGACAGGCGCGCGGCTACTAGCGGCCAACGTGCGCGCAGCGCGACCGCGCTGGCGCTACGTCGCAGCCAAGCGGCCCGCCCCTTGCCAATCCCCGGTCGCCCGGCAAACCGTCGCCGCGCAAGCACCCCGCCTGAATCCGCTCAGCCTGTGCGCCTCGCCTCGGCGGTCGCCGTCTCATACCCTGAGACGCGATTTCGCTTCCCTGTTCCGCTTTGAGAGCCGTGCCGATGCCCGCCCACGCCCTAGCCCCGCGCACCGAGGACGCCGAGCGCGCCCTGTCCACCACCGACGGGATGCCCTCGCGCGACGGCGCCCTGCTCAGCGCGCGGCTGGAGCGCCGCTACCACGACCGCATCACCGGCAGCTTCACCATTCCCGGCCAGGCCGGCCGCTACGCGCCGATCCCGGACGACGTGCCGCCGGCCCTGGCCGCCGCACTGCGCGAACGCGGCATCGCGCAGCTGTACAGCCACCAGGCCGAGGCCTGGGACGCCGCGCAGCGCGGCGAGCACGTGGCCATCGTCACCCCCACCGCCTCGGGCAAGTCGCTGTGCTACACGCTGCCGGTGGTGGCCGCGGCGATGACCGCGCAGGCCAAGGCGCTGTACCTGTTCCCGACCAAGGCGCTGGCGCAGGACCAGGTCGCCGAGCTGCTGGACCTCAACCGCGCCGGCGACCTGGGGGTGAAGGCCTTCACCTTCGACGGCGACACCCCGGGCGATGCGCGCCAGGCGATCCGCCTGCACGGCGACATCGTGGTCAGCAACCCGGACATGCTGCACCAGGCGATCCTGCCGCATCACACCAAGTGGGCGCAGTTCTTCGAGAACCTGCGCTACGTGGTGATCGACGAGATCCATACCTACCGCGGCGTGTTCGGCAGCCATGTCGCCAACGTGCTGCGCCGGCTCAAGCGCATCTGCGCGTTCTACGGGGCCACGCCGCAGTTCATCCTGTGCTCGGCCACCATCGGCAACCCGCGTGCGCACGCCGAGGCGCTGATCGAGCAGCGCGTGCACGCCATCACCGACTCCGGCGCGCCCAGCGGCGACAAGCACGTGCTGCTGTGGAATCCGCCGGTGGTCAACGCCGACCTGGGCCTGCGCGCCTCGGCGCGCTCGCAGAGCAACCGCATCGCCCGCATCGCGATCAAGTCCGGGCTGAAGACCCTGGTGTTCGCGCAGACCCGGCTGATGGTGGAGGTGCTGACCAAGTACCTGAAGGACATCTTCGACCACGACCCGCGCAAGCCGCCGCGCATCCGCGCCTACCGCGGCGGCTACCTGCCCAGCGAGCGCCGCGAGGCCGAGCGGGCGATGCGCGCCGGCAGCATCGACGGCATCGTCTCCACCTCGGCGCTGGAGCTGGGCGTGGACATCGGCGCGCTGGACGTGGTGGTGCTCAACGGCTATCCCGGCAGCGTCGCCGCCACCTGGCAGCGCTTCGGCCGCGCCGGGCGCCGCCAGCAGCCGGCGCTGGGCGTGCTGGTGGCCAGCTCGCAACCGCTGGACCAGTACGTGGTGCGGCATCCGGACTTCTTCGCCGACGCCTCGCCCGAGCACGCGCGCATCGCCCCGGACCAGCCGCTGATCCTGTTCGACCACATCCGCTGCGCCGCGTTCGAACTGACCTTCGTCGCCGGCGAGGCGTTCGGGCCGGTCGACCCGGCGGTGTTCCTGGAAGCGCTGGCCGAAAGCGAGGTGGTGCACCAGGAAGGCGACCGCTGGGAGTGGATCGCCGACAGCTACCCGGCCAATGCGGTAAGCCTGCGCTCGGTGGCCGACGGCAACTTCGTGGTGGTGGACAAGACCGACGGCAAGCAGCAGATCATCGCCGAGGTGGACTATTCCGCCGCCGCGCTGACCCTGTACGAAGGCGCCATCCACATGGTGCAGAGCACGCCGTACCAGGTGGAAAAGCTGGACTGGGAAGGCCGCAAGGCCTACGTCACCCGCACCCACGTGGACTACTACACCGACAGCATCGACTTCACCAAGCTCAAGGTGCTGGACCGCTTCGACGGCGGCGCGGCCGGCCGCGGCGACGCGCACCACGGCGAGGTGCACGTGGTGCGGCGCGTGGCCGGCTACAAGAAGATCCGCTACTACACCCACGAGAACATCGGCTACGGCCCGGTCAACCTGCCCGACCAGGAGCTGCACACCACCGCGGTGTGGTGGCAGTTGCCGCAGGCCACCCTGCTCAAGGCGTTCGGCAGCAAGCAGGACGCGCTGGACGGCTTCCTTGGCGCGGCCTACGCGCTGCACGTGGTCGCCACGGTGGCGGTGATGGCCGACGCGCGCGACCTGCAGCAGGCGGTAGGCGACGGCGATGGCGCCTGGTTCGCGGTGGCCGACGCCAAGGGCCGCGGCCAGTTGCGCGGCGGCGACAGCGGCGAGCCGGCCAGCGTCGAACTGCAGCAGTTCGTGCCCACCGTGTACCTGTACGACAACTTCCCCGGCGGCGTCGGCCTGAGCGAGCCGTTGTGGCGGCGCCAGGCCGAACTGGTGCAGCGCGCGCGCGAACTGGTGCAGGGCTGCGACTGCGTGGCCGGCTGCCCGGCCTGCGTCGGCCCGGTGCTGGCCGCGCAGGAAGCCAGCGCGACCACGCCCAGGGCGCTGGCGCTGCGCGTGCTGCAGTTGTTGCTGGACGACCTGGACGATGCGGCGCTGGACGCGCACGGCGCGATCACCATCGCCACCGATGCCGATGCCGATGCCGACGCGCTGCCGGAGTGGAGCGCATGAGCATCAGCCTGGAGCGCCTGCGCGCGCTGCGCCGGCAGGCCGGCGACGCCAGCGCCGAGCGCAGGCCGGCGTCCTCCGGCAGCCCCAGCGCGGCCGACGCGCCTCGCGCCTCGCGCACGGACGCGGTCGCGGCGGCGCCCACGCAGGCACCGCGGCAGGCAGCGGCACAACCGCGCGCCGTCGCAGCGCCTGCCGCCGCGACGGCGGCGGCAGGCAGTCGCGCCACTCCCGCGCGCGGCGGCACCGACACCGCCGTGGCGCCGCCCATCGCCATCGCCCCATTCGACCGCGGTGGGACCGATGTGTCTGCGTTGCGGCGCCTGCTCGGCCTGCGCGAGCGCGCGGTCGCGCCCGCCGCCGCGGCGGCCGCACGCAGGCCGGCGGCGGCGCCGGACCGGCATCTGCCCGGCGTGGAGATCGCCCCCGGCTTGCACCTGATCGAGGCGTTCCTGCCGCAGCCGGTCCCGGCCGGCGCACTGTCGCTGGCCTTCGCCCGCCGCGAGGACGCGGTGGCGCCGACCGACCTGCTGTTCTTCGACACCGAGACCACCGGCCTGGCCGGCGGCACCGGCACCCGCGCCTTCATGATCGGCGCGGCCGACTGGACCGTGCATCCGGCCGATGGCCCGGGCCTGCGCATCCGCCAGTTGCTGATGGCCACGATGGGCGCGGAGAAGGCGATGCTGGAAGCGTTCCGCGCCTGGCTGCGGCCAGGCACGGTGCTGTCCAGCTACAACGGCCGCTGCTACGACGCGCCGTTGCTGAAGACCCGCTACCGGCTGGCGCGCTGCGCCGATCCGCTGTCGGCGCTGGACCACGTGGACCTGCTGCATCCCACCCGCCGCCGCTACCGCGGCACCTGGGAGAACTGCAAGCTCGCCACCATCGAGCGGCAGTTGCTGCGCGTGGTGCGCGAGGACGACCTGCCCGGTGCCGAAGCGCCGGCGGCGTGGCTGGGCTACCTGCGCGGCGGCAGCGCGCGCAACCTGCGCCGCGTCGCCGCGCACAACCACCAGGACGTGGTCACGCTGGCGCTACTGCTGCAGCGCCTGGTCGCCGCCGAGGCCGAAGAGCGTGCGCTGGCGGCTGCTTCGGCGTAGTCGCTGCACGTAGCCGGCGGAATCACTCCAGCCGTTGCGCGCTGCCGGCGACGATGGCCGCATCGAGCAGGCGGTCGACCTCGCGATCGATCTGCGCGCTCAATTCGCCCTGGCGTGCGCCCAGTTCGCCCTGCTGCCGGCCCAGCGCGGCCTGCTGTTCGCCGAGCGCGCGCATCTTCGCCGACAGCGCGTCCTGGCGCTGCGCAAGCGCCGCCTGGGCATTCGCCTGCGCCTTGGCAGCGACGGCGTCCATGTCGATGCGCGCCAGCGCCCGCGCCGCGGCCTCCTGCGCCAGCTTGCCCTGTTCCCGGCCCAGCTCGCCCTGCTCGCGGCCCAGTGCCCCCTGGCGCTTGCCGAGCTCGCCCTGCTGTGCACCCAGTTTGCCGATCGGCTCGAACAGCGCGTCGAAGCGTGCCAGCAGCGCAGGATCGTGCACCACATAACGCTTGCCGCCGCGGCGGAACCACAGGCCATCGCCCTGGGTCTCGCGCTTCATGCTGGCGAGTTCGTCGCTGCTGCCACTCATCGTCGAATGGTTGCCCTTGACCCGGACATACGACTGTTCGATTTGGCCGTTGTGGGTCTTCTGCATCGACCGCGTGCTGATCCGCGAGCCGATGGCCGGCGGAGCAGCCGGGACGGCCGGTGCCGGGGGCGCAAGCGGCGCGGGCGGCGGCAACGGTGCGGCCGGCGGCGGCGCGCGACGCGAGGTCGTCGCAGAAGCGGCGGAGGTGGCAGACATCGCCGAGGTCGCCGCACGCGGCGGCAGCGGCGTCCCGGGCACGTTGGCGGCACGGGCAGCGGCGCCGTCATCCATGGCCGTGTCGTTGTCCGTGTCCGCATCATCGGCGGCGTCGGCCGCCTTCTCCGCTGCTTCGGCGGCTGCATCGGCAGCTGCCTCGGCGGCCTCGGCAGCCGCATCGGCCGCCTCGGCTGCGGCGTCGGCCTCGGCGGCGGTCGGTGCCGCTGCATGAGCGGAACCCGACTTGCTGGCAGGCGCGACGGAATGGCCGGGCTGCGCCACCAGGCGCAACGGCGCCACGCCAAGCACGGTCACTGCGGTCAGGATCAGGGCCGCGCCCAGGCGCGGAAAAGCGGACGTGGTCTGCAGCATCAGCAATCTCCGTTTCAGGCTCAGGAAGGTCGGCGAAGCGCTGGCCAGGCCAGCGCTGGGCCGCGGCGCCACGCCCAGCTGCACCAGCAGCCGTGCGTAGTCGTGACGGCAATGGCGGTGACCTGCGACCACCGCCGCATCGCAGGCCGCCTCGCGGGCCAGGGCGTACTCGCGCCCGGCCAGGTGCACCAGCGGATGGAAGAAGAACAGGTGCTGCGCCAGCGCCGGCAGCAGGCCCCACCACAGGTCGCGGCGCTGCAGGTGCACCAGCTCGTGGGTCAGCGCCATGTCCAGATCGTCGGCGCGCAGGCTGGCCATGCGCCGCGCCGGCAGCAGCAGCACCGGCCGCCACGGCCCGATCAGCTGCGGCGAATCGGTGTGCGCGCACAGCCGCAGCTGTGGCGGCCGGCGCAGGCCGTGGGCCTCGGCCGCCAGGCGCAGCGCGCCGAGCAGGGCGGCGTCGGTGCACGGCGCCGCCGCGCGGGCACGCTGGCGGCTGCGGCGGTAGGCCAGGACGCTGTGCGCACTGCAGACCAGCACCCCGGCCAGCCACAGCGCCACCAGCGCCTGCGCCCAGGGCAAGGCCGCGGCGGAGGCCGGGGCCGACGGCACGGCGATCGGAGACATGGCGGTGGCGACCGTGGCGTTGACGTTGACCTGCATGGCGGCCCGCGTTGCCCCGGTCGCGGTCGCGGTCGGCATCGTGTCGCGTGAGGCCGGCGTTGGCAGCGTGGCGACCATCGCCACCGGTGCGGCGACCGTCGCCGACGCCGGCGTGGCGGGCAGCACCGGCAAGTGCACCGCACCGGCCCACAGCAAGCCGAGCACGCCCTGCGCCGCGACCAGCCACCACAGCCGGCAGCGCGTGGCCGCCGGCAGGGTCGGCAGCCAGCGGCACAGCGCCCAGATCAGCGCGACCAGCACCACCGTCTGCACGCTGGTCGCCAGCAGCCGCGACAGCAGACCTTCGAACACGTCCGTCCCCAACAGGCTGTGCATGGCTCAGTCCTCCCGCCGTTGCGATTGCAGTTTGGCCACCAGGGCCTCCAGTTCGGCCAGCTCCGCGTCGCTGACCTCGGCGCGCTGCGACATCCACGCCACGAACGGCGATACCGAACCCTGCAGGGTCTTCTCGACGAAGCTGCCGACCGCGCTGCGCACCACGTCGTCCTGGCCGCTGGTGGCGGCGTAGCGGTACACCCCCTGCACCTGGCGGCGGCGCAGATAGGCCTTGGCGCGCAGGCGCTCCATCATCGTCAGCACCGTCGAGCGCGCCAGCCCGCGCGCCTCGCCGAACCCGGCGGCGACCTCGCCGACGCTGGCATCGCCCTGTTCGGCGATGTACTGCAGCAGGGCCAGTTCCTGATCCCCGATCGATTTGCGGCGCATCCGTCCACTCCGATGACTACACGTGTCGGCAAAACTACCCGTGACGACAAGTGTCGTCAATAGGTCGCAGGTCATGGAGCCGGCGGTCGGCGCCAGGCCTGACGCTGGCGTCCGTCCGCGCGGCCGGCAGCGCCCATCGCATGCCGGCGGATGCCGGTTCCGGCCGGGGCATTCGGTCGTCCATGCCGCGCGCACGCGTGCGGCGCGAAGTCCGCACCCACCGCCACCATGCACGCAGCCGCGGTAGACGCGCGCTGCGATCCGACGCTGTTCGTGCAGCCCCACGCACGCCCTATACCCAGGTATCGCCGCACATGCGCGTGGCAGGCAGGGCTGTACCAACGCGCAATGGTGCAAGCGCACATGCGATGCAAGAATTTCCTGCATCGCTTCACGTCGCTGTCGTCACCTCGGGAAGCGCGCTGTGGCGCGGATGTGCCGTTCGCCTCCACCGATCCGGAGCGGGCCGCCGCTGCCGCGCGCCATCGCCGTGATCCGCGCCGCACCGCGGCGCCCTGCCATCGCAAACACACAGCCAGCCGGGCGCCGCCGCGACGCGGCGGTCCTGCGCTGGGCGAGTGTCTGCGCCACCTCACCCACTCCACGCCGGATCCGACCATGACCGCGATGTCCTCCCGCCTCCACGCCGCCCTGCCGCCGTCCGCACCGCATCGTTCCCCGCGGGCGTGCACGCCGTCGTTGCTGTCCGCAACGCTGGGCGCCTGCCTCGCCGCCGCCTCTGCGCACGCCGCGGAGGCGGCCGCCAACGTCGACGCCGACAGCGCGCCGACCACGCTGTCCGCGCTGGACGTGGTGGCCTCGCCGCATGCGGCGGCGGTGGCGCCCACCCAGGTGGTCGGCCCGAACCGCTATGTGATCAATGCCGGCGACATGGACGCCGACATCGCCGGCAGCAACGGCCTGGCGCGGCTGAAGACCGTGCCCGGCGCCAGCTATACCGCCACCGATGGCCTGGGCCTGGACGTCTCGGCCACCAGCCTGTTCGTGCGCGGCTTCCGCATGAACGAAATGGGCATCACCTTCGAAGGCGTGCCGTTGAACGACAGCGGTTTCCTGTCGTTGACCGGGACCAGCGTGGTCAACGTCGGCGTGCCGGATGCGATCGGCAGCATCACCGTCAGCCCGGGCGCGGCACCGGTGAGCGTGTTCTCCAGCAGCGCCAACGGCGGGGCGCTGGAGTATCGCCTGGGCGATCCCAAGGACACGCCCGGCCTGCGCCTGAAGCAAGGGCTGGGCAGCGACGCGACCCGGGTCACCACGGTCTCTGCGCAGAGCGGGCAACTCGGCGCCGATGGCCCGAAGGTGCAGGTCGACCTGCAGCGACTGGGCGCCGACAAGTACCAGGGCGGCGGCACCCAGCGCTTCCTGCGCGGCGACCTGAAGGCGACGCAGGACGTGGCCTGGGGCACGTTCACGCTGTTCCTGTCCGCCAGCCATGCGGCGATGTGGGGCTACAACAACCTGTCCTTCGACATGCTCGGCAAGCTCGGCTGGCGCGCCGACAGCTTCTATCCCGACTACGCCAGGGCCTATGCCGTCGCCCTGCCGCAGAACGCCGGCGCCTCCTGCGGCGCCTATACATGCGGCACGCTGGCCGGGCTGTTGCCGTACGACACCGGCCAGGTCACCGACGACCGCATCGCCTCGCTTGCGCACGACTTCCATATCTCCGACGCGCTCAGCGGACGCGTGCAGGTCTACGGCGCACGCAGCCGCACCCACGCCACGCTGAGCGATCCGACCACGCCCTCGCCCAACGGTGCACCGTTCTCCGAGCAGGTGCAGGCGCCGCGCCTGCAACGCGCCGGCGGCCTGTTCAGCCTGACCTATCTGCACGGCCGGCACACGCTCAGCGCCGGCCTCTGGCAGGAGCAAAGCAACGCCGACGCGGCGACCGCGTGGTACACCGAGCCGCTGCTGGGGCAGGGCCGGCCGCTGCGCACCACCGGGCCGTGGGACACGTACGGCCCGGCGTTCAAGACCGACAACGTCTCGCACTGGACGACCCGCGCGCGCCAGGCCTACGTGCACGACGACATCGCGCTGAGCGACACCCTGGTGCTGGGCCTGGGCGCCAAGGCGGTGGATTTCCGCACCAGCGGCGGCGGTGTCGGCGATGCGCCGGACCGGCCGGCGGCCGGCACGCTGCGCGCCAGGAGCGCGTTCCTGCCACACCTGTCGCTGTTCTGGAGTCCGACCGCGCAGACCGATGGCTTCATCGACCTGGGCAGCGCCATGAACGGCTTCCGCGTCGCCCAGCGCGGCAACATCGGCTACACCGCCTCGGCCTGGACCGTCCCCGACCAGGCCACCTTCGATCGCCTGGCCGGCCACCTGCAGCCGGAGCAGGACTGGAACCTCACCCTCGGCGGCACCCATCGCTTCGACCGCGCCACCGTCACCGCGGACGTGTTCTACGGCGACATCCGCCATCGCCTGCTGTCGGCCGCCGTCGGCACCCAGTTCGCGCAGGTCAATACCGTGCAGGTGATGCCGAAGATGCACACGTTCGGCGCCGACCTCGGCGTGACCGTCGACCTGACGCCGCACCTGCAGTTCTACCAGGGCGTGGCGCTGGCGCGCTCGGTCTACGACCGCGCCATCGTCGTCGACGGCAGCGTCTATCCGATCCAGGGCAAGGCGCAGCCGGGCTATCCGCAAGTGTCGCTGGTCAGCGACCTGTCGGCGCATCTGCGCCACTGGCGGCTCGGCGCCACCAGCACCGAATACCTGCATCAGCCCTTCACCTACGAGAACGACCTGCGCGTGCCGGCGTTCTGGCAGGTCAACGCGTACACGGCCTACACGCTGGGCCAGGACAGCCCGCTGCCGGGCCTGGAACTGCGCCTGGACGTGAGCAACCTGCTCGACCGCCACAACATCGGCACCGCCAACATCGCCGGCTCGGCGTTCGCCGGCGACTACCAGACGCTGCAAAGCAGCGCGCCGCGGCAAGTGCTGTTCAGCACGTCGCTGGCGTTCTGAGCGCCAGCACAGGTGCGCCCGCCGGCGGGCGCGCATGCATGCGGCCCACACGGCGTTCACGTCGGTGCCACGCTGGCGCGACTAGAAGTTTGCGCAACGGTCCGCCGACGCATGCCGCGTCCGTCGGCTTCGCCGCCGCGCTGCGGCGCGCCCTCCACGACCGCAGCGGCTTCTGGACGACAGGACATCGGCATGAGCGACGACACCCGCAACACCGGTTCGCCGGACCGCGACCGCATCAACCTCCACGAAGACTACGAAGTGCGTTACTGGACGCAGGCGCTGGGCGTGTCCGCCGAGGAACTGCGCGCCGCGGTGCAGGCGGTGGGCAGCAGCGCCGCGGCGGTACGCGCGCACTTGCGCAAGTAGCCGCGGCATGAGCCTGGCCGACTACCGCCGCAAGCGCCGCTTCGACAAGACCCGCGAGCCGGAGCCCGGCAAGCCGGCGCCGGCGGGGCAGCGGCCGATCTTCGTCGTGCAGCTGCACCATGCCAGCCGCCGCCATTACGACTTCCGCCTGCAAGTCGGCGATGCGCTGAAGAGCTGGGCGGTGCCGAAGGGGCCGAGCTACGACCCCAAGGTCAAGCGCATGGCGGTGGAGGTGGAAGACCATCCGCTGGACTACGCCACGTTCGAGGGCGAGATCCCGCAGGGCGAGTACGGCGGCGGCCATGTCGCCCAGTTCGATCGCGGCGTATGGAGCAGCGCGGACGACCCGGAAGCGCAACTGGCCAAGGGCCATCTGCGCTTCGAACTGTTCGGCGACAAGCTCAAGGGCGGCTGGCACCTGGTGCGCTCGGGCAAGCCGGCGCGGCAACCGCAGTGGCTGCTGTTCAAGGACGACGATGCCTTCGCCGGCGACCTGGAGGCGGACGACCTGCTGGCCGGCGTCACCGCGGCGCCTGCGCAGGACGTCAAGCGCGCCGGCGCCGGCAAACCGAACAAGCGCAAGGCCACGGTCGTCGCCGCACCGGCGCGCAAGGGCCGCCGACCGAACTGGGCCCGGCTGGCCCAGGCGCTGCCGGGCGCGGTGCTGGCCGCGGCACCGGACCGGCCGTTCGCCCCGCAGCTGGCCCGGCTCGGCGACGCACCGCCGCAGGGCGCGCAGTGGATCCACGAGATCAAGTGGGACGGCTACCGGATCCTGGCTACCGTCGCCGATGGCGTGGTGCGGCTGTGGTCGCGCAACGCGATCGAGTGGACCGACAAGATTCCCGAGATCCGCGACGCCATCGCCGCGCTCGGCCTGCGCGCGGCGGCGCTGGACGGCGAACTGATCGCCGGCAAGGGGACAAAAGAGGACTTCAACCTGCTGCAGGCGGTGCTGTCCGGCGAGCGCCAGGGCACGCTGGCGCTGGCCTTGTTCGACCTGCTGCACCTGGACGGCATCGACATCGCCGCCGCACCGCTGTCCGAGCGCAAGGCGCTGCTGCAGCGGCTGCTGCAGGGCGCCGATACGCACCTGGCCTTCAGTTCGCACATCGACGGCGATGGCGACGCCGCGTTCCAGCTCGCCGGCGCGCAGCACTTCGAGGGCATCGTCTCCAAGCGCGCCGACCGCGGTTACCACGGCGGCCGCAGCGACGACTGGCGCAAGACCAAGCAACTGCGCTCGGACGAATTCGCGGTGGTCGGCTACACCGCGCCCAAGGGCAGCCGCAGCGGCTTCGGTGCGCTGCTGCTGGCGCGGCCCGATCCCGAGCACGGCTGGCTGTACGCCGGACGGGTCGGCTCCGGCTTCTCCGATGCGCTGCTGCGCGAACTGAGCGCGCTGATCGGCAAGGCCGGCAGCGCCACACCCAGCGTGCACGTGCCGACCACCGAGACCGACCTGCGCAGCGCGCGCTGGTTCGCGCCGCGCTTCGTGGTGGAAGTGTTCTACCGCGGCATCGGCGGGCAGCAGTTGCTGCGCCAGGCCTCGCTGAAGGCGGTGCGCCCGGACAAGGACATCGCCGACCTCGGCAGCGAAGGCGAGGCGCCAGCACCGCGCGCGGCGGCGGCGAGGGCGACGCCGCCGGCCAGCAAAGCAAAGACAGACAAAACGGCCAAGGCGACCAAAGCGACCAAAGCGACCAAAACGGCAAAGGCGGTCGACGCGAAGGCCGCCGGCGCCAAACGTGGCAAGCGCGGCGTGGCGGCTGCCGGCAGCGCGCGCACGCCGCCGGCGCTGTCCAGCCCGGGCCGGGTCGTGTTCCCCGACATCGGCGCGACCAAGCGCGAGGTCTGGGACTACTACAGCGCGGTGATGGACCACCTGCTGCCGGAAATCGCCGGCCGCCCGCTGTCGATCATCCGCTGCCCGGGCGGGGCCGAGCGCCCGTGCTTCTTCCAGAAGCACCACACCGCCGGATTGGAGCTGGTGTCGTCGGTGCGCTTGAAGGAGGAGAGCGGCACCCAGGCCGAGTATCTGGTGGTCGAGGACGCCGCCGGGCTGCTGGAGCTGGTGCAGTTCAACGCACTGGAGTTCCACCCGTGGGGCGCGCATGCCGCGCACCCGGAGCGTGCCGACCGCGTGGTGTTCGACCTGGACCCGGGGCCGGACGTGCCCTTCGCCGAGGTCAAGCGCGCGGCCACCGACATCCGCAAGCTGCTCGCGCAACTGGACCTGGAGTCGTTCCTGCGCGTGTCCGGCGGCAAGGGCCTGCATGTGGTGGTGCCGCTGGCGCCGGGCTGCGACTGGGACCTCACCAAGCGCTTCGCGCACGGCTTCGCCGACGCGCTGGCGCAGTCGCAACCGGAACGCTTCCTCGCCACCGCCAGCAAGCGCCTGCGCAACCAGCGCATCTTCGTCGACTACCTGCGCAACGGCCGCGGCGCCACCGCGGTGGCCTCGTACTCGCTACGCGCGCGCGCCGGCGCACCGGTGGCGATGCCGCTGGCCTGGAACGACCTGCCCAAGCTGCACCGCGCCGATGCCTTCAAGCTGCGCGACGTGCCGGCCAAGTTGAAGCGGCGACGCAAGGATCCCTGGGCCGGCATCGACGCACTGAAGCAGAACCTGTCGCGCTGGGCCAAAGCGGAGTAAGTGAAGCCCCTCTCTCCCCGGGAGAGGGGTTGGGGTGAGGGTCCGGGCGCCAGAACACCCTACCGACAGCCCCTCATCCCGTCGGCCCTCCCATCACCGGCAGGATCGCGCCATTGATGTAGCTGGCGGTAATGGGCGACGCCAGGAACACGTACGCCGGCGACAATTCCTCCGGCTGCGCCGGGCGCCCCATCGGGTTCTGCTTGCCGAACTCGGCGACCTGCTCGGCGGGCTTGTCGGCGGGATTGAGCGGCGTCCATACCGGCCCCGGCGCGACCGCGTTGACGCGGATGCCGCGCGGCTGCAACTGGCTGGCCAGGGCCATGGTGAAGGCGTGGATCGCGCCCTTGGTCGCCGAATAATCCAGCAGCGACTTGCTGCCGAACAGCCCGGTCTCCGAACCGCTGTTGACGATCGCCGAACCGCGCTTGAGATGCGGCAGCGCCGCGCGCGCCATATGGAAATAGCCAGCGATGTTGGTCTGCAGGGTCTCCTGCAGATGTTCCTCGCGCAGGTCCTCCAACGCATCGCAATGCAGCTGGAAGGCGGCGTTGTTGACCAGCACATCGAGTCCGCCGAAGGCGCGCACGGTCTGCGCCACCGCGTCTTCGCAGAACGCCGGGTCCTTCACGTCGCCGGCGATGGTGATGCAGCGGCGGCCTTCGTGCTCCACGTGCTGGCGGGTGACCTGCGCATCCGCGTGTTCGTCCAGGTACAGCACCGCCACATCCGCACCCTCGCGCGCGAACAGCACCGCCACCGCGCGACCGATGCCCGAGTCGGCGCCGGTCACGATCGCGCTCATGCCGCGCAGCTTGCCGCTGCCCACGTACTCCGGCGCCTCGAAGCGCGGCGGCAGCGCCAGGTCGTGTTCGTTGCCCGGCTTGGCCAGGTGCTGCTTGGGCATGCGCTGCGGCTGCTTGCGCGGTCCGGCCTGGCCGGCATCGCCGCGCTTGGCGCGCTTGGGCGTGGGCTTGGCGTCGCCCGCATCGACCGCGCGCTGCAGCGCGCGCTGCCGCTGCGCGGTCTTGGCGCTGGACGACGGGGTGGCGCTGCGCTTGGTCGGGGCGGACGGGGTGGCGGCGGGACGCTTGCGGGAGGCCATCGGCAGTACTCCGGTGTCGGGAGGAGGACGCGGAGGACGCAGCCCTCCTCGAAGGAAGCAGGAAGGTGGAAAGCAGAAGCGGACTCAGGCGCGGTCGGCCAGGCCGCTGACGCCGGCATACTGGGCGCAGTGCGCGCAGCAGAACATGCGCTCGCCGACCTGCACGCCATGGCCGACGATGCGGCAATCGCAGTGGCTGCAGTGCGGGGCGAAGGCGTGGATCGCGCACTCGAAGGAATCGAAGGTGCCGCTGCGCCCGCCCTGGGTCAGGGTGAAGGCCTGGTCGTAGTCGTTTCCGCAGACATCGCAGGTGGCCATGATCGGCTCCGGTTGCTGGGGGGATCCCGAGTCTGGCCCCGCCCGCGGCCACGATCGGTGAAACCACCGACGGGGTCTCTTCATGCGGCGCAAACACGCGCCGCGACAGGCTCGCGCCATCGATCGAAGGAGACGCCCCATGATCCGCCACCCGCTCGCCCGCCTCGCCCCGTTCGCCGCCGTGCTGCTGCTCGGCGCCTGCAGCACCACCCAGGTCGCGCAGGTGCAGCCGATCGACGGCGTCATCTCCGGCCAATGCCATATCGACAAGGTGCGCGGCGCGGTCGGCCTGGCCGCCTCGCGCATGACGGTCGAACGCGCGCGCGTCGACAGCGACAGCCTCAAGGTGCAGGTGGTCGAGAGCAGCGTCGCCGACAACGGCGCCACCTCCAGCGGCGTGGACAGCGCCAACCGCGGCGCGCGCGAAACCGGCGGCGACCGCCTGACCATCGAGATCGGCCCGACCAACAACATCACCACCGTGTATTGCGGCTGATCCGCGCCGCGCGCCGGGCCGCCGCGCCCGCGCGCGGCGTCGCGGTGCTCAGGCGCGCTTGCGCACCGCAGGCGCGGCCTTGCGCTTGGCGCGGGGACTGCTGCCCTGCACGCTCGCCGCCTTGCGCGGGGCACGTGCGGCCTTGCGCAGCGGCGGCGCCTTGCTCGCGGTGCGGCCGGCGGCCTTGGCCGCCTTGCGCGCCGCCGTGCGTGCCCGCCCCAGATACTTCAGCGTGATCAGATCCCACTGCCGCTCGCCGCGCACGCCCTCGCACAGGCCGTGCAGGCGCCCGCAGCGCCAGCCGTCGAACACGCACGGGTCGATGTAGGCCTTGCGGCACACCGCCGGGGTATTGCCCAGCGCCTCGGCCACTTCGCGGATCACCGCGTTCTGCGCCTGCGCCAGCGCGCGCTCGCCACCGCTGTCCGGCAACGGCAGGGCGGCCAGCCGCTGCAGGGCGGCGCGGGTGCCGCCCCAGGTGCGGAAGTCCTTGGCGGTGAAGCTCTCGCCCATCGCCTCGCGCAGGTAGTCGTTGACCTCGCCCGAGTCCACCGGCTGCAACTGGCCGTCGTCGTCGCGGTACTGGAACAACGCCTGCCCGGGCAGTTGCTGGCAGCCGCGGATCAGC
This sequence comes from Xanthomonas sp. NCPPB 901, assembly GCF_056725085.1. Lineage (NCBI taxonomy): Bacteria > Pseudomonadati > Pseudomonadota > Gammaproteobacteria > Lysobacterales > Lysobacteraceae > Xanthomonas > Xanthomonas sp. NCPPB 901. Next base: position 173,438 of record NZ_CM161511.1, on the reverse strand, counting down.
TTGACCAGGTGCACGTCGTCGACCTCGATGTCGTGCTCCTGGCCGCCCTTGCCGCGGAACTGCAGCCGCGCGCGGCCGCCCTTGACGAAGGCCAGGTGGCGGTTGCGCAGCGTGGTCAGGCCGTAGGAGCGGTTGCTGCGCGCGTATTCGGCGTTGCCCACGCGCACCAGGGTCTCGGCCATCAGCGCCACCACCATCGCCAGCACCTTGTCGCGCGGGTAGCCGGGCAGCGCCAGGTCGCGGCGCAGGCGCCGGCGCAGCCGCGGCAGCGCCTGGCCGAAGGCGACGATGCGCTCGAACTTGCCGTCGCCGCGCACCTGCGCCCAGTCGGGGTGGTAGCGATACTGCTTGCGCCGGCGCGCGTCGCGGCCGGTGGCCTGCAGGTGGCCGTTGTCGCGCGCGCAGATCCACACCTCGGTGTAGGCCGGCGGGATCGCCAGCTGGCGGATGCGCTGCAGGGTGGCGGCGTCGCGCACCGCGCTGCCGTCGGGCATGCGGTAGCCGAAGCCCTTGCCGGCACGGCGCCGGGCGATGCCCGGTTCCTGGTCGCTGACGTAGACCAGGCCCGCGCTGCTGGCGGCCTGGCGGGACTGCCGGGCACGCGCCGCATCGGCCGCGGCGGTGGAACGGGACGCGTTGGACATCGGACCTCCGGAAGCCGGAACCGCGGCCCGCGCCGCCGGTTCCACGAGCCCGGATTGTCGGCAGCGCAGCGGCTACGGCGCGTGATGCCGGGGACGCCGCGCCGCTTAACGTGTGACGAATGCGCCGTGTCCCATGCTGCCACGGTGGAACGTGCGTCGCGCCGGCAGACACCGCAACGGCCGTCGGTGCGTCGGCGGCGCCGTTCGCCGCCGATGGCCGCGGCCGGTCTCAAAGCGCGACGCACGTTCTAGCGCGGGTGATGCCCGTGCAGGCGAGATGCGTTGGCGGTGCGCGGTGCGGAACTGGCGGGAGGCGCGGGGCAAGGCAGACCGCGCGGCGCCGGCGCCGCGCCGCGGGCGGCCAACCCGCCGGGAAGCGCCCTGTGCCGCGGGAGACCGCGGGGCGCGCCGTGTTGCAGGCGGCCCGCCGGGCCACGGTCTCAACGCGCCACCGGACGCTTCGCGCTCGTCTCAACGGCATCACACGCTCTATGCTGGCCCCCATCTTCCCTCCATCCATCAGGAGCCCCGATGAGTACACCCCTTTCCTCCCGTGCGTCCACGCGTGCCGGCCTGCTCGGCACGGCCTGCCTGGCGCTGGCCCTGGCCGCCTGCGGCGCGCCGCCGCCGGACGAGCAGGAACAGGTGACCGCCAAGGCGCAGGCCGCCGCGCAGCAGGCCGCCGCGCCGGATCCGGCCAACGCCCCGGACGCCCCGCCGGTGGGCAGTTGCGACGCCTCGCAGGCACAGGGCCTGGTCGGGCAGACCTTCGAGCCGGCGCTGCTGGACCAGGCGCGCAGCGACACCGGCGCCAAGACCGCCCGCGTGCTCAAGCCGAACCAGGTGGTGACCATGGAGTTCAACGGCGAACGGCTCAACATCGAGGTCGACGAGAAGAACCAGATCACCGGCGTGCGCTGCGGCTAGGCCGCCGCCCGGGCCCCCGGCGCGGCGGCGGCGACAGCGCCGCCGCCGGCGCCGAAGTTGCAGGTGTAACGGTGTGTTGCGGCACCGCACCAACTATGTTTTAGTCGGGATTCCGGTGACCTCAAGAAGCGCTCCAGGATAGAGCGGGGGCGAGTGTCGCCGCGTTCCTTCGGATCGCTTTCAGAGGCAGACATGGCCCCCCGCAACCGCCACGGGCTCTACGACCCCCAAGACGAGCGCGATGCCTGTGGTTTCGGCATGGTCGCGCAACTCGACGACCAACCTTCGCGGGCGCTGGTGGATACCGCCATTGCCGCTCTGTCGCGCATGACCCATCGCGGCGGCGTCGCCGCCGACGGCCTCACCGGCGACGGCTGCGGCCTGCTGATCCGCAAGCCCGAGCCGTTCCTGCGCGCGCTGGCGCGCGAGGCCGGCCTGAATGTCGGCGCGCGCTTCGCCGCCGGCCAGGTGTTCCTGCCGCGCGACGATGCCGATGCCGCCGCGCGCTGCCGCCAGGTGCTGGAAGAGGAGCTGCGGCGCGTCGGCACCCAGCCGTGCGGCTGGCGCCTCACCCCCACCGACGACAGCGTCTGCGGGCAACTGGCCAAGGACACCCTGCCGCGCATCGAACAGGTGTTCGTCGACGCCGGCGCCGAGCAGGGCGAGGACGCCTTCGCCCTGGCCCTGTTCCTGGCGCGCCGCCGCGCCGAGCAGCGCCTGCGCGACGTCGCCGATTTCTACGTCACCACGCTCTCGCCCAACGGCATCAGCTACAAGGGCATGGTGCTGCCGGACAAGCTCAGCACGTTCTACCCGGACCTGCAGCGCAACGACCTGGCCTCCAGCGCCATCGTGTTCCACCAGCGCTTCTCCACCAACACGCTGCCGCGCTGGCCGCTGGCGCACCCGTTCCGGCTGCTCGCGCACAACGGCGAGATCAACACCATCGAGGGCAACCGGCACTGGGCGCAGGCGCGCAGCAAGGTGTGGAAGACCCCGCGCTTCGACATCGCCGAGTTCGATCCGGTGATCTCCATGCACGGCTCCGATTCGCAGAGCCTGGACAACATGCTCGAGCTGCTGGTCGCCGGCGGCATGGACCTGCTGCAGGCGCTGCGCATCCTGGTGCCGCCGGCCACGCAATCGCTGGAGTTCAAGGACGCCGACCTGGCCGCGTTCTACGAGTTCTACGGCCTCAACACCGAGCCGTGGGACGGCCCGGCCGGCATCGTCGCCTGCGACGGCCGCTACGCCGCGTGCATGCTCGACCGCAACGGCCTGCGCCCGGCGCGCTGGATGCTGACCTCCGACCGGCATTTCCTGGTCGCTTCCGAAGCCGGCGTGTGGGAACTGCCGGCCGAGCGCGTCACCCGCAAGGGCAAGCTCGGCCCCGGCGAGATGATGGCCATCGACCTCAAGCGCGGCGACCTGCTCGACTCCGACGCCATCGACCGCATCAACCGCGGCCGCGCCCCGTACAAGCAGTGGCTGCAGCAGGGCGTGACCTACCTGCAGACCGAACTGATCGACCCCTCGCTGGTCGAGGAGCCGTTCGACGAGCGCACCCTGCGCAGCTACCACAAACTGTTCCAGCTCAGCACCGAGGAAGTGGAGCAGGTGCTGCGGCCGCTGGCCGAGACCGAGCAGGAAGCCACCGGCTCGATGGGCGACGACACCCCGATGGCGGTGCTCAGCCGCCACACCCGGCCGCTGTACGACTACTTCCGCCAGGCCTTCGCGCAGGTCACCAACCCGCCGATCGACCCGCTGCGGGAAGACTGCGTGATGTCGCTGACCACCCAGCTCGGCAAGGAGACCAACATCTTCCATGCCGGCCCGGAGACGGTGAACCACGTCATCCTCAACTCGCCGGTGCTCAGCCAGCGCAAGCTGCGGCAGTTGCTGAAGATGCCGCAGTACCAGACCCGCAACGCGCAGATCGACCTGTCCTACAGCGTCGAGGAAGGCCTGGAGGCCGGCCTGAAGCGCATCTGCGCCGAGGCCGAACAGGCCGCGCGCGACGGCAAGGTCATGCTGCTGCTGACCGACCGCTACCCGGTGCCGGAGCGGCCGATGGCGCATGCGCTGCTGGCCACCGGCGCGGTGCACCACCACCTCTCGCGGGTCGGCCTGCGCTGCGACGTCAATCTGATCATCGAGACCGGCACCGCCCGTGATCCGCACCACATGGCCTGCCTGCTCGGCTTCGGCGCCACCGCGGTGTATCCGTACCTGGCCTACCAGACCCTGTTCGACCTGGGCCGGCGCGGCATCCTCATGCTCAAGAGCGGCGGCGAGCAGACCCAGATCGGCCGCAAGTACCGCAAGGGCATCTACAAGGGCCTGTCCAAGATCATCTCCAAGATGGGCATCTGCACCATCGCCAGCTACCGCGGCGCGCAGTTGTTCGAGATCGTCGGGCTGGATCCGGACGTGGTCGCGCTGTGCTTCCCCGACACCGCCGCGCGCATCGGCGGCGTCGGCCTGGCGCGGCTGGACACCGAGGCGCGGCAGCTGACCGCGCGCGCCTGGAACGACCTGCTCAAGCCGGAAGTGGGCGGCCTGCTCAAGTACGTGCACGGCGGCGAGTACCACATGTACAACCCGGACGTGGTGCTGACCCTGCAGCGCGCCACGCGCAGCGGCCTGCAAGCCGACTGGGACGCCTACGCGGCCGCGGTGCACGGGCGTCCGCCCTCCGCCCTGCGCGACCTGCTGCAGCTCAAGCGCGCCGCCACGCCGACGCCGCTGGACGAGGTCGCCCCGGCCGAGGACCTGCTGCGCCGCTTCGACACCGCCGCGATCAGCCTCGGCGCGCTGTCGCCGGAGGCGCACGAGGCGCTGGCGATCGCGATGAACCGCCTCGGCGGGCGCAGCAATTCCGGCGAAGGCGGCGAAGACCCGGCGCGCTACGGCACCGAGAAGCGCTCCAAGATCAAGCAGGTGGCCTCCGGCCGCTTCGGCGTCACCCCCGAGTACCTGGTCAACGCCGAGGTGCTGCAGATCAAGGTCGCGCAGGGCGCCAAGCCCGGCGAAGGCGGCCAGCTGCCGGGGCACAAGGTCAACGAACTGATCGCGCGGCTGCGCTACGCCAAGCCGGGCATCGGCCTGATCTCGCCGCCGCCGCACCACGACATCTATTCGATCGAAGACCTGGCGCAGCTGATCTACGACCTCAAGCAGGTCAATCCGGGCGCACTGGTGTCGGTGAAGCTGGTCAGCCATGCCGGCGTGGGCACCATCGCCGCCGGCGTGGTCAAGGCCGGCGCCGACCTGATCACCGTGTCCGGCCACGACGGCGGCACCGGCGCCAGCCCGGTCAGCTCGATCCGCTACGCCGGCGTGCCGTGGGAACTGGGCGTAGCCGAGTCGCACCAGGCGCTGGTCGCCAACGACCTGCGCGCGCGCACCATCCTGCAGACCGACGGCGGCCTGAAGACCGGACTGGACGTGGTCAAGGCGGCGATCCTGGGCGCGGACAGCTTCGGCTTCGGCACCGGGCCGATGATCGTGCTCGGCTGCAAGTACCTGCGCATCTGCCACCTCAACAACTGCGCCACCGGCGTGGCCACCCAGGACGAGCGCCTGCGCGCCAACCACTTCGTCGGCCTGCCCGAGCGCGTGGAGAACTTCTTCCGCCTGCTGGCCGAGGAAGTGCGGCAGTGGCTGTCGTACCTGGGCGTGCGCTCGCTGGACGAGATCGTCGGCCGCACCGAACTGCTGCAGCAGCTGGACGTGTCGCCGCGCGAAGGCGTGCGCGTGGACCTGTCGCGGCTGCTCAAGGACGTGCGCCACGACGGCGGCCACTGCGCCGCGCAGCGCCTGTACGAATCCCCCGACAGCCTGGCCACGCAGATGGACGGCCTGCTCGCCGACGCCATCGCGCACAAGCGCGGCGGCGACCATCGCTTCCTGATCCACAACACCGACCGTTCGATCGGCGCGCGCCTGTCCGGCGCCATCGCCCGCGTCCACGGCAACCACGGCATGGACGATGCGCCGCTGACCCTGCGCTTCCGCGGCTCGGCCGGGCAGAGCTTCGGCGCGTTCAACGCCGGCGGCCTGCACCTGGAACTGGAAGGCGAAGCCAACGACTACGTGGGCAAGGGCATGGCCGGCGGCCGCCTGGTGGTGCGCCCGCCGCGCGGCGCGCGCTTCGAGGCGCGCAGCACCGCGATCATCGGCAACACCTGCCTGTACGGCGCCACCGGCGGCGAGCTGTTCGCCGCCGGCCGTGCCGGCGAGCGCTTCGCGGTGCGCAACTCCGGCGCGCTGGCGGTGATCGAAGGCGCCGGCGACCACTGCTGCGAGTACATGACCGACGGCATCGTGCTGGTGCTGGGCAAGGTCGGGCTGAACTTCGGCGCCGGTTTCACCGGCGGCCTGGCCTACGTGCTCGACGTGGACCGCGATTTCGTCGACCGCTACAACCACGAACTGATCGACATCCACCGCATCTCCGCCGAGGGCTTCGAGAGCCACCGCCAGCACCTGCACAAGCTGATCAGCCGCCACCGCGAACTGACCGGCAGCATCTGGGCGCAGCAGATCCTCGACGAGTTCCGCGACTATGTCGGCAAGTTCTGGCTGGTCAAGCCGAAGGCGGCGAGCATCGAGTCGTTGACCGAGTCGCTGCGGCGCGCCGCTTGATGGCGGCGCCGGGAATCGGGAATGGAGCATCGGGAATGGTAAAGGCCCGGTTCTCCCCGTTTCCTACCGCGCACGCAGATTCGCTTTTGCCATTCCCCATTCCCCATTCCCGGTTCCCCACACCATGAGCCGCAAGCACGCCTTCCAGTTCCTCGACCTGCCCCGGCAGATGCCGCAACGCATTCCGGTGGAACTGCGCACCTCCGGCGACTGGAACGAGCTGTACGGCAAGTTCGACAAGGCCGACGCGCAGTACCAGGCCGGGCGCTGCCTGGATTGCGGCAACCCGTACTGCAGCTGGAAGTGCCCGGTGCACAACGCCATCCCGCAGTGGCTGCAGCTGGTGCAGGAGAACCGCATCGAAGAGGCCGCGGCGCTGTGCCACAGCACCAACCCGCTGCCGGAAGTGTGCGGCCGGGTGTGCCCGCAGGACCGCCTGTGCGAAGGCAGCTGCACGCTGGAGGAATTCGGCGCGGTCACCATCGGCGCGGTCGAGAAGTACATCGTCGACACCGCCCTGCACAACGGCTGGCGCCCGGACCTGAGCCAGGTCGAGCCCACCGGCAAGCGCGTGGCGGTGATCGGCGCCGGCCCGGCCGGGCTCAGCTGCGCCGACCGCCTGGCGCGCGCCGGCATCCAGGCGGTGGTGTACGACCGCTACGAGCAGATCGGCGGCCTGCTGCAGTTCGGCATCCCCAGCTTCAAGCTGGACAAGAGCGTGATCGGCAAGCGCCGCGAAGTGCTCGAAGGCATGGGCGTGCAGTTCCGCCTGGGCGTGGAGATCGGCCGCGACGTGAGCCTGGAACAGCTGCTCGGCGAGTACGACGCGGTGTTCCTGGGCACCGGTGCCTACCGCTACACCGACGGCGGCCTGCCCGGGCAGGACCTGCCCGGCGTGCTGCCGGCGCTGCCGTTCCTGGTGCAGAACAGCCGCATCGTCGGCGGCAACGATCCCTGGGGCCGGCCGATCGCCGGCTGGGAAGACAAGATCGCGCTGCCCGACCTCAGCGGCAAGCGCGTGGTGGTGCTGGGCGGCGGCGACACCGGCATGGACTGCGTGCGCAGCGCGATCCGCCTGGGCGCGGCCAAGGTCACCTGCGCCTACCGCCGCGACGAGGCCAACATGCCCGGCTCGGCGCGCGAGGTGGCCAACGCGCGCGAGGAAGGCGTGCGTTTCCTGTTCAATCGCCAGCCGCTGGCGGTGGAAGCCGATGCCGCCGGCAACCTGGCCGGCGTGCGCGTGGTGCAGACCCGCCTCGGCGAGCCGGACGCGCGCGGGCGCCAGGCCGCGGTGCCGGTGGAAGGCAGCGAATCGCTGCTGGACGCGGACGTGGTCATCATCGCCTTCGGCTTCTCGCCGAGCGTGCCCGAGTGGCTGGCCGCGCAAGGCGTGGAAGGCAGCGCCAACGGCCGCATCCTCGCCGGCGGCAGCGAACCCGATGGCAGCGGCCGCCTGCCGTACCAGACCACCAACCCGAAGCTGTTCGCCGGCGGCGACGCGGTGCGCGGCGCCGATCTGGTGGTGACCGCGGTGGCCGAAGGCCGCGATGCCGCGGCCAGCATCGCCGCCTGGATCGGCAACCGCCTGCCGGTGACCACCCAGGCCGCCGCCTGAGCGCCCGCGCGCGGCGCCGTCGGCCGCGCGCGAGCACGTCTCTACCTGGCCAGCGACGTCCACAGCGACCGCCTGGGCGATACCGCGCGGCGCTTCCCGCATCGCGCGGCCCGGGACTGCCGTCACGCCGATGCCGTCGGTTGCACCACAGGCCTCGCGTGGAGGCGGACACAGGCCGCGCGCAGCGGCCGAGCCAGGTGAATGGCGAGCTAACATCGGTACGTTCATGCTGGCGGTCGCAAGGGCGATCCTTGCACGCTTGTGCCTGCCCTCCCGTGCTGCCCCGACCGGGATGGCGCCTCCCCTCCCCCAAGGAAGCTCCCCCCATGTCGCTTTCCTCGTCGTGTTCCCCGCGTTGGCGTTCCCTGCCGCTGGCGCTGCTGCTCGCCGTCGCCTGCAACGCCGCCGCCGAAGGCCGCAGCGTGCTCAAGTACGCCGGCGTCAACCTGGCCGGCGCCGAGTTCAACTCCGCCAAGAAACCCGGCGTGCTGTACAAGGACTACACCTACCCGACCGCCAGCGACTACGCCTACTTCGCCAGCAAGGGCATGAACACCATCCGCCTGCCGTTCCTGTGGGAACGCCTGCAGCCCACCGCCAAGGGCGAGTTCGATCCGGCGCAACTGGCACTGTTGAAGAAGGCGGTGGAGCAGGCCAAGGCCAACCACCTGTACCTGATCCTGGATCCGCACAACTACGCCAAGTACAACGGCGCGCTGGTCGGCAGCGAGGGCGCCCCGGACGCGGTGTTCGCCGATTTCTGGCGGCGCCTGGCCGACGCATTCAAGGGCGACGACCACGTCATCTTCGGGCTGATGAACGAACCCAATGCGGTGTCCTCCACCCAATGGGCCAGCGCCGCACAGGCGGCGATCGACGCCATTCGCAAGGCCGGCGCCGACAACCTGATCCTGGTCCCCGGCACGCTGTGGAGCGGCGCGCATAGCTGGCTCAAAACCATCAACGGCGCGTCCAACGCGGTGGCGCTGCAACCGCTCAAGGATCCGCGCAACCGCATCGCGTTCGAGGCGCATCAGTACCTGGACGACGACAGCAGCGGCACCAAGCGCGAATGCGTCGGTGCCAGCGCCGGGCCCGACCGGCTGGCCGGCTTCGTCAACTGGCTGCGCGAGAACAAGAAGGTCGGCTTCATCGGCGAGTTCGCCACCCCCGACACGCCGCTGTGCAACCAGGCGCTGGAGAACATGCTCAGCTACATGCAGAAGAACGACGACGTCCTCCTCGGCTGGACCTGGTGGGCCGCCGGCGCGTGGTGGAAGCCCGACTATCCGTTCAACGTGCAGCCCGGCAAGGATGGCAGCGAGAAGCCGCAGATGGCGATCCTGTCCAAGTACGCCCGCGAGATCACCGGCAAGAAGTGAGCCGCCGTTGCCGGCGCCGCGTGCCGGCAACGCCCTGCGCATCCCCGCACCTCGGCGTGCAGCGTCGGCCACGCGCACGCCCGGCATCGTGCGCGCAGCGCTAGATCCAGTACCGGTTCGCGCTGCCAATCGCGGCACAGATCCATGCTTGCGCGGCTGCGATGCATCGCCTCGCCATCGGCAATGCACTACGGTGTACGCACACCGTTGTCATCAGCCCGGCCGGCCGTCCTCGATCGACCGGGTCCCCCCCTGATGCCGAAGGAGGCCCCCCATGATCGTGCGCAGCTTGCGTCGGCGGTCGTGGCACGCCTGGCGTGCCGTCCTGCTGCTCTGCCTGTCCGTTCCGCTGCCGTCGTTGCAGGCGCAGGAGGCGCTGCGCTTTGCCGGCGTCAACCTGTCCGGCGCCGAGATCACGCCGTCGAAGATCCCCGGCACCGTCGGCGTCGACTACACCTATCCGCGCAGCAGCGACTACACGTATTTCGCCGGCAAGGGCATGAACCTGCTGCGCCTGCCGGTGCGCTGGGAACGCCTGCAACCGCAGCCGCGCGGCCCGCTCGACGCGGCGCAACTGGCGCTGATCGACGACGCCGTGCGCCAGGCCAAGGCGCAGGGCATGTATTTGATCGTGGACATCCACAACTACGCGCGGTACGACGGCCGCCTGATCGGCAGCAGCGACCTGCCGGTCGCCGCCTTCGTCGACCTCTGGCAGCGCCTGGCGCATGCCTACGGCAGCGACAATGCGGTGGTGTTCGGGCTGATGAACGAGCCGCACGGGATCACCCCGGCCGCGTGGGCCGCCGCCGCACAGGCCACCGTAGATGCGATCCGCGACACCGGCGCCAGCAACCTGATCCTGGTGCCGGGCGCGCTGTGGACCGGCGCGCATAGCTGGTACACGCCGGTGGACGGCACCTCCAACGCCAGCGCGTTGGCGTCGCTGCACGATCCGCTGCAGCGCGTGGCGATCGAAGTGCACCAATACCTCGATGCCGATTCCAGCGGCACCAGCCCGGTCTGCGTCAGCGACGACATCGGCGCCGAACGCCTGCGTGCGTTCACCGGATGGTTGCAGGAGACCGGCCACCTCGGCTTCCTCGGCGAATTCGCCGGCGCCGACAATCCGGTCTGCCGGCGCGCACTGGACGGCATGCTCGCCGACATCGCGCAGCATCCGACGCTGTGGCTGGGCTGGAGCTATTGGGCCGGTGGCGCCTGGTGGCGCGAGGACTATCCGTTCAACGTGCAGCCCGACGCCGACGGCCGCGACCGGCCGCAGATGGCGATCCTCGCCCCCTGGGCGCAGCGCATCACGCGCTGAGTGCAGTGGCGTAGGCGCGCGCCACATCGCATCGCAGTGGCACCGTGCCGTCGCAGTGTCGAACTGCGACGCACGGCACTGCCTGTTCGCGATGACTGCACGCGCTCTGGCATGGCGGTTGCAGCGTTGCGCATGGCCGCGCACGCCGCATCGCGGCGCCGGCCGCTCTTTCCCCACGAAGGATCCGCCATGCCACGCAAGACCCGTACTTCCCATTTCTCGCAGCGCTGGCGCCGCGCCGCGCTGTGCCTGACGCTGGCGGCCTGCATGCCGCTGGCCCAGGCCCAGCAGACGCTGCGCTATGCCGGCATCAACCTGGCCGGCGCGGAGTTCAATTCGGCAAAGAAGCCGGGCGTGCTGTTCAAGGACTATGTGTATCCCACCGACGCCGACTATGCGTATACCGCCGCGCAGGGCATGAACATCGTGCGCCTGCCGTTCCTGTGGGAGCGGCTGCAGCCGCTGGCCAACGGCCCGCTGGACACCGCGCAACTCGACGCGTTGCGTACCGCGGTCGAGCGCGCCAAGCACTACGACCTGCAGCTGATCCTGGACGTGCACAACTACGCCAAGTACGACGGCGTGCGCATTGGCGGCGACGCGGTGCCGGCGGCGGCGCTGGCCGATCTGTGGCGACGCCTGGCGCTGGTCTTCGGCAACGACCCGACCGTGGTGTTCGGGCTGATGAACGAACCAAACGGGCTTGCCTCCGGTGACTGGGCCGCCATCGCCCAACAGGCCATCGATGCGATCCGCGGCACCGGCGCCGACAACCTGATCCTGGTCCCCGGCACCGCCTTCAGCGGTGCGCACAGCTGGAACAGCACCTGGTACGGCGTGTCCAACGCGCAGGCCTTGCTCGCGGTGCGCGACCCAGCCGGCAACCTGGCGTTCGAGGTACATCAGTACCTGGATCCCGACTCCTCCGGCACCAGCCCCACCTGTGTCGGCACCGGCATCGGTGCCGAACGCCTGCAGGCGTTCACCCAGTGGCTGCGCGCCAACGGCTATCGCGGCTTCCTCGGCGAGTTCGGCGGCAGCAGCGACCCCACCTGCCTGGCCGCGCTCGACACCATGCTCGGCTACGTCCACGACAACGGCGACGTGTGGCTGGGCTGGACCGCCTGGGCCGGCGGCGCGTGGTGGCGCAGCGACTATGCGTTCAACCTGCAGCCGGACAAGAACGGCGCCGATAAGCCGCAGATGGACGTGCTGGCGGTACGCGCGCAGCAAGTCACGCAGTGACCGCAGCAAGGCCAGGGTCCGCCGCGGCGGTGTGGCGATCGCGCGGCGATTGAGTCGGTACCGCGATCGGGCGCAGACTGTCGCACCTCTTCCGCACGGATCGACGCATGCGCCTGGGCCTGGCCGCCAACCGACTGCACCACCAGGGCAAGGATGCCGCGCTGTTCCGCTGGCTGCGCGCCAGCGAAGCCGGCATCCGCGAACTGCAGCTCGGCCTGCACGCGATCGGCCGCACCCACGAGGCGATCGTCCGCGCCGGGTTGCTGGCCGGCTATGCCGGCCTCAAGCGCTATCCGTTCGGCCGCGAGGGTGGCCTGATGAAGCTGGTGGCCGAAGTGGTCGGCCTGGAGGGCGCCGAGCGGACCCTCGACGGCGCCATCTACCTGATCGATCCGGTCGACCCGTCCTCGATCTTTCCCGAGGCGATCGCGCTCAAGCGCCAGTGCGTGATCCACGGCAAGCCGTTCATTTCCACCGTGGCCAGTGCCCGCGACTGGGTGGAGATGGAGCGCATCCATGCCGCGCTGCCACCGGACCGTGGCGCCGACGATCTGTACGCGCTGCAGCGGCAGACCCTGGCGCTGATCGCGCACGACGCGATGAAGCCGCAGATGCTGGCCTTTGCGAGCGAGCACTTCGAACTACTGTCGCGCTTCGCCGAGCGCGTGGCCACCGGCACCACCGGTCAGCGGCTCAACGAACTGGCCTGGAGCCGTGGCTGGCCGCAAGGCCAGGAGTGGGTGCACCGCTACCAGAGCGGTCCGATGGGCGGCGACGCGCAGATCGCCGATCGCGTGCTGGAACGGCGCTGCCACCGCGCGATCTTCTTCGAGGATCCGCACGTGGCGCGCCAGCACGAGGCCGACATCCAGTTGCTGGAACGCGCGGTGACCACAGTCACCGACAGCGCCGTGTGCATCACCTCGCCGGTGATCGCCGCGCGCTGGGCGCAGGCCGCCGCACGCCGGCCTGAGTCGGCCTGAGGCCTCCGGACCGACGCGATCGCCTCGCGCGCGGACCGTCGACAGGACACGCCGCGACCACCGGTTGCGCCCGGGGGCAGAGCGCGTACAAGGCCAGCCTGCGGCCGAGCGCGACACTGCCGCTGACGTCCACCGCTGTGGCCCGTGACGCGCACGCATCCCGGCGACAACGCAGCGGTTTGGGCCATCCGCCGTTCACCGCAAGGTGCCTACAGTCGCTGCGACATTGCTCGCCGACCCTGGCTCCGGAGATCGCCATGCCTCGTCCATCGCACGCCGTTCTCGGCGTGATGCTTGCCGGATTCGCGCTGGCGCACAGCGCGCCCGCCGCCGCGGTGCAGCGGCTGTGGCCGACCACCGAGCAGTGGCAACGGCTGCACGCCGCGGCCGCCACCGATCCGGCCTGGCGCGAGATCGAAGCGGCGCAGGCCCGGCTGGCCGATGCGGCACGTGCACAGGGTGCGCACCCGCTCGACAACCTGAGCACCGGCGGACGCCTGCGCGGCGATCCGGTGAAGGCGGCGACCGAGGCCAGCCTGGGCGACATGCCGCGCATCCAGGCGCTGGCGCTGCGCTACGCCCTCGATGGCACGCGCGCCGACGCGCTGGCCGCCGGCGACCAGCTCGCGCAATGGGCCGCGCGCAATGTGCCCAACGGCAACCCGATCGACGAGACCGGGCTGGAACCGGCGATCTTCGCTTACCGCATCGTTCGTCCAGCGCTACCCGACGCACAGCGCCGTGGCATCGATGCGTGGATGCGACGCATCGCCGACGCCGAGATCGGCTCGCGCGATCTCAAGCGCAAGACCGCCACCAACAATTGGCACAGCCACCGCCTGAAGACCCTCGGCATGATCGGCGCCGCGCTCGACGACACCCGATTGTTGGACTACGCCCGCAGCGGCTTTCGCCAGCAGATCGCCGACAACCTGCTGCCCGACGGCCGCAGCATCGATTTCGTCGAACGCGATGCGCTGTCCTATCACGTCTACGACCTGCGCCCGCTGGTGACGCTGGCGCTGCTGTTCTCCGAGCGCGGCGAGGATCTCTATCACTGGCGCGCGCCGAATGGCGCATCGCTGGCGCGCAGCGTCGACTGGCTGCTGCCGTATCTGCGCGGCGAGCGCAGCCACGCCGAGTTCGTCGGCAGCCAGGTCCCCTTCGACAAGGCGCGCTCGGACAACGGCGAAGCCGGCCACGTCATCGGCACGCCGTACGCGGCCGAGGGCGCACTGCCACTGCTGATGCTTGCCGCGGCCTACGATCCGGCCTGCGCCCGCCTGGCCCAGCAACTCGATCACGGCACGGCGTCCTTGCGGCTGTCGATCAGCACATTGCCGGATTCGCGGCGCTAGCGCCGTCGTACCTCCGCAAGCATCGGAACGTCTTCATCCAGCGGCGGCCTCGCGGAGGGACTGCAACGCGACTACAGCGGCACGCGCCATTGCGCATCTTCAATGCAGTGGTGTCGGGGCATCGCAGATCGGTCTGGGGCGCGATGCCTCGGTCCGTTTCCTGATCTGACCATGCAAGCACGCCGCGCGGCGGAGCGGCGCATGTCCTGTCCGCACCACCAATGACGCCTTCAGGACACCTCGATGCACCTGCTTCCGCCCCCCTGGGGCGGGCCCCTGATTGAGCTGTGGGAGCGGCGTCAGCCGCGATGGGCTTTACCGGTGAGGGCAGGCGCCGCTGCCAATGGGTCCATTTCAGCCTGACGATGCGGCCACGCGCGGCAGTGCGCTTTTCCCAGGCGCAATAAAAAATCCCCGTCCTTGAGGGACGGGGATTTGGGGTAAAGCCCCTGGCGATGACCTACTCTCGCATGGCTTGAGCCACACTACCATCGGCGCAGCTGCGTTTCACTTCCGAGTTCGGGATGGGATCGGGTGGTTCCACAGCGCTAATTTCACCAGGGAGACGGTTGGAGTGTCGCCGCGTGCGGTACTCGGTCGATGGACCGAGGACGGCATGGGCGCCAGCCTCTCATAGGGTGTGATGTAGCGAGCGAGTGAGAGCGATCGACGTGTGTCGCGCTAAGGGATGCTTATGAGGAAGCATCTTGAGGTTATATGGTCAAGCCGCACGGATCATTAGTATCAGTTAGCTCAATGCATTGCTGCACTTACACACCTGACCTATCAACCACGTAGTCTACATGGTTCCTTAAGGGGACTTGTGTCCCGGGAGATCTCATCTTGAGGCGCGCTTCCCGCTTAGATGCTTTCAGCGGTTATCGCTTCCGAACATAGCTACCCGGCAATGCCACTGGCGTGACAACCGGAACACCAGAGGTTCGTCCACTCCGGTCCTCTCGTACTAGGAGCAGCCCCTCTCAAATCTCCAACGCCCATGGCAGATAGGGACCGAACTGTCTCACGACGTTCTGAACCCAGCTCGCGTACCACTTTAAATGGCGAACAGCCATACCCTTGGGACCGACTACAGCCCCAGGATGTGATGAGCCGACATCGAGGTGCCAAACACCGCCGTCGATATGAACTCTTGGGCGGTATCAGCCTGTTATCCCCGGAGTACCTTTTATCCGTTGAGCGATGGCCCTTCCATACAGAACCACCGGATCACTAAGACCTACTTTCGTACCTGCTTGATCCGTCGATCTTGCAGTCAAGCACGCTTATGCCTTTGCACACAGTGCGCGATGTCCGACCGCGCTGAGCGTACCTTCGTGCTCCTCCGTTACTCTTTAGGAGGAGACCGCCCCAGTCAAACTACCCACCATACACGGTCCCCGATCCGGATAACGGACCTAGGTTAGAACGTCAAGCACGACAGGGTGGTATTTCAAGGATGGCTCCACCACAGCTAGCGCCATGGTTTCATAGCCTCCCACCTATCCTACACAGACGAACTCAACGTTCAGTGTAAAGCTATAGTAAAGGTTCACGGGGTCTTTCCGTCTTGCCACGGGAACGCTGCATCTTCACAGCGATTTCAATTTCACTGAGTCTCGGGTGGAGACAGCGCCGCTGTCGTTACGCCATTCGTGCAGGTCGGAACTTACCCGACAAGGAATTTCGCTACCTTAGGACCGTTATAGTTACGGCCGCCGTTTACTGGGGCTTCGATCAAGAGCTTCGCCTTGCGGCTGACCCCATCAATTAACCTTCCAGCACCGGGCAGGCGTCACACCCTATACGT
>NZ_CM161511.1:0-152500 GCF_056725085.1 Xanthomonas sp. NCPPB 901 | reverse complement strand
GCGATGTACCTGCTCGGCCGCCGCGTCTTTCCGCGCTATGCGGTGATCGCCACGCTGCTCGCCGGCATCGCAGTGGCCGCCGGCAACGGCACGCTGCACCTGGAGGCCGCGCAGCTGCGCCTGGCGCAGCCGCAACTGGTGTGGCCGACGCTGTCGTGGCAGGCCGTCTTCGGCATCGCGTTGCCGCTGTTCGTGGTGACGATGACCTCGCAGAACCTGCCCGGCGTGGCGGTGATCCGCGCCTCCGGCTATGCGGTGCCGATCTCGCCGACCATCGGTTGGATCGGCACGATCAACGCGGTGCTGGCGCCGTTCGGCGCCTACAGCCTGAACCTGGCGGCGATCACCGCGGCGATCTGCATGGGCCGCGAAGCACAGGAAGATCCGCAGCGGCGCTACATGGCCTCGGTGTTCGCGGGGATCTTCTATCTCTTGATCGGCGTGTTCGGCGCCACCGTGGCCGCGTTGTTCGCCGCCTTTCCCCGGGAGCTGGTGATGGCGATCGCCGGCATCGCGCTGTTCGGCACCATCGGCAACAGCCTGGCCTCGGCGCTGCGCGAGGAACACGAGCGCGAGCCGGCGCTGATCGCGTTCCTGGTCACCGCCTCGGGCCTGTCGCTGTTCGGCATCGGCGCGGCGTTGTGGGGCCTGCTGGCCGGCGCGGCGACCCTGGCGCTGTGGCGGCGCAGCCGCTGAGGCCGCGCCGCCGCACGGAACTCAGCGCGGGTCGCGCAGCTGCAGCAGCCAGTGGCTGGACACGCCGGTGGGATTGGGCAGCGGCTCGAAGTCGAACTGGCGGTACACCGCGACGGCGCTGTCCACGCGCAGCGGCAGGGTGACGTAGGCCGCGCGCCCCTGCCGCAGCAGGGTGTGGATGCGCTGGGTCTCTGCCAACAGCGCATCGCTGGCGTACAAGTGGTCCAGGTCGCAGCCGATCAACTCGGCGACCTCGCGCTCGTACAGCGCGGCGAACGCTTCGTTGACGAAGGCCAGGCGGCTGGGCCGCTGGCCATCGCCGCGTTCGACGATCGCCACCGGCTCGCGCAGCCGCGACAGCGAGGCCTCCAGCAGCGCGAAGTCCTGCTGGAAGCGCTTGCGCTCCATCAGCTCGATCAGCACCCGCAGGCTGCGCGCCGACTCCAGGCTGATCGGCGACCAGGGCTGCGCGCGGCCGCGCACGGTTTCCTGCCACAGGTCGAAGCTCTTGCGCGGCGACAGCCGCGACCCGGCGATGTCCTGCAGCTTGGCCAGCTGCGGATTGCCCGCCCAGTTGACCGTGCGCACCTGTTCGCGGCGGGTCCACAGCAGCGCGCTGCGCGCCTGCGGCATCAGCGGCACGAAGATGAAGCCGGCCGCCAATGGCGCCAGATCGGCCAGTGCCGGGAAGGTCTGGCCGATCTGGTCCGAGTGCAGCGCGCCGACCGCATCGTGGCGCAGCGCCTCGTGGTGGGTGTCCTCGATCTGCTCGCGGATCCGCGCCAGATCCTCGGTCGACGGCGACATGCCATGGCGGGTGACGTGGTCGCCGTGGAACACCGCCACGCCGTCGGCATCGACCACGTCGAGCAGGTCCGAGGCCATCTCGTCGAGCATCGGTGCAGTCAGCATCTCGGCGTCGTTGAAGTTGGTGATCAGCTTCTCGCGCACGGTCAGCAGCACCGACTCGATGCGCGCGCGCGCCACCGCAGTGAGCGCGCCGATGCGCCCGGCCAGCGCCCGGCTCACCGCGTCGGCGACATCGCGCATCTCGTGGTTGCAGAAGTACGGGCGGTAGTGATGGCAGGCGATCAGCCCCCACAGCACGTCGTTGACCACGATCGAGGTCACCAGGGTGGCGGTGACGCCCATGTTGGCCAGGTATTCCAGATGCACCGGCGAGACGCTGCGCAGGCTCACGTCGCTCAGGTCCACCGGCGCGCGCAGGCGCGGGTGCAGGATGGGCTGGATCGGCGAGGGCACGTAGCCGACGTTGGCGATCTGGCGCACACGGTTGCGCAGGTACAGCGCGCGCGCCTGCGCCGGGATGTCGCTGGCCGGGTAATGCAGGCCGAGATAGGGCTCCAGCTCCGCCGCGCGCGCCTCGGCGACCACGTCGCCGTTCCAGTCGTCGTCGAAGCGGTAGATCATCACCCGGTCGTAGCCGATCAGGCCGCGCAGGCTCTTGGCGGCGCGCTGGCAGGCGTCCTCGATGCTGTGATCGGTCTCCAGCCGGCGCAGCAACGGCAGCGCTTCGCGCAGGGTGGCGTCGGCCAGCGGCGCGTCGCGCGGCTCCAGTTCCAGCAGCCATTGCTCCGGGTACAGATGCCAAGCGCCGACCCAGCGCTGCGCCGCGGTCGCCCCCTTGAGGCCGACTTCGACATAGGCCAGGTCGCTGCGCTCGGCCGCGTCCGGCAGCAGACGCGTGCGTGGGTCCTCCAGCGCCAGCAGGGCGCTGTAGGGCTGTCCGAGCAGTTCGTCCAGCGGCCGGCCGAACAGGTCGGCGGCGCTGGCGCTGGCCTGGACGATGCGCCCGTCGCCCGGCTCGATCACCAGCAGCACGCCGTGCGGCTGCACCGAGCCGGGAATGTGGATCGGTTCGCGCGCGCACGCGTCCATGTCCAAGGGCACGACGGTGTCGCTCATGCGGCGATCTCCAGGGCGAAATGGGTGTGGAAGTGCGCGAACATGGCGCAGGCGCCGTCGACCGCGGCCTGCCGCAGCGGCGCGGTCGGCAAGGCCCGCTCCAGGCGCTGCTGGAAATGCCGCCAGGCGGCCGGGTCGGCATGGCCGAGTTCGAAATAGGACAGCGCCGGTGCGACCGCGGGCAGGGTCTGCCGCAGTTGCCGGGCGATCACCCGCCCGCCCAGGCGCGAGCCCTCGACCACGTACAGCATGCCCCAGCGGTGGGCGTCGGCCGGGGCCGGCGGCACCGGTTGCAGCGCCGGCGGCGACGCCTGCAAGGCCTGCAGGTCCTGCGCTAGCAGCGGGGCGCGTGGCTGGTAGTGCCAGTGCGCATCGCCGCAGTCGCGCAGCCAGGCCGCCTCGCGGCGCTCCCAGCCGGCCAGCGCCGCGTGATGCAGGCGCAGCGCCTGCACGTAGGCGGGCAGCGACAGCGCCGCGCCCATCAGCGCGCGCAGCGCCGGCAGGTCTTCGACCGCCTGGTGCTGGTGCGCGGTGGCCTCGCGCAGCAGGCGCGAAGCGGTCAACGGCAGGGCGGTTCCGTCGGGAGGAGACATCATGCGGGCGACTGGCAACAGCAGCCGGCCGGCCGCGACGAAGTGGGGACACAGCGTAACAATCGCGACCGTGCGGTTCCAGGCGAGCCTGCGCGCACCGCGGCGCCGGTCGCACCGCAAGCTGAGCCGTTCATGCCGGCGGCGGCGCCGGCGCCGCCCTTCAGCCGCCGGCCGCCGCCGCGGCCGGCACCCGCGCGCGGCGCCAGGCCACGATCCAGCCACCGCCCAGCAGCAGCGCCGCCAGCAGCCACGGCACCCCGGGGAAATGCAGCAGCGCGTGCGGGCCGATGAAGGCGGCGAACACCCATGCGTAGAGCAGCGGCCCGATCACCCCGGCCAGGCTGACCAGACTCATCAGCGCGCCCTGGATGCGGCCCTGCGCGTCGGCGCCGACGTGGCGGGTGACGATGGCCTGCGCCGCCGGCCCGGCCACCGCCCACAGCGCACTGATCGGCACGCCGAGCAGGAACAGCGCGCCGCTGCCGGCCACGCTGTAGATGGCGAACCCGATCACACCGCAGCCCAGCCCGAACAACAGCGCGCCGCGCTCGCCGAAGCGGCGCACCACCCGCGCCACCAGCACGGCGTTGACCACGATGCTGCACACGCCGACCAGGGCCAGCACCCAGCTGACCTGCTTCGGCCCCCAGCCGAAGCGGTAGTCGGCGAACAGCACGAAGATGCTCGGGTAGACGTAGTGCGCCAGGTTCGCCAGGAAGATCACCGCGGCCAGCGCGAACACCTGCGGATAGCGCTGCAGCAGGCGCAGCGCGCCGAACGGATTGGCGTGCGCCCAGTCCATCCGCGCGGTGCGCCGTTCCGGCGCCAGCGATTCGGGCAGCACCCACAGGCCATAGAGGAAGTTGAGCAGGGCCAGCCCGGCGGCGAACCAGAACGGCGCGCGCAGGTGCAGGCTGCCGAGCCAGCCGCCCAGCAGCGGGCCGACCACGAAGCCCACGCCGAACGCGGCGCCGATGATGCCGTAGGCCTGGGCGCGCTTGTCGGGCGGGGTGATGTCGGCGATGTAGGCGTTGGCCGAGGTGAAGCTGGCCGAGAACACGCCCGAGACCATGCGCGCCAGCAGCAGTACCGGCAGGCTCTGCGCCAGCGCCATCACCATGAAGTCCACGCCCAGCCCCAGGCACGAGGCCAGGATTACCGGGCGCCGGCCGTAGCGGTCGGACAATGCGCCCTGCAGCGGCGAGCTGACGAACTGCAGCGCGGCGAACAGGAAACCGAACCAGCCGACCCACCTGGCCGCTGCGGCGAAATCGCCGCCGGTGAAGTCGCGCACCAGCGTGGGCAGCACCGGAATGATGACGCCGAAGGACAGCACGTCGATCAGCAGGGTGACGAAGATGAAGGCGACCGCGGCGCGGCGCGCGCGGACGGCGGGAATCGGAGCGTGCACGGCAGGTCTCCTGGCGGACGCGGCAGTGTAATCGGCGCCCTGCGGGTGCGGGAGGTGCTGGGTTGGAACGGGTGTGGTGACTGCGAGACGTGGTGGCTCGATTGGTCGTCGCAGGGGCGGGTTCGGCCGCGATCGGCGGAGGTCGTGGCGTCGGGACTGAAGTCCCTCCCACAACGGGAGCCAGGCTGGGTCGATTGTGCGTCGGGTTGAAGCCCCTTCTGCGCTAGCGCGGCGGCTCAACTGGATGGCGCGGGAGCGGGTTCAATTGCGGCCGGCGGAGGTCATCGCGTCGGGACTGAAGTCCCTCCCACAATGGGGTCCAGGCTGGGTCGATTGTGCGCCGGGTTGGAGCCCCTTCTGCGCTAGCGCGGCGGTTCGACTGGAGGTCGCAAGAGCGGGTTCGGCTGCGGCCGGCGGAGGTCATCGCGTCGGGACTGAAGTCCCTCCCACAATGGGGTCCGGGCTGGGTCGATTGCGCGCCGGGCTGAAGCCCCTCCTACAACAGGGCCGGGCTGAGCCGAAGGCGTCGGCACCAAGTCCGGCGCCACCGTGCGACACCCCTCTCCCCCCGGGAGAGGGGCCGGGAGTGAGGGTGCGGCGGAGGCGATATCGCCAGCCACGCCGGCGCGGTCGGTGCCGAGCCATGGCCGACACCCGCCCATCCAGGGCGGTTCATCCGGTGCGGCCGTCTACTGTCGACTACAACGCCGCGACAGAGATGGTCTGCTGCAGCACGTGCTGGGCGCCCGGTGCCAGTTCGATCACCTCGGGTCCGGCGTTGGCCGCTTCCAGGCACACGAACTGGCGCCAGTGCGGGCCAACATCAGCCATCTTCTGCGCGCCGGCCTCGCCCGGATTCCACGCCACCAGGGTGCGGCTGCCGGTGGTCGCGATCTCGATGCGGCGCTGCAGGCCCGGGTCCAGCAGGGTGTAGCGGCCGCCGGCGCCGGTATAGATGCGGTCGCTGCGGCCGGGATCGCGCGGATCCTGCAGGCTCCAGTCGCCGTGCTGACGATGCGGCGTGGCGTAGCCTTCGAACTTGTCCAGGTAGTCCAGGCCGTCCAGGCCCTGCACCCGCACCTGGGTGGCGTCGGCGACGCGGAAGTAGTTGTGCAGCGCCTGGGTGAAGCGGGCCGGCGCGGTGCCGACGTTGTCGGTGACCAGGCGCTGCTCCAGCGTGGCGCCGATGCGCAGTTGCATGCGCAGGCGCAGCGGCAGGTCGTCGAAGTCGGGCGGCGCCAGGGTCAGGACCAGGCTGCCGTCGGCCTCGCGCCGCGCGTCCTGCAACTGCCACGGCACGGTGCGCACGAAGCCGTGCGCGGGCACGGCCTCGCTCTGGCCCTGGCGGCCGAAGTACGGCCAGCACACCGGGGTGCCGCCGCGGATCGGGGTCGGCGTGGGCTGCGCGCTCGGCGACAGCCACAGCGCGTCGGTGCCGCCCTTGGGCACGAACGACAGCACCTGGCCGCCGAACAGGCTGATCGCGGCGGTGGACTGCGGGGTCTCCACCAGCAGCGAGGGGTAGCCGTGGAAGTCGCCTGTGCTCAGGCCGGGGACGTCGGACATGGGATGGATGCTCCGTGGCGCGGGGGATTGGACGAAGGCCGGGTACGCCGCCGGCAGCTGGAACGCGGTGGGCGGCGCGCCGCCGAACGGCGGCGTTGCGGGCGCGGCCGTGGGTGCCGGGGTCGTTGCGGGTGCGGGTGCGGATGCAGGCGACGATGCCGGTGCAGACGGTTGCTGCGGCGGCGACGGCGTGGCCGGTGGCGAGACGGGCGCCGCGGGTGCGCCACCGGCCTCGCGGCGCAGCGCGTCGAGGATGCGTTGCCCGGCGCGGCCGTCGGCCGGCTGCAGGCCCAGGCGCTGCTGCTCGGCCTGGATCGCGCGGCGGGTGGCGGTGCCGATGGCGCCGTCGGCCTGGCCGATGGCATGGCCGCGGGCCAGCAGCAGGGTCTGCAGTTCGCGCCGTTCCGGCCGGCCCAGGCCGGGGTCGTCGGTGGGCCAGGCGACGACCAGCCCGGGCTTGCCGCGCAACCGGTCGGACAGCAGCGCGATCGCCAGCGCATAGCTCTCGGCAGCGTTGTAGGCGTAGATCGCGTCGTAGTTGCGGAACACCAGGAACGCCGGGCCGTGCACGCCGGCCGGGATCAGCACCGCCGCCGGCGTCTGCGCCGCCAGCGCCGGCAGCGCGCCGCCATCGGCCGCGGTCAGACCGCGCGCGCGCCAGTCGGACAGCGACCGACGCTGGGTGCGCCCGGCCAGCGCCGGGTCGAAGCCGGCCGGCAGCTTCACTTCCAGCCCCCAGGGCTGACCGGTCTGCCAGCCGGCCAGCTTGAGATAGTTGGCGGTGGAGGCCAGCGCATCGGGAATGCTGGCGACCAGGTCGCGGCGGCCATCGCCATCGCCGTCCACGGCGACGCGGGCGTAGGTGCTGGGCATGAACTGGGTATGGCCGAAGGCGCCGGCCCAGGAGCCGGTCAGGCCCTCGGGCCGCAGGTCGCCGGCCTGCAACAGCTTCAGCAGCGCGAACAGTTCGCTGCGGAAGAACGGCTGGCGGCGGCCTTCGCAGGACAGGGTCAGCAGCGACACCAACAGCGGGCGCTTGCCGGAGATGCGGCCGTAGTCGCTCTCCACGCCCCATACCGCGACCACCGTCTCCGGGTCCACACCGTACTGCTGCGCCACTTGGGAGAGCAGGTCGCGGTGCGCGGCCAGCATGGCGCGGCCGTCGTCGATGCGCTGGCTGTCGACCAGGCCGGCCAGGTAGTCCCAGATCGGCGTGGTGAACTCGGGCTGGGCGTCGAGCAGCGGCAGCACGCTCGGGTCCGGCTGCAGGTCGGCGGTGAAGCGGTCGAACGACGGTTCGACCACGCCCGCCTTCGCCGCGGCCGTGCGCAGCCCGGCCACGCAGGTGGCGAAGGCCGGATCCGGCGCGGACGGCGTCGCCGCGGGCGGGGTCTGCGCGAGCGCGCACGGGGCCGCCAGCAGCAGGAGCCAAGCCAAACGCATCATCGCAACTTCCTCGCCTACGGCAGGGCCGACATCATAAACAACCACCGCGTGTGCGCTCTGCTCACGCGCGCTGGCGGCAGACGGCGCGCGACCGGCAGCGCGTCCTGATCATGGCGTGGCTGGCAGATCGTGCGCCGCGGCGCCGGGGCCGGGATACGCACGGCGTTCGGGCATCGGTGGCATGCGGCGCGAAGCGCAAGAAGGACCGACCCCTCGCCACGAACGACGGTGCTGGGGCGTGCGCGCCACCGGCGCCGCACGCGCCGGTTCAGTCCAGCGCGTCGAGGTAGTACCAGCGCCCGTCCTCGCGCACGAAGCGGCTGTGCTCGGTCATGCGCACCGCGCTGCCGCCGCCGATGCGGTAGCGCGCCAGGAAGGCGACCTCGGCGCTGTCGGCGCCGGTCTGCAACACGCGCTGCACGGTGAGGCCGAGCCAGACCGTGCGCGGGTCCACGTCCACCTGCGGCGGGCAGGTCGACGGATGCCAGCTCGCGCGCAGGTAGTCGGCGTCGCAGCGCACGTAGGCGCTGTAGCGCGAACGCATCAGGGATTCGGCATCCGGCGCGGCGGCGCCGGCGTGGTACGGCCCGCAGCACTGCGCGTAGTCGCGCGGACGGCCGCAGGGGCAGGGATCGGCAAGGCGCGGGGCGGACGGCGGCATGTGCCGATTGTGCCGGCTGCGGCACCGATGCGCACGCCGCGCGCGCGCCATGGCCGGCGGCGGCTATGCTTGCGGCCCCTTGCGCGGAGCGCCGGCGTGCTCGAGTCGATCCCCACCGAACTGCCCTGGCTGCTGTGTCTCGCCTTCGTCGCCGGGCTGGTGGACGCGGCGGTGGGCGGCGGCGGCCTGATCCAGTTGCCGGGGCTGTTCGCGACCTTGCCGCAACAGGCGCCGGCGGTGGTGCTGGGCACCAACAAGTTCAGCGCCATGGCCGGTACCGGCACCGCCGCCTGGCGCTACGCGCGCCACGTGCGCCTGCCGTGGCGGCCGGTGCTGTACGCGACCGCGACCGCGTTCGTGTTCGCCTTCCTCGGCGCCACCGCGGTGAGCCTGCTGCCGAAACAGGCGGTGCGGCCGCTGATCCTGGTGCTGCTGATCGCGATGCTGGGCTACACGCTGGTCAAGAAGGACTTCGGCGCGCTGCACCGCCCGCGCCACGTCGGCCGCCGCGAACTGGCGATCGCGCTGGCGATCGGCGCGGCGATCGGGTTCTACGACGGCTTCTTCGGCCCGGGCACCGGCAGCTTCCTGATCTTCCTGTTCATCCGCTTCTTCGGCCTGGATTTCCTGCGCGCCTCGGCCGCGTCGAAGGTGGTGAACCTGGCCACCAACCTGGCGGCGCTGTGCTTCTTCGTGCCCAGCGGCAAGATCCTGCTGGCCGCGGCGGTGCCGATGGCCGTGGCCAACGTGGCCGGCGCGGTGACCGGCACGCGGCTGGCGCTGCGCGGCGGCACGCCGCTGATCCGGCGGTTGTTCCTGGTACTGGTGGTGGTGCTGATCGCCAAGATGGGCTGGGACCTGCTGCACTGAGCGCGGCAGCGGCGCCGCGCAGTTGCCGCATGCCTGCGCGCCCGACGATGCGGCCGCGCGCGCGCCGGTCGGCCCGCGGGCCGCCAGCACCGCTCAGCGGCCGCGGCGTTTGGCGGTCGCGGGAGGCGTCTTGGATGCCGCAGCCTTGGCCGGTTTCGCAGGTTTGCGGCCTGCGGCGGCGTTCGCGGTCTTCGCCGACGCCGACCGCGCGGCCGGCCGCGTTGCCGTGGACGGACGCGCCGCGGCCGCGGCGGACTTGCGTGGCGCCTTCGCCGACGCGGCCTTGGCCGCAGGCGTCGCGACGGCAGTGCGGGCGCGTTTGCCGGGCGTCGCTGGCGACGTCTTGAGCGTGGTCGGTGGCTTCGCGCCGTTGCCGCGACCATCGCGCGCCTTGCCGGACGCGCGCGCCGACGCGGCAGCGGCGTCTGCGACGGTCTCGGCGGTTGCGTCCGCGGCGTCGGCGGCCGACGGCGGCAGCTCGGCAGCTGCCTGCTCCGCTGGCGCGGCCGACTCCGCCACAGGCGTCGCCGCCTCGTTGCGGCTGCGCTCGGGCAGCTTCAGCCGGTGCGCCTGCTCGTCGTATTCGATCAGCAGCACGCCGGAGTTGTGGCGGCCGCTGATCTCGACGAAGCAGGCGCCGCCGATGAACGGCTCCAGGGTCATCACCGACTTCAGCGGCGTGGCCACCACCATCTGGAAACCGAAGTTCTCGAAGATGTTCATCGCCAGCGCGGTGAACTCGTTGTCGGCCTTGTCGAAGGCCTCGTCCAGCACCACCGCGGCGTAGCGCGGCAGCTCGCCGTCCTCGCCGCCGAGCTGGTAGCGCAGCGCCGCGGCCAGGCAGGTGGTGGCCAGCTTCTGCCGCTGGCCGCCGGACTTGCCGGCGCCGCTGCGGTAGATCTCCACCTGCGCGCGGCTGTCCGCGTCCAGTTCCACGCCGACGAACTCCACGTGCTGGCGCACGTCCAGCACCTGCTCGCGCCAGCGCCGCAGCTCCGGCTCCTGTGCGCCGAGCCGCTGCACCAGCCCGCGCAGGGTGGCGAACTGCGCCTCGGCCAGCGCGCGGTCCTCGGTCTGCTGGTGGCCGAGCACGGCGCGCAGCTGCTGCTGGAACTCCTGCACCTCGAGCAGGCGCCGGTCGCTGACCTCGATGGTCAGCAGGGTGCCGCGGTTGAACGGCACCTGCTCGAGGCTGGCGTTGACCTCGTCCATGCGCTGCTTGATCGCCTTGTGCGCTTCGGCGGTGTAGCGCTGCAGGGCCAGCAGGTTGTTCTTGCTCTGGGTCTGCAGCAGGTCGAAGAAGCGGCCTTCGTGGCGCGGCAGGCCGTCGCTCTCCAGGCGCTGCAGGCGCGCCAGGAAGTCGTCGGCGCTGGCCAGGCTGACGGTGAAGTCGCCGCTGTCCTCCGGCCACTGCTGGCAGTAGCGGCGGAAGCAGTCCAGCACCTGCTGGCTCAGCCGCGCGTCCTGCGCCTGGCTCTGCGCCAGTTGTTCGCCGAGGCCGCGTTCGACGCTGCGCAGATGCGCTTCCAGGTTGTCCAGGCTCAGCGGCGGCAGCGCAGCCAGCCGTGCGTCCAGCCCCGCCACCTGCGCCGGGCCGATCACGGTGGTGGCCACGCGCGCGGCGCAGGTCTCGCGCTGCGCCTCCAGGCGGGCGCGCTCGCGGCTCAGCTGGGCGCGCTCCAGGCGCACGTCCTCGTAGGTGCGGCGGGCCTGGTCGCGGCGCGCGCGGGCGGTGGCGATCTGCTCGCCTAGCGCACGCAACGCGGTGTCGCCCTCGCGCAACTGCAGCAGTTGCTCGGCGATGTCGCTCAGGCGCTGCAGCTTGGGCGCCACGTCGATCTCGTCCCACTCGCGCTCGGCCAGGGTGTGCGCGGCCAGTTGCCGGCCTTGGTCCTGCTCGCGCTGCTTGCGCAGGGCGGCGACGTCGGCATCGCAGGCGGCGATGCGCTGCGCCAGGGTCTGGCCCTCGCGCTCGTAGACCTTGAGCTTGTCGCGGTTGTCGTAGCCGAGCAGCCAGCGCTTGCGGTCGCCGACGGCGTGGCGATCGTCCTTCTCGTAGCGGTCGCCCGGGTGCTTGACCTGGCCTTCGCGGGTGATCGCGCGCTCGGCGTCGCGCAGCTGCGCCACGGTGTCCACGCAGGCGTAGTCGAAGCGCCGGGCCAGCTCCTGGCGCAGCCACGGCGCATACGCATGGTCGCGCAGCTCCAGCTTGCGCAGCAGCGACTTGGCATCGGGCTCGCGGTGTTGCAGCGGCGCGTTGTGGCGGACCCGGAAATACACCAGGCGGGTGCCGAGCTGGGTCTTGTTGACCCAGTCGGCGACGCTGGCGTAGTGGCGCTCGTCGACCAGCAGCGATTGCGCGAAGCCGTGCAGCACGCGCTCGATCGCGCCGCGCCAGGCGGCCTGGTCGGCCTCCACCTGCACCAGCTCGCCGACGAACGGCAGCGCGGCTTCGGACAGGCCGGTCTCGGCGCACAGCCGCGCGCGCAGCGCCTGCATCGGCGCAGGAATGCTCGAGGGCGCCTTCAGCAGCGCCTCGATCTCGGTGCGGATGAGCGCGAAGCGGCGTTCGTCCTCGCGGCGCTCGGCCATGCGCTCGGCAATCGCCTCGTCCAGGCTGCTGGCCTCGCCGGCGACACCGTCGCGCAGCGCGCGCGCCTGCGCCACCTGCTCGGCGAAGCCGCTGGCGCTGCCGGCCAGGCCCATGCCGAGCTGGCGGCAGGCCTGCTCGACCTGGCTGCGGCGGCGCATGCGCTCGTCGCGCTCGCGCTCGACACGGGCGTGTTCGCGCTCCAGCGCCTCGACCCGCTCGCCGCCCTGCGCGCGTTGTTCGCTTTCCAGTTCGGCCAGGGTCTGTTCGAGGTTGTCCAGCGCTTCGCGGCGCTGCCCTTCCTCGCCGGCCAGGCCGCGGTCCTGGGTGTCCAGTTCCTGCAGGCGCGCGTCGAGCAGGGCCAGGCGGCGCTGCTCGCGGTAGCCGTCGATGCCCAGCTGCAGTTCGCGCAGCTCGCCGACGCTATGGCGCAACGCCAGCAATTCGGCGTGGTAGTCGCGCGCCGGGGTCAGGGTCTCCACCTGGCGCCGCGCGGTCACCACCGCGTGGTGCGCGCCGTCGAGTTCGGCGAAGTCCTCGACCAGGCGGTCGGCGGCCTCGAAGGTGCGCGGCTCGTCGAGCATGAAGCTGCGCAGGAAGGCATTGAGGTCGCCCAGGTTCTTCGCCGACTGGGTCTTGTGCAGCAGCCGCAGCGCCATCTCGTTGCCGATGCCGAGCAGGTGGCGGAAGCGCTCGGCGTAGCCGGCGAAGCTGTCGAAGTGGTGCACGTCCTCGCCCAGGCGCAGCTTGAGCCGGCGCAGGTCCAGGTCGAAGCCGTCCAGCTCGGCGGCCACGTCGAAGCCGCGCGGCACCACCATGTAGTGCTTGCGCACGTCGGCCGCGGCGGTGCCGCTGCCGGCGATCCAGAACAGCCGCACCAGGCTCACCGCCTGGCCCTGCGCGTTGCGGTACTCCAGCGCCAGCGCCGACCAGGTCGCGCCCTTGCGCAGGTACTGGGTGGCGATCTCGCCGGAGGCGCTGTCCTGCTGGTCGGCCCAGGCGCCGCGCACGTAGGAGACCAGGCTGCGGTCGCGGCCGCTGCGCTCGGCCTCGCGCGCGGCGGCGTTGAAGTCGACGATGCTCGGCGGCGTCAGCAGCGCCGACATCGCATCGAGCAGGGTCGACTTGCCCGAACCGGAGCGGCCGACGAACAGGAAGCCCTTCTCGGCGATCGGCACGTCGGTCAGGCCGTTGAAGGTGCCCCAGTTGTGCACCTGCAGGCGGCGCATACGGTACTGCTGCGCGCGCTGCTCGGCCAGGGTCTCGGCGAACAGGGACGGGGCGACGGGGACGGTGGACGAAGCGGACAGGGACGTCATCGGGAACTCATCGGAAAACGGGAACGGCCGCCATGGCGGCCAGCGCACGCGGCCAGGCCGGCGCTAGACGAACGCCACGCGCGGCCGCAGGCCGCTCATGGCGCCGCCTCGGTCGCGCCCTCGCGCAGGCCGCGGTAGGCCGCCGCCAGCGCCTGCACGTCCTCGGCCGAGAACAGCAGCTTCAGCGCCGGCGACACCTCGTAGCGGTCCTCGCTGCCGCGCAGCTTGGACAGCAGGTGGTTGTCGCGCATCTTGGCGATCGCCGCCAGCACGCGCCGGGCGAAACCGGCGCGGTCGGTAGAGACGTTCTTCTCGTACACCGACAGCACTTCCAGCAGCTGCGCCTCGTCGACCACCGCGCGCTCGCCGCGGGTGTCGGCCTCGGCCAGTTGCTGGCGCAGGAACAGCAGCAACACCGATTCGATGAAGGTCAGCGGCGCGGTGCGCAGCAGCGCCGGGGTCTCCAGCTCGCCGGTGTCGGCCTGGCGCGCGAACGCCACGCCGCCGTCGCGGTCCAGCACCAGTTCCAGGAACAGCTCGCTCAGCACGCGGCGGATCGCCGCCTCGTGGCGCAGCAGCGCCGGCCACAGCGGGCCGTGCCGGTAGGCGTCGACACTGGGACCGGACAGCAGCTGGCACAGCGCGCGCCGCGCCTCCAGCGGCAGGCTGCCGCTGTCGCCGGCGAACAGCGCGGTGCCGGCCGCGGCCGCCGCAGTCGCTGCGGCCGCGGCGGCATCGCCGGCATCGGCCTGATGGCCGTGGAATTCGTCAGACCAGCTCATTGCGTTTTTCCTTGGTGAACCACACCAGCGGGATGCGCGCGCGCCGCACCTGGCCGTCGCCGCCCTCCCATTGCACCGCTTCCCATTCGCCGTCGACGACCACGCCATGGCGGGTGCCCAGCGCCAGGTAGCCGATCACGCTGCCCAGGCCCTGCGCCGCCGGGCGCTGCCGCAACGCCTCGCCGATGCTCAGCTGCGGCTGCCGGCCGAGCAGGTCGTGCAGGTCGTTGCGCAGGCCGCGCAGGTCGATCTCCGACTGCGCGACCAGGTCGCCGACGCTGTCCAGCGAGATCGTCGCCGCCTCGGCCGCCTGCACCCGCCCGTCCACCTGCTGGCTGCGCGGGTCGTGCAGGCGCCACTGCGACAGCGAGCGCAGCCGCGCGCTGCTCAGCGGCAGCACGTAGCCGGTGGCGGCGGTGGCATGCAGGTGGTCGCGCAACTGCAGCGCCTCGCCCTGCGCCTGCTTCAGCAACTGGTTGAGCCGGCGCTGTTCCAGGTAGCCGCGGCTCTGCACGAAACCGCGCAGGCTGCGCGCGAAATGCTGCATCACCTCGTGCACCTGGCCGCCGCGTTCGAGCAGGGTGCCGGTGAGTCCACGCAGGAAGGCGCGCTCGTGGCGGTCCAGGCGGCGGGCGAAGCCGCGCGCCAGCAACGCCTCCAGCGCCGCGTCCAGCTGCACGCTCTGTTCGGCGTCGTTGAGCAGGCTCCAGAACGCCTGGAAACTGCGCCCGGCCTCGCTCTCGCCGATCACGTCGATGCCGGCGAACAGCTTCTCCAGCACGTCGCCGCGCGCGCCCTCGTCGTCGATGATGCGCTCGCGGAACTCGCGGTTGAGCCGTTCGAAATCGTCGCGGACGCGGCGGAAGTCCTCGGTCAGATCGTCGGACAGGCGGATGATGTCGCGGGTGCGCTCCAGCGCGCGCTTGCCGTCCAGCGCGGCCAGCTTGCCGGCGGCCACGCGCTCGATCTCCGCGTCCAGGCGCTCGCGCTCGGCGCGCAGCGCGGCCAGGCGCGCGTCCGGATCGGTCTCGGTCTGCCCGGCCAGTTGCACCAGCTGCTGGATCACCAGCGACAGCCGGCTCTCGGTGGCCACGCTGGCGCTGTCGCGCACCCCGGCGATGAAGCGGATCGCCTGCGCCGCCTGCCGCGACAGTTCGTATTCTTCCTGCGCATCGCCTTCGGGCAGGCGCCGTTCCAGCCAGCCCTGCGCCAGCCAGTGCGCCACGTAGGCCTGCGCGGTGCGCGGCAGTTCGCGCGAGAGCTGGTCGTCCTTCAGCGCATCGAGCTGGCGCTGCAGGCGCTCGTGCAGCACGTCGGCCGGCAGGCGCCGCTGGGCGTCGCCGAGCAGGGTCTGCAGCAGGCCGATCAGCTCCGGGGCATGGTCGGCGGCCAGCAACTTCCACAACGGCTGTTCGCGCAACTGGCGATAGCCGGCGATCCGGACATGCGGCTTCATGCAGGAACCGACCGCCACCGCATCGGCAAGACTCAGCGCGCCCGCTCGATGAAGCGCAGGAACTCGGCGCGGGTGCGCGCATCCTCGCGGAAGGTGCCGAGCATCTTCGAGGTGACCATGCTGACGCCGCGCTTGTGGATGCCGCGGGTGGTCATGCACTCGTGCGCGCCTTCCACCACCACGCCCACGCCCAGCGGCTGCAGCACGTCCTGGATGCACTGGGCGATCTGCGCGGTCATCTTCTCCTGCACCTGGAAGCGCCGCGCATAGGCCTCGACCACGCGCGCCAGCTTGCTGATGCCCACCACCTTGCCGCGCGGCAGGTAGCCGACGTGGACCTTGCCGATGATCGGCGCCATGTGGTGTTCGCAGTGGCTTTCGTATTCGATGTCGCGCAGCACGATCAGTTCGTCGTAGCCGGCCACTTCCTCGAAGGTGCGCAGCAGGTACTCGCGCGGGTCGGCGCGGTAGCCGCTGAACCAGTCGCCATAGGCCTCGGCCACCCGCCGCGGGGTGTCCAGCAGGCCCTCGCGGGTGGGGTCTTCGCCGGCCCAGCGCAACAGGGTGCGCACCGCGTCTTCGGCCTGCGCCTGGGTCACCTGGGAGGAGGGGGTGTTGTCTGAATCGGCCATGGGGGAACGCCCGTAAGGGGGCTGCATGGTACCCGAGTCGCCTGGCAGCCGCCGCATGTGCGGCCCCGCCGCGGCGGGGCGACCCGGCCCACGCGGGGTGCGCCGTTCAGCGTCCCCCAGGTCCGCGCCTGGGCGGCGCGCGCACCGCCGGGGCCGCAATCGCGCCGGTCAGCGCCGGCGCGCGTGCATCTCGCCTTCGTGGTCCAGCCAGTTGCTGCCCTTGTTGGTCAGGAAGAACACGTACACCAGCAGCGACACCGCGATCACCGCCGTGGCGTACCAGACGAAGGTGGTGACGTGGCCGGTCTTCAGCGAGGCCTGGTACAGCAGCGGCGCGGTGCCGCCGAAGGCCGAATTGGCCAGCGCGTAGCCCAGGCCCACGCCCAGCGCGCGGATGTGGGTGGGGAACAGTTCGGCCTTCACCACCGCGTTGATCGAGGTGTAGCAGGTGAGGATGACGAAGCCGCCGGTGAGGATCGCGAACGCGCTCAGCCAGTCGCTCTGCCGCGGCAGCTCCAGCACCAGGAACCAGGTGTAGAGCACGCCGCCGACGCCGAAGATCACCAGCAGGGTCTTGCGCCCGATCAGGTCCGACAGCCAGCCGCCCACCGGTTGCATCAGCATCAGCACGATCAGCGCGGCCAGGTTGATGAGGGTGCCGGCCATGACGTCGTCGCCGGCGAAGGCGGTCTGGATCATCTTCGGCCCGGTCACCGAGTAGGTGTAGAACGCCACGGTGCCGCCGGCGGTGATCAGGAAGCACAGCAGCAGCGGGCGCCACTGGTGCACGAACAGCTCGCGCAGCGAACCGGCGGCCTTGGCCCCGCCCTGCTTGGCGGCGGCGATCGATTCGGCGGTCAGCGATTCGTCCATGGTCCGCCGCAGCCAGAACACCACCAGCGCGCCGATACCGCCCAAGCCGAAGGCCACGCGCCAGCCCCATTCGGAGACCTGGCCCTTGTCGAAGAAGTGCAGCATCACCAGCAGCACCGCCTGCGCCAGCACGTGGCCGCCGACCAGGGTGACGTAGTGGAACGAGGACAGGAAGCCGCGCCGCCCCGGCACCGCCGCCTCGGACATGTACGTGGCGCTGGTGCCGTACTCGCCGCCGGTAGCGAAGCCCTGCAGCAGCCGCGCCAGCACCAGCACCACCGCCGCGGCGGCGCCGATGCTGGCGACCGTCGGCGTCACCGCGATCAGGAACGAGCACGCCGCCATCACCGACACCGACACCGTCAGCGCCAGGCGCCGACCGTAGCGGTCGGCGAAGCGGCCGAAGTACCAGGCGCCGATCGGGCGCATCAGGAAGGTCACCGCGAAGATCGCCCACACGTACAGCGTGGCGTTCTTGTCCTCCTTGGAGAAGAACTGCGATTCGAAGTAGGTGGCGAACACCGAGTAGACGTAGACGTCGTACCACTCCACCAGGTTGCCCGCCGAGCCCTTGAGCGTGTTGGACACCGAGCGGCGCAGGCTGCCCGGTGCGGCGGCGGAGGACGGAGCGGTGGATGCACTCATGCGGTGGGCCTCTTGGATGGACGGCGCGGAGTATAGGCAGGCGCTTGCGAGGATGCTGTCGCGACGGCGGCCACGCCAAGCACAGGCGCACCATCGCGCTCGTTGCGCCGGCGGCGCGGCGTAGGGAGGGCCGGACCTGCCCGCACGACCGAAACGGCAGACCCGTCGCTTGCCTGACGCGGGCATGTCGCAGGTGTCGGCGATGCGCCCGACACGCGGTGCGCGCCTGCTTGCGCGCACCGCGCCAGACGCTCCCGACGCGCCGCGCCACTGCGGTCAGCGGATTCCAGGCCACACGCGGGCAGATGCGCGGGCGGACGCGACAAGGTCGCCTGGAAGCGGATCGGGTCGGCGGCACCGGTCATGCAGGGACCATAGCACCGGGCACCGGCAAGGCCATGCTGCACCTGCACGGGCGCCGCGGCAGCGCCGGTGAGGAAGCGGACAGCGACGGGCGGTGCCGCGGGTCAGGCGTGCGCCGCGCGCGGGCCGGTCGCCGCCGCGCAAGCCACCATTGCCGCCGTAGACCGGTTGCGCGTCACGTTCCGCGCCTTCGGCATCGTGCCGTTCGGCGCCATGCCTTCAGTTCGTCCGCGCGTCGCCGTTATCCCTGCGGGTTCCGGAACGGCAGATGCCGGATCGGTCTGGTGGACACCGGCAACCCGCCGACCCATCCGCCGGCACCCACCGTCGATCCTTCTCCTTCCCCCGCCCCCATTCCTCCATGCACGTCCTCTCGCATCTGCGCATCGGCCAGCGCCTGGCGCTCGGCTTTCTCACCCTCATCGTGCTGATGGTTCTGCTCACCGTCGTCGGCATCCAGCGCGTGCACAGCATCGACCGGCGCCTGACCGCGATCAATCAGGTCAACAGCGTCAAGCAGCGCTACGCGATCAACTTCCGCGGCAGCGTGCACGACCGCGCCATCGCCCTGCGCGACGTGGTGTTGCTGGACGACCCGGCCAGCCGGCAGGCGACCGAGCGGACCATCGACACGCTGGCCGCCGACTACGCGCGTGCCGCGCAGCCGCTCGACGCCCTGCTCGCCGCCTCCAGCGATGCGCAGGAGAAGGCCATCCTGCAGCGCATCCAGGGCATCGAAGCGCGCACCATGCCACTGATCGCGCAGGTGCGGCGCCTGCGCGACGCCGGCGACACCGTGCAGGCGCAGGCGCTGCTGCTGCAGCAGGCGCGCCCGGCCTTCGTCGACTGGCTGGCCAGCATCAACGCCTTCATCGACCTGCAGGAAGCCAAGAACCGCCAGGCCGCCAGGGAGGCGATGGCCACCGCGCGCGGCTTCGCCCTGCTGATGATCGGCTGCACCGTGCTGGCGCTGCTGCTGGGCACGCTGATCGCCCTGCTGCTCACCCGCCGCGTGGTCCGCCCGCTGCGGCAGGCGCTGGGCCTGGCCGAGCGCATCGGCGCCGGCGACCTGAGCAGCCCCGACACCGCCACCACCCATGACGAGGCCGGGCAGTTGCTGCGCGCCATGCAGCAGATGCAGCGGCGCCTGCACGAGGTGATTTCCGCACAGCGCGAGATGGCCGCGCGCCACGACGCCGGCGCCATCAGCTACCGCATGGACGCGCAGCGCTTCCCCGGCGAGTACGGGCGCATGGTCGCCGACACCAATGCCCTGGTGGATGCGCACGTGCAGACCCAGCTGCGCATCACCCAGGTGATGGGCCGCTACGCCATCGGCGACCTCAGCCAGGACATCGCCCACTACCCCGGCGAGAAGGCCGCGATCACCGCGGCGATGCGGCAGGTCAAGCAGAACCTGCATGCGATCAACGTGCAGATCCAGACCCTGGCCGAAGCCGCCTGCGCCGGCGACTTCGCCCACCGCGGCCAGCCGCAGCAGTTCGAGCACGCCTTCCGCACCATGGTCGAGAACCTCGACACCATGATGGCCACCGCCGACGCCAACCTGGCCAAGTTCTCCATGCTGCTGCGCTGCATCGCCGACGGCGACCTCACCGTGCGCATGCACGGCAACTTCCACGGCGTGTTCGCCGCTATGCGCGACGACGCCAACAGCACCGTGCACCGCCTCACCGACATCGTCGCGCACATCCAGCGCACCACCAACAGCATCGGCTTCGCCGCCGAGGACATCGCCAGCGGCAACCAGGAGCTGGCCAAGCGCAGCGAGCAGCAGGCGGCCAGCCTGGAGCAGACCGCGGCCTCGATGGAGGAACTGACCGCCACGGTGAAGCAGAACGCCGAGCACGCCCAGCGCGCCAACCAGTTGGCGCTGGGCGCGGCCGGCGTAGCCGGCGAAGGCCGCGACGCGGTCGGCCAGGTGGTGGAGACCATGGACGGTATCCAGGCCGCCTCCAAGCGCATCGCCGACATCATCGCGGTGATCGACGGCATCGCCTTCCAGACCAACATCCTCGCCCTCAACGCCGCGGTGGAAGCCGCGCGCGCCGGCGAGCAGGGCAAGGGCTTCGCGGTGGTGGCCGCGGAGGTCGGCACGCTGGCGCACCGCTCCGCCGGCGCCGCCAAGGAGATCAAGACCCTGATCGACGACTCGGTGCAGCGCGTGGCCCACGGCGCCACCCTGGTGCACCGGGCCGGCGCCACCATGGAGCAGGTGGTGGCCAGCGTGCAGCACGTCACCGACCTCATGGGCCAGATCTCCGCCGCCTCGCGCGAGCAGGCCAACGGCATCGCGCAGGTCAACCAGACCATCGCGCGCATGGACGAGACCACCCAGCAGAACGTGGCGCTGGTGGAGGAGGCCAGCACCGCGGCGCGTTCGCTGGAGGAGCAGTCGGCGCAGCTGACCCAGGCGGTGGAAGTGTTCAAGGTCGGCGCCTACGTCTGATCGCACGGTGCGGGGGGCGCCGCCTCATCCCCGCCGGGTGCGTGCCGCGGCCGGCCGGCGGTGGCCGCGGGCCGGCCGGCCCACCAGCGCGTGAACGGCAGGTGTCGGCCGATGCCGATCATCGCATCGGCTGCCATGGCTGGCGCCGGCGCAAGCGGTACGATGGCGGCTTCCCACGTTTGCCCCCTCCCCGGAACCGCATGATGGCTGGCCTCCCCGACGCCGCCGCGACGGCATGAGCCGCGCGTCGCACCGCGCGCCCGTCGCCGCCGAAACCCGCAGCGAACGCTGGCAGCGCTGGATCGCCTGGCTGCTCAGCGCGCTGCTGCACGTGCTGATGGCGCTCGCCCTGCTGTACGCGGCCAAGCCCACCATGTCCACGCCGCAGGGCGCGGCCGGCGGCAGCCGGATCCGCGTGGATTTCCTCGGCGAAAGCGACAAACCGGTGCGGCCGGTCCCTCCGAAGCCGACCCCGCCGCCGGCGTCCGCCGCGCCCAAGCGCACCCGCGCCACCACCACCGTGCAATCCACCCTGGTCGCGCAGTCCGACGACCCGGTGCCGCCGCCCGATCGCGCCGACACCCCGAAAGCGGCGGACACGCCCGCACCGGCCCCGGTGCCGCAGCCGCGTCCGGCACCACCGGCGCCCACCCCGCCCGCGGACGCCCCGGCGCCGAGCCCGGCGCAAACCGCCGACAGCAACCCGCCGCCGCCGACCGAGCGGCGCCCGCAGACCTGGACCGGGCGCCCGCCCGGCGCGCTCGACACCGACACCGCCCCGGACAACAGCGGCCTGGCCGCCGGCCCCGGCAGCCGCGGCAACCGCCACGACATGGACGCCTCCCAGCCCAGCCTGGAGGTCGGCGGCTACCTGGTCTATTACGACCTGGGCAGCGAGAGCCAGCTGCGCGCCTGGCAGCAGCAGGGCATGAAGGAGCTTTTCATCCTGCTACCCGGCACCGCGTACCGCATGGTCTGCCCGCTGGAGATCGCCCTGACCCGCGGCTCCGGCAAGTGCCGCGCGCTGCCGCCGGACTCGCCGGAACTGAAGGACATCGGCGACGCCCGCCAGGTCATCACCATGCTGCAGGTCTACCACCAGGGCGAACTGGTCTGGCGCGGGCCGGGGCCGTATCGCTGAGCCAGCGTGCGCTGGCCATCGATGACCAGGAGTGACCGGCGGTCGGCCCTGCCCTCAGCACGTGCACGCGCCCCCACGCGAAGCGCCGACTGTAGGAGCGGTTTCAACCGCGACGAGCGAAGCCGCTGCCGCATCCGGGTTCGGTGCAGTCGGGACTGAAGTCCCTCCCACAAGGGATACTCGCCTGCGGCGCTGCCGCCAGCACTTGCACGAGCGGCAAGGGTTTCGCCCCTGTGGGAGCGGCTTCAGCCGCGACGGGCGAAGCCATCGGCACATCCGGGCTTAGTGCAGTCGGGACTGAAGTCCCTCCCACAACGGATTGCCCGCCTGCGGCGCTGCCGCCAGCACTTGCAAGAGCGGCAAGGGTTTCGCTCCTGGGGGAGCGGCTTCAGCCGCGACGGGCGAAGCCATCGGCACATCCGGGCTTAGTGCAGTCGGGACTGAAGTCCCTCCCACAACGGATTGCCCGCCTGCGGCGCTGCCGCCAGCACTTGCACGAGCGGCAAGGGCTTCGCTCCTGTGGGAGCGGCTTCAGTCGCGACGAGCGAAGTCATCGGCGCATCCGGGTTCGGTGCAGTCGGGGCTGAAGTCCCTCCCACAAGGGATTGCGCGCCTGCGGCGCTGCCGCCAGCACTTGCACGAGCGGCAAGGGCTTCGCTCCTGTGGGAGCGGCTTCAGCCGCGACGAGCGAAGTCATCGGCGCATCCGGGTTCGGTGCAGTCGGGACTGAAGTCCCTCCCACAAGGGATTGCCCGCCTGCGGCGCTGCCGCCAGCACTTGCACGAGCGGCAAGGGTTTCGCTCCTGTGGGAGCGGCTTCAGCCGCGACGAGCGAAGTCATCGGCGCATCCGGGTTCGGTGCAGTCGGGACTGAAGTCCCTCCCACAAGGGATTGCGCGCCTGCGGCGCTGCCGCCAGCGCTTGCACGGGCGGCAAGAGTTTCGCCCCTGTGGGAGCGGCTTCAGCCGCGACGAGCGGAGCCATAGGCGCATCCGGACTCATGCAGTCGAAACTGAAGTCCCTCCCCGAAAGGCGCACCGTGACCCGCACGACATCGATGTGTCCTGCTCCTGTCCTGGCACCGCCCACTTCGCCCACGGCAGCGGACAGCGATCGACATAACACCACACGATTATTTCGTGCCGCGCCCTGATTATCTTAAAACCATGATTATTTACTCCTGAAAATTCCGCTTCAGAAACGTAGACAAATGCCTGTGTCGAGCACCTGGCCCGCCGAAACCACCGAATTCGGCTGAATTCCATCAAATCCATGCAGATTTCTCATTCTTTCCTTTTCACCACTGTGGCCCGCCGCACGTCGCGGCACCGACGCATCGCCGATTTTCCCAGCGCGCCATGGCGCGCAATGCCGTCACGTGCGATGCGAATCAATACCGTGGATAAACATTCTCTCGCTGTGTCGCGAAAATAATGCGGACGACATAGTAGCGTCTGCGCCCTCCCCCACCCCCGGGCGACCGGGAATCACTGCGAGGATGTTTCCATGGCCACACAGCGGAATCGGCTGGCGCTGCGCGCACTTTCCCTCATCGGCGTCGCGGGCGCGTTGTTGCCCCTGGCCGCCACGGCGGCGCCGGCGCGCGGCACCGTGCTCAACAGCAATGTCCTGACCAGCTACACCCGCCAGGCGATCGGCACCCTGCTGGCCAACGACCAATCCCCCGACCAGGCCAAGTGCGACGTGCGCGTGGCCGAGTTCACCTACGCCACCATCGGCGTCGATGGCGAACCCACCACCGCCTCGGCGGCGCTGCTGGTGCCGGGCGGCAGCCAGTGCCCCGGTCCGTTCCCGCTGGTGAGCTACAGCCAGGGCACCGAGTCGCAGCGCCGCGCCGAACAGGCCAAGGAGATCCGCGACGCCAAGGGCGACCAGACCATGGTCACCCACCTCGCCACCCAGGGCTATGTGGTGGTGAGCAGCGACTACCTGGGCATCGGCCGGTCCACCTATGCGTTCCACCCCTACCTGCACGCCGCCTCCGAGGCCAGCGCCACCATCGACGCCCTGCGCGCCGCGCGCCAGGTGCTGCAGCGGCTCAACACCCCGCTGTCGGGCAAGGTCATGCTGACCGGCTACTCGCAGGGCGGGCATGCCGCCATGGCGACCCAGCGCGAGATCGAAGCGCACTTGTCCAACGAGTTCAACCTGGTCGCCAGCGCACCGATCTCCGGCCCCTACGCGCTCAGCCAGACCTTCCGCGACAGCTGGAGCGGCCGCAACGCCGTGGGCGAGAACACCTTCGGCATCGTGCTGGCCAGCTACGCCATCGTCGGCATGCAGCGCACCTACCACAACCTCTACCTCGACCCGGCGCAGGTGTTCCAGGATCCGTGGGCCAAGCAGGTGGAGGCGCTGTTCCCCGGCAAGCAGAGCCTGACCGACCTGGTGCTCGGCGACACCCTGCCGGGCGTGGACAAGATCCGCCAGTACTTCCAGCCCGGCTTCTACAAGGACTTCGCCAGCAACGCCAACGACCCGTTCCTGCGCGACCTGGAGCGCAATGACCTGCTCGACTGGGCGCCGCGCACTCCGACCCTGCTGTGCGGCTCGGACAACGACGCCACCGTGCCGCTGAAGAACGCCACCACCGCCGTCGCCGCGTTCAAGGCCCGTGGCAGCCACCAGGCGACCGTACTCGACCTGGGCACCGGCAAGCCCAGCGACAACAGCGCGCTGGAACACCTGTTCACCGAAGAAGCCTGCACCATCGCCGTGCGCCAGCAACTGTTCGACAAACTTCGCTGAGGTCGCGGCGGACGACCACGCAGGCGCATTCCCCTCCCCCGGCGCCTGCGATCGTCCGTCCCGCTGGCTGCCACGCCTGGGCGCAG
This sequence comes from Xanthomonas sp. NCPPB 901, assembly GCF_056725085.1. Lineage (NCBI taxonomy): Bacteria > Pseudomonadati > Pseudomonadota > Gammaproteobacteria > Lysobacterales > Lysobacteraceae > Xanthomonas > Xanthomonas sp. NCPPB 901. The sequence continues at coordinate 128,206 of NZ_CM161511.1, read as the reverse complement.
GCGTGGCGGCTTTTTTCTGCGCGGTAGGGTCTGCACACCCTGCCGGTGTCCGGCAGCGAAGTTAGCGACGGTGACGACTGCGCGTTATGCGTAGCTAGTCCACTGCGGCTACGCGGAGGCTGGCGACAGCTGGCTCGGGCATCCGGACGACTGCAGAGCGGCGAGGCGAGGCCAGCCCCCGCATGCGCAGGCTGTCGCAGAGTCCCACACGCCAGGCCATCATCCCGCGCCGACGCCGGCTCCACGCGACAAGATCGACGGGTGCTTTCGCCGGCTGCATGGAAGGCGACGACGGGCGGCAGGCAGACGCGTGAGCGAGCGCTGGGTACACACCGCACTACGGATCAGCACGGCCGGCCTGGCCGCCAGTCACGAGACCGACTCCCTGCCCATAGAGCGAACTGTGTCTCGATTTGTAGACGGTGCATTTCGCAGTACAGACATCGGGCACGCACAGGACTATGGTCGGTTCCGTGACGGGGGTCGCATGGGACGCAAACGGGGAAAGACAGGATTCGACACGCTGACGGCGTTGCCGTGGCCGTTCGGGCTCGCGGCCGGCATCGCTGGATTCCTCGCTGTGCGCGACGGCATTCCCTGGTGGTTCTCCCGCCACGACGGTGCGTTGTCGCAAGCCATCGCCCAGCAATCGGAAGGCGCATTCGCTCCCCTGGCGTGGATCCTGCTGCTGCTCTGCTGGATGGCAGCGTTCGCCTCGTTCCTCAAGGCGCGGCACCGCCGCCACTTGCTTGACACCCGCACCACCCTAGAAAGCCTGGCCGCCGGCGGCTGGCGCCAGTTCGAACGCCTGGTCGGCGAAGCCTTCCGCCGCCAGGGCTACGCGGTAGAAGAAACCGGCCTCGGCGGCGCCGACGGCGGTATCGACCTGATCCTGCGCAAGGAAGGCCGCCGCACCCTGGTGCAATGCAAGCAATGGAAGCGGCAGCAGGTCGGCGTCAGCGTCGTGCGCGAGATGTATGGATTGCTGGCGCATCACCAAGCCGATGCGGTGAAGATCGTTTGTGTTGGCAGCTATACGAACGATGCGAAACGGTTTGCGCAGGGCAAGCCGATCGAACTGATTGGTGGTAAGCGGTTGCTGAGGATGATTCAGGCAATGCGGCGAAACAGCGCAGCTAATTCCTCTTTCGTGCGTCATAGCGAGTCGGTTTTACCCCCTGCGATTGCCTCTCAAAATGAAGCAATTGCTACCTGCGGACGATGTGGGAACACGCTTGTACGACGAATTAATAGGCATACAGGCGAAGCTTTCACTGGCTGCAGTCAATTCCCACGCTGCCGCGGAATGTGACCTCATATTCCGTCTTCCGAGAGAGCAAACCTTGCAAATTGTTACTATAACCGTTTTCCTCATCAGGAAAAGCAGTTATCCAGATTTCCTTAAATTTCTTAAGGAACTAGGCAACGGATTCGTCCTGTCCGGCGGCCTTAATGGGTATTTTTATCCTATTGAAGACCACCAAAAGACTCCTGCCTGGGCTAATACTATATCGCCATCACTTGTACCAAGCCATGCAGTTTTCAACTTAAAGTCACAGAGTCCGGCTGGAATCATGTCGTGCAGGATCGGCAAAAAACTTCTCGCTGTAACTTTCGGCCACGCGTGGATGAAGCTAAAAGCCGACTGGATCGAACATGACTTCGGTAGACGCGTCGCCCTTAATATTCTCGAAGAAGATGACCTTAAGCAAATCCGGTCCGAACAAGTTCTTGCGAAAAGGCATCGCTCAACAGAGCGGTCTCCAAACAACGCCAAACTTTACGCGTTTAACTACGAAAGCGACCGCGATCTAGTTTTTTCAATTGAGGGGATTGGACGAAGAAAATTATTTAGCGGAAATATTAGAGGCGGAGCAGCGTTTCGATTTGATGTTGAAATAAGCAACCTTGCCAGTTCATTGCATGAAACCACTAAACTCCTGGGTTATGGCTACCAAAGTAAGTTCCCTGATATTGACAACCTTATTTCCGTGACCTCAAAAGATGAGATTGTAGATTTAGAGAATGAATTGGATATAGAAATAGCCAATGGCAACAAACTAAATAAAATAACGATGGCGCCTCCTTCTTCACTGGAAGTTTTTGACAAAGATATATATTTCTCCTATGGCAGGTGGGCAAAGAAAAATCACACGAGGTCGTGGTCACTAAACTATTCCGAATGGGTGTCCTCCTTAAACGGCATTACGCCAACACTTGAGATGGCGTCCAAAAGCTTCATAAACGTAGTGGATGCATCCACAAGCACGCTGACGACAAAAATTTCCGCTAAAGAATCCTTTTCTTTTGACATAGCTCGTTCAAATGGACATTTTCTAATATTCTCAGGAAAGTGGTACAAGGCGTCCCCAAACTTAGAGGAAAAGATATCTTCATTTTTGAAAGAACTTCGACCGCCATCTTATCCCCCGCCTGCATGGAATCAGAAAGATGACGAAAAAAACTACAACCTCAATGCTTGTGCTGTTGCGCCTCATCTATTGCATATGGATGCAAGGATGATTCATTACGGTGGCAATCAGTCAAAGTTTGAGTTTTGTGATTTCGCAGATCACACTCAAAAGATTCTTTATTTTGTAAAAAATCCGAGTTCCTCAGCTGGAATGAGCCACCTTTATGAACAAGCGCGCAGAACAAGCGAGTTATTTTTTGGAGTCAACAAGAGCTACATAGAAGCTCTAGCTCTAACAATGGCCAATAATTATCCGACAGCTGGTATTGACTGGATTAAAAATCCGCCCCGTAGTAGCGAATGGGAGATATGCTTGGTGTCAATGGGAAAACCTGCCCACCTGCTGCCAATGTTCGCAAAATGCGGATTAATGCGCATGCATCGCGAACTCTCCAAAAGATTCAAGGCAGTAACTTATGCGATGGTTTAATATAAGCCAAATACAACAAGAGAAATTTGCGAATTCGACACCAAGACTTAGTAGAAACCAAGTGCAATAGTTTACCCACACAGACAATAAGCCCTCTGCCTAAAGCCGCTTCCAAAGTCGCGGATGACTCAGACAGGAATACTAAGCTGCTGCTTTCATCCACCATCACACAGCCTAGCGAAATCGAACGAAGGACCGCCGATGTGCGGGAAACGCCGCAGGTTCGGGACCACGGCTGCCAGCAATTCGGGGAACAGGGTCATCGGAGGCCGCAGCGGCATTGGCGTCCAGCAGAAACGCTTCGATCGCGTCGAGGCACGCGAGGAAGCTCTCCGTCAGTTCGACGCGATGCAACGGTCAACCCCGCTTCTTGGCCGCGCGCTTGCCTGGGCTTGCTCCATCAGGTGTCTTGATCGCCGCGCGCCGCTGCTGCAGTTGGCCGATGGCGGCGTCGGCCTCGACCGTGCGGCCGGCGGCCATGTCGGCCAGGCCGCGCTTCGCATCGTCGAGCAACAGCAGGTGGATGCGCTCGCGCTCCAGCCGGTGGTAGTAGTCCAGCCGGTCGACGTCGATCAGCGCGACGTAGCTCCCGCCGTTCTTGGTGATGATCTTCTCGGCGCCGGCCTTCGCCTGGTCGGCCAGCTCAGAAAGATTGGCGCGCGCCAGGGTGAAAGGCACCACGTCGTTGACGGAAAAGCCCATCGCCTGCTCCTTTCACTGTTGATTCCAGGATTCTGTACAGGCTATCGGCTACATGGTGTTGCTGCCAGCGCACATGGAAGCGCATCCAGGCAATGCCCAATGCGTGGCAGGGCGATGGACGAGGCGGCATCACCGCAGGCCGCATGCTCCTCAAATCGCTGCGGACGCTCCAGCCCACCGGCGGCAGTCAGCACGTCCGTTCTTCCCCGTATTCTTGACCTCCCATACATCCAACCCACCGCATCCTCGCCCCAATTCCAACACCGGAGGCGGGGACATGACGAAGTGGATGGGGGCCGCGCTGGCCGCGGCATTGCTGGTGACCGGCTGTGCCCGGGTGAATGGCGAGAAGTTCGTCGGCCACTGGGTCAACGTGGAGTCGAAGGACGACACGATCGACATCGAGCGCAACGGGGAGTCGTTCATGGTGCGCAACACCACCCCCCGCTTCTTCACCCGCAAGCCCAAGACCGAGAGCTACCCGGCCATCTACAAGGACGGCGTGCTGCAGGTGACCAACGACGGCGAGACGGTGAACTTCGCCATCGACGAGGCCGATGGGCACCTCAACACCGGCAGCGACGAGTACCAGCGGGTTCCTGCCAAGTAGTCCTGCGACGTCGGGCCCGACCACCGGGCTCGCCTGGCCTGCCCGCATCGGAAGGTCGCTGCGGGCAGGGCATGGGTACCGGCAGTTCGCCGGTTTCCGGGACGCCGCTTCGCTTACTCGCCAGTGGGCCGCTTGGTCCGCTTGGACCGACGCTTCTCGCTCTCAAGCGCTCTCAGCTTGCGCGTTGCTTTTTCGAAATCCCGCTCCACCGGCGACGGTTCTGCCAGCGTGCGCTGCCTGTAGCGGGCGAACTCGGCTTTGGAAAATTCCAGTGCCTGCTCGCGGCCGATGCGGCCGGCATGGGTCAACACGTCGCGGTCGCTCAGGCGCAGGAAGTCGTCCAGTTTGGCGATCCATGCGGCCATGGTCATCGGCCTGCGGTTCAGCGCCTGCAACTCGGCGAACTCCAGGTAGGCGGTGACGATGCGGTTCAGCGCCTCCAGCTCCTCCATATTCAAATAGCTCTTGGCGACGACCGCATCGGACGCGCGCGGCGCTGCTCCCACCCAGTTGGTCATGCCGCTGTGCGGCTTGCTGGCGTTGGCGCGCTCCATGAGCAGTTCGGCGGCGGTGTGGCCATGAGCCGCCCAGTGCATCTTGTTCTGCACGGTGGTGAAGAAACGCTGGCTGGCCTCGGCCGACGGGTCGTAATCCACGCTGGTGGCGTAGATGTCCAGCACCTTGCGCCAGAACAGCTTCTCCGACGAGCGGATGTCGCGGATGCGGCCCAGCAGTTCTTCGAAATAGCCATCGTCGGGCCCGCGCTTGAGCCGTTCGTCGTCCAGCGCAAAGCCCTTGACCAGGTACTCGGACAGCCGCGCCGTCGCCCACTGGCGGAACTGGGTGCCGCGCGCGGAGCGAACCCGGTAGCCGACGGCGAGGATGGCGTCGAGGTTGTAGTGATCGATGGTGCGGCGCACTTGGCGCTCGCCTTCGGCTTGAACTATCCGGAGTTTCCGGATAGTTCGTTCAGGTTCGACTTCTCCCTCTGCATAGATGTTCTGCAGATGTTCGCTGATGGTCTTGACCGAGACCTGATACAGCTCCGCGATCTGCGCCTGCGTCAACCACACCGACTCGCCTTCCAGCCGCACCTGGATCCGCGTCTGCGCATCCTCGCTGCGATACAGGATCAACTCCGAGGTGGGGGCTTCCTTGTCGTCGCTACGCATGCCGGCTCCTGATGCGGCTCGTCAAAACAGCGCGCCCTGGATCGGCGTGCCGGAAGGTTCGGGAAGAATATCGGTTGCAGGCGGTGGTTGCTGCTCCGCCCCACCCAACCGCCACGCCAACCCCGAGATCCGCGCCGCATGCCGGGCCAGCGCGGCGCGCAGCACCGGTTCGCTGGCGGCGATGTGCAGGGCGCGGCGGGCGCGGGTGATGCCGGTGTAGACCAATTCGCGGCTGAGCACGCGGGCGTCGCGGGCCGGCAGCTGCAGCCAGACTTCGTCGAATTCGCTGCCCTGGGCCTTGTGCACGGTCATGGCGAAGGCGCTCTCGTGCGCGGGCAGCGCGGCCGGGTGGAAGCCGCGGACCTGGCCGTCGCCGGCGCCGTCGAACCAGGCGACCAGGGTGCCCTGCGCGTCGCGCAGGCAGATGCCGACGTCGCCGTTGAACAGGCCATGGCGGTAGCTGTTCTCGGTGATCAGCAGCAGGCGGCCATGGAACCAGGGTGCGGCGGCGCCGAGGCGGCGCGCGCCGCTGGCGGTCTCGGCCAGCAACTGTTCGATGCGTGCGTTGAGCCCGCGCGCGCCCTGCGGGCCGGCGCGCACGGCGGTGAGCAGGCGCAGGCGCGCGGCGGCACGCAGGGCCTGCGCCGGATCGTCGGCGTCGCCGAGGGCGCGCCAGTGCGCGAGCAGGGCGTCGCCGCCGGCGGCGAGCGGGTCGTCGACGCCGTCGTGGAAGCGCACGCCGGCGAGCTGGCCGTCGCGCAGCAGGCGCAGCGCGCCGTCGGCATCGCCGCTGCGCACCGCGTCGGCCAGCGGCGCCAGGGCGAAGTCCTGGGCCTGGCGGTAGCCGCGCAGCAGGTGCACGCGGTGCCCGGCCAGGCCGCCGTGGTCGCGTGCGACCGCGCTGTCGCCGAGCAATGGCTGTAGCGCCTGCGCGTCGTCGGCCTGCAATGCGTCGCCGGGGCCGGCGGCCTGCAGGATCGCGGCGAGCACGTCGCCGGCTTCCACCGAGGGCAACTGGTCGGCGTCGCCGAGCAGGATCAGTTGCGCGCCGTCGGCCACCGCTTCGACCAGCTTGCACATCAGCGGCAGGTCGACCATCGAGGCTTCGTCGATCACGATCAGGTCGAACGGCAGCGGGTTGTCGGCGTCGTGACGGAAGCGCGGCAGGTCGGGGATGACGCCGAGCAGGCGATGCAGGGTGCTGGCGCCGGCCGGCAGCGCCTCGGCCAGGGCCAGGTCGATGCCATCGGCAAGCGCGCGCGCCACTGCGGCGCGCAGGCTCTCGGCCATGCGCTCGGCGGCGCGGCCGGTGGGCGCGGCCAGGGCGATGCGCGGCGGCGGCAGGCCGGCGGCGCGGGCCTGGGCCAAGCGCAGCAGCAGCAGGCGGGCGATGGTGGTGGTCTTGCCGGTGCCGGGGCCGCCGGTGACCAGCAGCAGGGCGCGGCGCAGGGCCAGGGCGGCGGCCTGGGCCTGGCGGTCTGATGGATCGTTGGCGGTCGTCCCCTCACCCGCCCTGCGGGCACCCTCTGCCGGGGGGAGAGGGAAGAGCTGGGCGAACAGGGGGGCGAGCGCGGCGAGGTCGCTGTGCGGCAGCGGCTGCGCGGCCAGGCGGCGCAGGCCCAGGGCCAGGCGGCGTTCGTACTCGCGGTAGCGGCGCAGGTACAGCAGGCCGTGTTCCAGCACCAGCGGGCGGTCGGCGCTGGCGGCGTCCGCGGCGGCGGGCTGCGCGACCCAGCGCGAGGCGGCCAGCGCGCGGGTCCAGTCGTCCGCGGGGGGCAGCGCGGGGGCCGCGCCATCGCGGTTGTCGAGCAGGAGGCTGGCGCGGGCCGGGTCGAGGCCGGCGTGGCCGCTGGCGACGGCCAGCGAGGCCAGGGCGGCGGCGGCCAGGACCAGGTCGGGCGTGTCCGGGTCGAGGCGGGCCAGGCTGTGCGCGAAGGCGTGGTCCAGCGTGCGCAGGGTGCCGGTGCGGTGGAGGGCGGCGAGGAGGGTGGATTGGCTCACGGGACGGCTCCGTGGGCGGACGGACCCTCACCCCAACCCCTCTCCCGGGGGGAGAGGGGCTTGAGCGGAGCACCGGCGGACGGGGCGTGGTCCGGCGTGCGCAGGACGGCGAGGAGGTGGGTGGGTTGGCTCACGGGGCGGCTCCGTAGGCGGGCGGACCCTCACCCCAATCCCTCTCCCGGGGGGAGAGGGGCTTGCGCGGGGCGCCGGCGGACGGGGCGTGGTCCGGCGTGCGCAGGACGGCGAGGAGGTGGGTGGGTTGGCTCACGGGGCGGCTCCGTGGGCGGACGGACCCTCACCCAAACCCCTCTCCTGGGGCGAGAGAGGCTCAGCCTGGGCGCCGGCGAACAGGGCGTCGACGCCTTCGATCAGGTCCGGGTCGAAGCGCCAGGCGTGCACGCCCGGCGACGGGTCGCGGGCGGCGTCCAGGCCGCGGCAGAACAGGTAGCGCACGCCGCCGAAGTCGCGGGCGTAGTCATAGCCCTCGCCCAGGCGGAAGCGCAGCCAGCGGTGCAGGGCCACGGTGTAGATCAGCGCCTGCAGGGTGTATTCGCTGTGCGCCATCGCCCGCGCCAGCGCGTCGGGGTCGTAGGCCGGCAGGCGGTTGGACTTGTAGTCGAGCACGTACCAGCGGCCGTCGTACCGGTAGGTGAGGTCGATCAGGCCGGTCATCAGCCCCTCCAGGCGCTGCCGCGCGCCGAACGCCTGGCGCTCGCCGGCCACGCCGAAGCGATGCAGCAGCGCCAGCAGCGCATCGACGCGGGTCGGGCGCATGGCGAAGTGGAACTCCATTTCGTTGCGCCGCTGCTCCTCCGGCACCGCGGCCAGGCAGGTGCCTTCGGGCAGCGCCACGGTGAGGGTGTTGCCGACCAGGGCGGTGAGCACGGCGGTGCCATCGGCCACTTCGTCTTCTTGGTAGCCGCCGCTGTGCAACGCTTCGATGATGGCCACTTCCTGCCCGGCCGGCGCCGGCTGGCCCGGCCGCCAGTGGCGCCAGGCGGCGAAGTCGCAGCGCTCGAACACGTCGTGCATGGCCACGCCGAAGCGGTTGCCGACGAAGCGGCGGTCGACCATGTCCACCTCCACCGCGGCGCTGACCGGTTCGCTGGCGGCGGGTTCGTCGCTGCCGCCGCTGCTGGGCACGGTGGCGCTGGCCATCGGGTCGCTGCCGGCGTCGGCATTGGCCAGCTGGGTGAAGCTGTACACCCACCACTCCGGCAGCACGCGCCGCTGCGGCACGCGCGCCGGTGGCACCTGCTGCGCCGGCTCCGGCGGCAGCCGCGGCAACTGCGCCGGCGGCGGGGTGCTGTCGATGGCGATGGCGCCGGGACCGGACGCAGCCTGCAAGGCGTCGAGGTCGCGCAGCATCGGCGCCAGCGCGGTGCGCTCGTGCTGCGGGAAGGCGCCGGTGGCGAGCCACAGCGCGTGTTCGGCGCGGGTCAGGCCGACGTAGAGCAGGCGCGCGTCCTCGGCGCGCTGTTCCTGTTTCCACGCGGCTTCGGCAGTCTCCCAGGCCGGATCGGCGTCGCCGCCGCTGCGGCCGGTGTTCCACTGCAGCTGGCGACCGCCCTGCGGCGCCGGCACCACGCAGTGGCGCCCGGGGCTGCGCTCGCTGCGGCCGATGCCGGCGTAGGGCAGGAACACTAGCGGATACTCCAGGCCCTTGCTCTTGTGCAGGGTGACGATCTGCACGCGGCGCGCGTCCGACTCCAGCCGCAGCTGCTGCGCTTCGTCGCTGTCGTCGGCATTGGCGATGCGCCGCGCCAGCCAGTCGACCAGACCATGCGGGCCCAGCGCGCGGGTGTCGGCTTCCTGCAGCAGTTCGGCCAGCTGCAGGTAGTTGGTGAGGCGGCGCTCACCGTCGACCAGGGCCAGCAGGCGTTGCCCGTGCGCGGCGCCGAGGTCGCCGATCAGGGCGAGCGGGCCGCCGCGCTGCCAGCGCTCGCGCCAGTCCAGCGCCTGCTGCTGCCAGCGGCGGTGGCGCTCGCCGTCGTGGTCGAGCGCGGCGATGGCCGCGGCGTCCTCGCCGATCAGCACGGTGGCCAATGCGGCGCGCAGGCGGCCGTCGTCGCCGGGGTCGAGCAGGGCCTGCAGCAGCGCCAGCAGTTCCAGCGCCTCGTCGGTGGCGAACAGGCTGCGGCGGCCGGCGGCGACCGCGGGGATGCCGGCGGCGGCCAGCGCCTGCTGGATGCGCGTGGCCTCGCCGTGGCTGCGCACCAGCACGGCGATGTCGCCGGCCTGCACGGGACGGCCGAGCAAGGTGGCAGTGCCGTCGCGGGCCTCGGCCAGCCAGCCGCGGATCGCCGCCACGCAGGCGGCGGTGCACAGCTCGCGGGCGCGGCCGGCGTTCCACGGCTTGGGCTTGCCCGGCTTGGCGGTGGCCGGCGGCGGTGGAGGTTCCGGTGCGCGCCAGACGGTCAGCGCCGGGGCCGGCTCACCGCCGCGCTGCAGGTCGGCATCGACGCGCTTGCTGCCGGGCTGCACCGGGTGGAAGGCGATGCCGTCGGTGAGGAAGGCATCGGCGTAACCGGCCTGCGCGTACAGCGCGTCGATCGCCGCCAGCAGCGCCGGGCGCGAGCGGAAGTTGTGCGCCAGCGGCGGCGCGCGCTCGGCGTCCGCGGCAGCGGCCAGGTAGGTGCGCACGTCGCCGCCGCGGAAGCCGTAGATGGCCTGCTTGGGATCGCCGATCAGGGCAAGCAGCGGCGGCGTGTCGTCCGCTGTGGACAGGTACGGCGCGATCGCCGCGTCGTCCTGCGCCGCGGCGAGGCCGGCCGTCTCCGCGGCGAACACCTTGCGGAAGATCGTCCACTGGCGGTCGTCGGTGTCCTGGAACTCGTCGACCAGGGCCACCGCGTACTGCGCGCGCAGCCGCTGCGCCAAGGCGGCGCCGCGCGGGCCTTCCAGCGCGCGCGCCACGCCCTCGACCAGGTCGTCGTAGGTCTGCACGCGGCGCTGGCGCTTGAGATAGGCCAGCCGTTCCGCCGCGTCGGCACGCAGCGCGTGCAGCAGGCGGATGCGGCGTTGCGTGCGCCAGTGCGCCAGCTGCGCCAGCGCGGCCAGGTAGCCGTCGATGGCGTGGCCCAGCGGCGCGGCCGGGGTGCGCTCGGCGTGCTTCTTGTTGGTGCCGGCGGCCAGTTCGGCGGCGGTGAGCTTGACCAGCTTCGGGTGCGGCGGCGCGTCCGCCGACGGCGCCGCGGCGAAGGCGTCCAGCCAGTGCCACAACGCGGTCAGCCAGTCGGGCTTGTAGCTGACCTTGCTCAGCACGCCGGCCTCGATCGCCGCGGCGATCGCCTCGAAACAGGCGGTGCCGTGGGTACGGAACGCCTCGGCCAGCGCGACGCCGGCGCGCTGCACGGCCTGCTGCAGCACGGCGCCGTCCTCGGCGGCGAAGACCGGCGCGGCCGGCAGCAGGGTCGGATGCCGCACCAGTTCGCGCAGATCGATGGCCATGCCGTCCGGCCCGCCCGGCCACAGCGCCACCAGGTCCTCGGCCATCGCCGCATCGGCGGCGCGTTGCCGCCACAGGTCGGCGGCGACGTCGCGCAGCAACTCGCGGTCGTCGGCGAGCAGCTGCGGCGCGGCGAAGGCCTGGCCGCTTTCCAGCGCGTGCTCGCGCAGCACGCGCGCGCAGAAGCCGTGGATGGTGAAGATGGCGGCGAGGTCGATGTCCTCGGCGGCCTGCTGCAGGCGGCGGCGCAGGGCGGTCGGGGTTTCGCTCCCGGTGGCCAGGTGCGCGGTCAGGATGGCGCGGGTCAGGGCGACGTCGGGTGGGTCTTGTTGCGGCGTTGGATGCGATGGGTCGGTCGCGGCTGACGCCGCTCCTACGAGGCCTCCATCTGTGTCCGGGACCAGCGTCGCCGCCAGCGCCAGGCGCTCGCGGATGCGCCGGCGCAGTTCCTGGGTGGCGGCCTCGGTGAAGGTGACCGCGAGGAGTTGGCCCAGGCGCAGGCCGCGTTCGACCACCAGGCGAGTGAACAGGGTGGCCAGGGTGAAGGTCTTGCCGGTGCCGGCGCTGGCCTCGATCAGGCGCACGCCGTGCAGCGGCAGCTGCAGGTAGGGGTCGCGGTCGGGCGCGGCGCTCATTCGGCGTCCTCCTGGGTGCCGCGCCAGCGCTGCCAGCTTTCGGCCAGCCGTTCGGGATCGAGCGCGGGGCCGGCGTCGCCCTGTTCGAGCAGGCCGAACACGCGCTGGCTGGTGGCGGCGAAGGCGGCGAAGCGCTGCGCATCGGCGAACGGGTCGCGGCCGCGGCCGACCAGGCGCAGTTCCGGACTGTCCGCCTCGCTCCAGCCGAAACCGGCCTGCCATTGCGCGGCGGCGTCCTTGATCGCCTTGTCGAGATCGCCGGTGCGCGCGGCCTGGTAGTACTTCCAGCTGCTGTACGGCGCGAACGCCAGCGGCGCCTGCCGGCCATGCCGATACAACTGCAGCAGTTCCCCCAGCGCCTGCCGCGCCTGCGCCGCGGGCAGCGGTTCGCGGTCCATCGGATGCGGGCCGAGGCTGTCGTCGTGGTCGAAGAAACGCACGTAGGGCACCTGTTCGCCGGCGGCGCGCAGCAGCAGCCATTCCAGGCCGTGGCGGATCGCGCTGCGCCCGCTCAACGCGCCCACCTGCACGCGCGCCACGCCGGGCGCGTACCAGCCCGGCAGGCGGCCATGCAGCGCGGTGCCGTCGAGCTCGACCTGCAGCCGCGGCGCCAGCGGCGCGGCGTCGCTGCCGCGCCACTGCCGGAACGCCTCGGCATACGGGCGCAACTGGCGCACGCGTTCGTCGAGCTGGCGCCGGCCCAGCGGCCCGGACGGCAGCAGCGCGCGGGCGCGCAGGCGTTCGTACAGGGCGTCGGTGTCCTCGCGCAGCACCGCCTCGAACACCTGCTGCTGCAGGCCGTACTGATCGAGCCCGCGGTTGGGCGCCAGCAACGGTTCCAGGTCGCTGTCGGCCTGCGCCGGATCGGGCAGGCGCAGGCCCAGGCGCTGGCGCAGGAACTGCCCGGCCGGATCGACCAGCAGCCGACGCAGGTCGTCGATGGACAGCTGCGCCGGCAGCGCGTCGTCGGCCGCGGCCGGCAAGGCGTCGATCCACGGCGCCAGCGGCTGGCGCTGGCCGACCAGGCTGTCCACCGCCGGCCGCCATTGCCGGCGGTAGCTGAAACGGCGCGGATCGGCATCCTCGGCACCGGTGGCGCCGAACGCGGCGGCGGCGAACGGCTGCAGCGGATGCCGCACCACCAGCGCCGCGGCCGCGGCCGGGTCGGCGTGATAGTGGGCGGCGCAGGCCAGCAGTTCGCCGACCAGCGGCGAGGGTTCGCGCACGCTGCCGTCGCGCGCGTCGGCGCCCAGGTAGCTCAGGTAGAACACCTCCTGCGCCGAGGCGAACAGTTGCAGGAACAGGAAGCGGTCGTCCTCGCGGGTGGAGCGGTCGCCGTGGCGGCGGCGCGTGGTGCCCAGCTCGGCGGTGAGGCGGTTGAGCCCGGCGGCCGGATCGCGGCGCGGGAAATCGCCGTCGTTCATGCCCAGCAGGCAGATGACCCGGAACGGCAGCAGCCGCATCGGCACCATGCGGCCGAAGCTGATGCCGCCGGTGAGCAGCGGCGCGCGCGTGTCCGATTCGCCCAGCACCGCGGCGAAGTGCGCGCGCACCACCTCGGCCGGCACCGCGGCGGCGTAGTCGGCGCGGGCGGCGTCGCGCGCGAACTGGTCGATCAGCGCGCGCAACCGTTCCAGCGCGCGCTGCTGGCGCGGCGCCGACGGGCTCTGCGGCAACAGCGCCTCGAGCAGGCCCAGCAGCACTTCGCGCCACTGCGCCGGCGGCATCGGCTCGGCCAGCGCGGCCTGGTGGCGGTCGAGCACGCGCAGCAGGCGCAGCAGCGTGTCCAGCGCGGCCAGTGCGCTGCCTTCCAGTTGCGGCCACGGCGCCACGCCGTCGATATCGTCCTCGGCGCCGCTGGCGTGGCCGAGCAGCAGCCGGTCCAGGGCGAAGCGCCAGGTATAGGCGTCGTCGGCCGGCGCCTGGTGGCGCTGCCGGTGCGCCGCGTCCAGGCCCCAGCGCGCGCCGGCGGCGTGCAGCCAGCCGCGCAGGCGGTCCAGCCCGGCTTCGTCCAGGCCGGCGGCCTCGGCGATCGGCGCGCTGGCGATCAGGTCCAGGATCTCGTGCAGGCCGAAGCGCGCGATCGGCAGGCCGAGCAGCGCCAGGAAGACGTCGGCCAGCGGTTCGCTGGCCAGCGGGCTGGCGTCGGCCAGCGCATAGGGCAAGGCGTCGTCGCCGGCGTGGCCGCCGAACACCGCGTCCAGGTACGGCACGTAGGGATCGATGTCCGGCGACAGCACCGCGATCTCGCGCGGCTGCAGCGGCGGCTCGAAACGCGGATCGTCGAGCAGCGCGCGCAGCTGGTCGTGCAGCACCTGCAGTTCGCGCAGGCGGGTGTGGCAGGCGTGCACCTGCAGACTGGGATCGTGCCGGTCCACCGCGGCCAGCGCTGCCGGCCGCGCCGGAGCGCGGCGATGGAACAGGTCGCTCTGCATGCGCCGCAGCAGGCTGTCGCCGAGGCCGCCGTCGGCCAGCGCGCGCCGGCCCGACTCCAGCGGATCGGCGTAGACCGCGATCTCGGCCAGCGGATGCACCACTTCGTAGTCGCCGATCAACGCCATGAAGTCGCGCCCGGCCGCGCCCCAGGCCTGCAGCAGCGGGTTCTCCTGCACCTGCTCGGCGAACAGGTCCACCGCCCCGCCATCGCGGCGGCGCTGCCACAGCGTCTGCAGATCGCCCCAATAGCCCTGCGTCGGCGTCGGCAGATAGAAGTGCAGCGTGCCGGCGCGCGCCTGCGTGGCCAGCACGCGCAGCACGTCCGGGGAAATGTTGAGCACGGCGAAGGCGAACAGGCGCCGCGGCAGGCCCTGCGGCAACGGCCCGTCCGGCCGCGCGTAGCGGTCCAGGTACTGGCCGATGCGCCGCGCGCGGTAGGCGCGGCCGCTGGCGATGCGCCGCCACAGCCGCGCCTGCGGATCGTCCGGGTCGGCGCCGCCTTCCCAGCGCAGCAGCCAGTCGCGGCGCCAGGCCTGGTACTTCTCGAACACGTTGCTCAGCTCGCCGGCCAGGCTCCACGGCTTGAGCGCATCGCCATCGGCCAGGTAGCCGGCCAGCGGCGCCAGCGCCGCGTCGTTGCCCAGGTCGCCCTGCAGCGCCGCGTACAGGCGCCAGTGCATGGTCGCCATGTCCAGGTCGTCGACCGCCGCGCCGAGATTGCGCTCCAGCGCGCGCGCGACGAACTCGCCGGGGGTGAGGAATTCCAGGTTCGCCGCCACCCCGTGCACCGCGGCCAGGGTCGATTGCAGCCAGCGCCGCATCGCCACCTGCGGGATCAGCACCACCTCCGGCGCCAGCAAGGGCTGCTCCGGCGGCGGCCGGCGCAGTTCTTCGGCAAGCAGGGCGACCAGGGTATCCAGCGCGTTGGACGGATACAGCCGGAAATCGGGCGCGGACGGGGCAGGCATGTGCCGGGCATTGTGCCGGATGCGCCCCACCTGCGCCGGCTCACGCACCTGGATCGCCTCGCTCGATGAGGCGGGAGCGCCGCTAAACGCGACACGCTGTTGCGTAGACGGGCATGGGCCACAGGTGCGCACACGGGCGTGAGCAGTGCCACAATACTGGACGGGCCAGTTCGGTTAAGTTCAGCCGAACGCATCAATCCTAAGCATGTTGTATTTTCGTTAAAGGTCGCGATGGCGTCTTCCGAACCCAATCTGGTGCAGTTGTCGGGCGTGCGCATCGATCGCGGCGGCCGGGCGATCCTGCGCGACGTCTCGCTGAGTGTGCCGCGCGGCAGCATCACCGCCGTGCTCGGCCCGTCCGGCAGCGGCAAGTCCACGCTGCTGGCGGCGCTGACCGGCGAACTGGTGCCGGTGGCGGGCACGCTGGACGTCTTCGGCAAGCCGCTGCCGCGCGGCAGCCGCGCGCTGCGCGAAACCCGCAAGAGCATCGGCGTGCTGCTGCAGGGCAATGGCCTGCTCACCGACCTGAGCGTGGCCGAGAACGTGGCGCTGCCGTTGCGCGCCCACACTCGCCTGCCCGAGCCGGTGCTACAGCGGCTGGTGGCGCTGAAGCTGCACGCGGTGGGCCTGCTGGCCGCCGCCGATGCCTGGCCGCGCGAGCTGTCCGGCGGCATGGCGCGGCGCGTGGCGCTGGCGCGGGCGCTGGCCCTGGACCCGCCGCTGATGATCTACGACGAACCGCTGACCGGCCTGGACCCGATCGCCTCCGGCGTGATCATGAGCCTGATCCAGCGGCTCAACCACACCCTGGGCCTGACCAGCATCATCGTCAGCCACCACGTCCACGAGACCCTGCCGATCTGCGACCAGGCCGTGGCCATCGCCAACGGCGGCGTGGTCTTCGCCGGCACCCCGCAGGCGCTGCAGGCCAGCACCGATCCGCTGCTGCAGCAGTTCCTGCACGGCCGTCCCGACGGCCCGATCCCGTTCGATGCGCCGCAGCGCGCGCGGAGCGCCGCCTGATGGCCATCGTTGCCCCGATCCGTTCCCTGGGCCGTGCCGGGCTGTTCTTCCTCACCGTGCTGCGCGGCTCGCTGCCGACCCGCGACCTGCTGGCCGAGTTGATCCGCGAGATCTACAAGGTCGGCGCGCGCTCGCTGCCGATCATTGCGGTGGGCGGCGCCTTCGTCGGCCTGGTGCTGACCCTGCAGGGCTACCGCACGCTGCAGACCTACGGCGCCTCCGATGCGCTGTCGACCCTGCTCGGCCTGTCGCTGTACCGCGAGCTGGCGCCGGTGCTGACCGCGTTGCTGTTCATCGGCCGCGCCGGCAGTTCCATCGCCGCCGAGCTCGGCCTGATGCGCGCCACCGACCAGATCAAGGCGCTGGAGCTGATGGCGATCGACCCGGTGGCCAAGGCGGTGGCGCCACGCTTCTGGGCGGCGGTGCTGACCGTGCCGCTGCTGACCGGCATCTTCTGCTCGCTGGCGATCAGCGCCAGCTATTTCGAGGCGGTCGGCGCGCTCGGCCTGGACCGCGGCACGTTCTGGTCGGCGCTGTCGAGCAGCGTGGATTTCTGGGACGACTTCGGCGTGGCGATGCTGAAGTCGGCGGTGTTCGGCGGCACCGCGGCGCTGGTCGCGGCCTATGTCGGCTTCCATGCCGAGCCGACCATCGAGGGCACCTCGGTGGCCACCACCCGCGCCGTGGTCAACGCCTCGCTGCTGGTGCTGATGTTCAATTTCGTCATGTCGGCGCTGCTGTTCCGCTGAGCGGCGCCAACGCGGGGCCGGCCGGCGACGGCAGGCCCTGCGGCAACATCCCGGTCGCGGCACTGGCGCCGCGGCCACGCTGAATCAACAAGGTAGACACGTTATGGCTCTCCGTGGTCCCCGTCTCGAGTTCGCCGTCGGCGCCTTCCTGCTGCTGGGCCTGGCCTCGCTGCTGGTGCTGGCGCTGGCTTCCACCAACCGCCAGTGGGGCTTCGGCGGCCACCGCTACGAGCTGATCGCGCGCTTCTCGCAGATCGGCCAGCTGCGGACGCAGGCGCCGGTGAAGATCGGCGGCGTCATCATCGGCCAGGTCGCCAAGATCGACCTGGACCCGACCAAGTTCGACTCGGTGGTCACCCTGTCCATCGACGACAAGTACAAGGACCTGCCGGCCGACACCTCGGCGGCGATCCTGACCAGCGGCCTGCTGGGCGAGAGCTACGTCGGCCTGCAGCCCGGCGGCGACCCCGACACGCTCAAGCCCGGCCAGGAAATCGCCTTCACCCAGCCGGCGGTGGACCTGATCCAGCTGGTCGGCAAGTACATGTTCGGCGGCGGCAGCGCCAGCGGCGACAAGAACACAACGCCCGCTGCCGCACCCTCGGCCGACCCCACCACGCCCGCAACGGAACCCAAGCCATGACGATCAAATTGCTTTCCGCCGCTCTCGCCGCCGCGCTGGCCGTGGCCGCGCCCTCCGCCGCCCTGGCCCAGGCCGCCGCGCCGGCCGCCGCCGCCACCCAGGCCGGTTCGGCCAGCAAGGTGGTGCTCGAGAACAGCACCCGCATCCTGACCACGCTGGAACAGCGCCGCAGCGAGTTCAAGAGCAACCCCACCGCGCTGCGCCAGTTCATCGACAGCGAGATGAACAAGTCCTTCGACCGCGACTACGCCGCCCGCCTGGTGCTGGGCGTGCACGGCCGCGGCGCCTCCGACGCCGACATCAAGCTGTTCGGCGACGCGATGGCCGACAACCTGATGCAGCGCTACGGCACCTCGCTGCTGACCTTCGAAGGCAAACCGCAGGTGCGGGTGAAGTCGGAAACCCCGCTGCCGGGCGGCCGCGGCGTCAAGGTCTCCACCGAGCTGCTGCGCAGCGGCGGCGACCCGGTGCCGGTGGACTACCTGCTGCGCAACACCGGCGCCGGCTGGAAGATCTTCGACGTGATGGTCGAGGGCGTGTCCTACGTGCAGACCTTCCGCAACCAGTTCGACACCCCGCTGCGCAACAAGTCGATCGCCGAGGTCGCGGCCGAGCTGCGCAACGGCACGCTGCAGGCGGCCCCGGCGGGCAACAGTGGCAAGTGATGCGCAACTGCGCCGCGATGGCGACACGCTCGCGCTGAGCGGCGTGATCGACCGTGCCGCGGCCACCGCGCTGTGGCCGGCGGCGCTGCGGCTGCTGCCGGGCGCGCGCGCGCTGGACCTGCAGGCGGTGTCGCGGGTGGACAGCGCCGGTCTGGCGCTGCTCGCCGAACTCGCCGCGCGCCTGCGCGCCCAGGGCCAGGCCGAGGTCGCCATCCACGGCGCCCCGGCCGGCCTGACCGACTTGAGCGCCGCCTACCGGCTGGCCTCGACCCTGGACTTCCACTCTCCCCCTGCGGCGAGCTGACACATGAACGTGCTGCGTATCCTCACTTCCCTGACCCTGGCCGCCGCCCTGGGCGCCTGCGCCGGTGCCCCCAAGCGCACGCCGCCTCCGCCGCCGGTGGCGGAAACCGCGCCGGCCACGTCCATCCAGGACCAGGCCGGCAGCGGCGCCGCCACCCCGGCTCCTGCACCTGCACCTGCACCGGTGGACACGGCGGCCGATACCGCGCAGGCGGCTACGACTGCGCCGGCCACGACGACTGCACAGGACCCGACCGATTCCGCCGATGCGGACTACGCCGCGATCTACGGCAGCGACCCGTACAACCCGGTCGCCGATCCGACCCTGCCGGAGGGCGTGCAGGCGCCGCAGAGCTACGATCCGTGGGAGAAGTTCAACCGCAAGGTGCATGCCTTCAACAACGTGGTCGACCGCGCCGTGGCGCGGCCGCTGGCACGCGCCTACGTCAACGTGGTGCCGCGGCCGGTGCGGCTGGGCGTGACCAACTTCTTCGACAACCTCAGTTCGCCGCTGACCATGGTCAACCAGTTGCTGCAGGGCCGTCCGCTGCAGGCGGGGCAGACCCTGAGCCGGTTCCTGATCAACAGCACGCTGGGCATCGGCGGCATCTTCGACCCGGCCACCGACGCCAACCTGCCGCGGCGCAGCGAGGACTTCGGCCAGACGCTGGGCGTGTGGGGCTGGCGCCGCTCGCGCTACCTGGAACTGCCGCTGTTCGGCCCGCGCACGGTACGCGATACGTTCGGCCTGGTCGGCGACGCGCCGCTGTCGCCGCTGCAGCAGATCGAGGAGGACCAGGTCCGCATCGGCCTGCAGGGCCTGCAGTTGGTCGACACGCGTGCGCAGTTGCTGTCGCTGGACAGTCTGCGCGACCAGGCGCCGGACGAGTATCAGCTGACCCGCGATGCCTGGCTGCAGCGGCGCAACTACCAGATCGAGAGCGACATGCGCGGGCACAAGCGCCAGGACGACGATCTGCCGGCCTATCTGCGCGAGGAAGAGACCAACCCGACGGTGCCGGTGGACGCGATGCCGGTGCCGGAGTGGCGCGGCGGGCGCTGAGTCCAGCGCACGATCCACCTACGAAAAGCCCGGCCTCGGCCGGGTTTTTTGTGTCTGAAGCTTTTGCTGGTATCGCCTGTGGGCGCAGCGCGATGTACGGGAACGACCGCTCGGTTTGCAGTGGGTGAGCGAGTGTCGCGGCCGACGTCATTGTGCAGCCGGCTTCGCTGTTGCTCCTGCTGTTGCTTCTGCTGCTGTTGCTCCTGCTGCTGTTGCTCCTGCTCCTGCTCCTGCTCCTGCTCCTGCTGTTGCTGTTGCTGTTGTTCCTGATGTTGCTGTTGCTGTTGATTTACTGGGGTCCCCTCGGCGCGGCAGCCACGGCGGGGAAAAACCCGAAGGGCGGCGCACATGGATGTGCGCCGTTCGCGGCAGGGGCAGGATGCCCCTTCCGCGAATCCCCGTCGTGGCTGCGCACCCGGAGCGCGCAGCGCGGAGGGCGCGCTGCGGGGTGTGCTTTCTTTTGGTTACTTTTCTTTGCACAAGCAAAGAAAAGTAACTCGCCGTCAGGCGAAAGCTTTGCTCTTGCTCTTGCTCTTGCTCCTGCTCTTGCTCCTGCTCTTGCTCCTGCTCTTGCTGCTGCCGCTGCTGGATGTAGGAGCGACTTGAGCGGCGACAGGCACTACCGATTACGTCGGTCGCGGCTAAAGCCGCTCCTACAGAACTTCTCGTCTGACACGCAAAATTCAAGCAACAGCAAAGGCTTTCGCCCTTGCGGGCGAGTTACTTTTCTTTGCTCGCGCAAAGAAAAGGTAACCAAAAGAAAGCGCGCCCTGCCTTCGCGCCCTCCGCGCTGCGCGCTCCGGGTCCGCGTCCATCACGGGGATCCGCGGAAGGGGCATCCTGCCCCTGCCGCGGACGGCGCACATCCTTGTGCGCCGCCCCTTCGGGGTTTTTCCCCGCGCTGGCCGCCGCTTCGTAAGGGAACCCGGTAAGTCAAAAGCCGAAACAACAGCCACAGCCACAGCCAAAGCCAAAGCCAAAGCCAAAGCACAGAAGCACAGAAGCACAGCAACAGCCAAGGCAACGGCAACGGCAACGGCAACGGCAACGGCAACGGCAACGGCAACGGCAACCGGTATGGTGCTGCAAACCTTGCGCAGGAGCGGCTTCAGCCGCGACAGGCGACGCCGGACACTACAACCCGCCGGCAACCTGTTCCGCCTTAGACGCCCACAACAGCACCTTCAACTCGTCCAAGCACCGCCTCACGGCATCAAACGCCGCGAACCGTTACCCCAGCGCGGCGTCGATCGCCGCACGCAGGCGCGGATCCTCGGCGGTGACGTCCGGGGCGAAACGCGCATGCACCTTACCGTCGCGGCCAATCAGGAACTTCTCGAAGTTCCACAGCACGCCCGGCGCCGGGTTCGGTTCGATGCCGTAGCCGGCCAGCTTCTCGCGCATCGGGCCCTCGCCCTCGGTCTGCGGCTGCGCGGCAATCAGCGCGCGATACAGCGGATGGGTCGCTTCGCCGGTGACCGCGATCTTGGCGAACATCGGGAAGGTGACATCGTAGGTGAGCTGGCAGAACTGCTGGATCTCCGCCTCGCTGCCCGGCTCCTGGCCCTTGAAATCGTTGGCCGGGAAACCGAGCACCTCCAACCCCGCCGCCTGCTTCTCGCGGTACAGCGCTTCCAGGCCCGCGTACTGCGCGGTGAGCCCGCACTTGGAAGCCACGTTGACGATCAGCAGTACCTTGCCGTCGAACTCGGCGAGGGTGGCCGGCTGGCCGTCGATGCGGGTCAGCGGAATGGCGGTCAGCGACGCGGACATGGGGCATTACCTCGATCGAAAGGGAATGCCAGCATAGTCGCTGCCGACGCGACGTGCGGAGCGCGGCGACCGCGTGACTCAGCGCACCGACAGCTCGCCTTCGCGCCGACGCAACCGCCATGCCCCTCATCCCGACTGACGACGCCCCGCCGCGCACCGCACGGCGCTCACTCCCGGTCGTCGCCCGCCACCTCGTCCGCCTCGGCCTCGTCCAGCGGCAGCGACAGGTCCAGCAGCGGCGCGGCCTGCGCATCGGCCAGGGTCTCGACCCCGCGCAGGCGGCGCTCGATGGTGCGGGTCTTGCGGCTGGCCTCGCCCAGGCTCTTGCCGACGGTGCTGATCTGCTTCTCGGCCTTTTCCAGGATGCCGGCGAACTTGCCGAACTCGCTCTTGACCGCCGCCAGCACGCCCCACACCTCGCTGGAACGTTTCTCGATGGCGAGGGTGCGAAAGCCCATCTGCAGGCTGTTGAGCAGGGCGGTGATGGTGGTCGGCCCGGCGACGACGATGCGGTGCTCGCGCTGCAGCAGGTCGGCCAGGCCGGGACGGCGCAGGGTCTCGGCGTACAGGCCCTCGGTGGGCAGGAACATCACCGCGAAGTCGGTGGTGTGCGGCGGGGCGATGTACTTGTCGCCGATCGACTTGGCCTGCACCCGGATCGCGCGTTCCAGTTGCGCGCCCGTCGCCTGCACCAGTTCCGGATCGCCCTGCTCCTGCGCATCGAGCAGGCGCTCGTAGTCCTCGCGCGGGAACTTGGCGTCGATCGGCAGCCACACCGGCGTGTCCTCGTGGCCACGGCCGGGCAGGCGCACGGCGAAATCGACCATTTCGTTGCGCTCCGGGCGCACCCGCACGCCGCGTGCGTACTGCTCCTGGGTCAGGGTCTGCTCGAGGATGTTCTCCAGCTGCACTTCGCCCCAGCCGCCGCGGTTCTTGACATTGCTCAGCACGCGCTTGAGGTCGCCGACGCCGGTGGCCAGCTGCTGCATCTCGCCCAGGCCGCGCTGGACCTGCTCGAGCCGTTCGGAGACCAGCTTGAACGAGGCGTCCAGGCGCGTGTTGAGGGTGGTCTGCAGCTTCTCGTCGACGGTGCCGCGCATCTGCTCGAGCTTGGCCGCGTTGTCGGCCTGCAGTTCCTTCAGCCGCTCCTCCAGGGTGGCGCGCATCTCGCCCAGGCGCTGCTCGTTGCGCTGGACCAGCTCGCCCAGGCGCTGGCCGAGCGTGTCGGCGAAGCGCTGCTGCGCGTCCGCACCTTCCTGGCGGCCCTTGCGCGCATCCTCGAGCAGGGCCTCGCGCAGCGCGCCCAGTTGCGCGTCGATGCGCGCGATCAGCTCGGCCTGCTGCTGGCCGAACTGGGCCATGCGCGCATCCTGCTGCTGGCCGAAGGCATCGAGCTGGCCGCGGATCTCGACCAGGCGCTGGCTCAGCAGCTCGGCCATGCGCTGCTGCGCTTCACCGGCTTCGACCCGGCCGCGTCGCGCGTCCTCGGTCAGCGCTTCGCGCAGCAGGTCCAGGCGCTGGTCGGTGCGGGTGGACAGATCGGCCAGATGGCGGGCGAAGCCTTCGCTGCGCGCGTCCTGCTGGCGCGCCAGGCTGTCGAGCTGCTCGCGCAGTTCGCCGCGGCCGCCGCGCTGCTCCTCGCGCAGGGCCGCCTCCAGCGCGGCATGGTTGCCCCGCCGCAGCAACACGGCCAGCAACAGGGCGATGACGGCGCACAACAGGCCGGCGAGGATCAGGAAATGGACATCGTTCTGCATGCGGCCAGTGTAGCCGGCCACGTCTCAATCGCTGCGCCACGCGCCAGCGGGCGGACAGCGCCGGATATACCTTGGTATCGCCGCCATGGCCTCATGCAGGCTGGCGCGGGCAGGGGCCGCGTGCCAAGCTTTGCGCCACCCGCTCCTGGCCCGGCCAGTGGGCGCTGCCGCGGCATCAGGCCGCACCAGGCCATCGCGCCCCGCGCGATCCGTTCCCCTGACACCGGAGGCGCGCATGGACCCCGATCCGCATCGACGCGGCGTCAGCGCCGCAGTCGCAGTCCCCCGCCATTCTCCCCGCCTGGTCGCTGCCCGGCGCTGAGCCGGAAGACGCCCGCCGCCCGCACGCTGCGACGTCCTTGCCGGCCACGCGCCGCAAGGAGGTCGTCATGTTCGCGTTCTCACTGTTCTCCCGCCGTTTCCGTCTGCAGCGCGGCCTGCAGCGCGCGCTGCGCGCCGCCGTCGCCATGCGCCGTCCCGAGGCGCTGCGCCATCTGCTCGCCGCCCACGGCGCCCGCGCCTTCGCCCTGGCGCTGGCCGCGCAGTCGCCGCGGGTGATGGCCGACGCGCTGTCGCTGCTGTCCGTCGCCGACCGCATCCGGGTCCGCGCACGCTTGCCGCACGCGGCGCAGCGGCGCCTGCACGCCGCCGGGGAAAACACCCCGTCGGCGCATTGGCGGCATGCCGCACTGGCCTGGTGGCCCGGGGTGCGCTGAAACCCGCACACCCACGCCCGTGGTGTCGAATGCCATCTCGCCCCGGCATCATGCGCACCCCACCTCCGCTCATTCCCTTTCCCGGAGCCGCCATGACCGCGCCCTTCGCCCACCGGAACGCCCCCTGATGGAAGCCCTGCGCCTGTTCAATCTCGGCTCGCTGCTCGACACCCTGGTGAGCCTGACCGCCGCCTTCGTGCTCGGCGCGATCATCGGTTTCGAGCGCCAGGTGCGCCAGCGCACCGCCGGGCTGCGTACCAACACCCTGGTCGCGGTCGGCGCGGCGATCTTCGTCTCGCTCGGCGACCGCCTGTTCGAGATCCACGGCGGCACCCAGGGCGCGGTGCAGGTGGTGGCCTACGTGGTCTCCGGCATCGGCTTTCTCGGCGCCGGCGCGATCATGAAGGAGGGCGCCAACGTCACCGGGCTCAACACCGCGGCCACGCTGTGGGGGTCGGGCGCGGTCGGCGCCTGCGCCGGCGCCGGGCTGGTCGCCGAGGCGGTGCTGGCGGCGATGTTCGTGCTGCTCAGCAACACCCTGCTGCGGCCGATGGTGAACCGCATCAACCGGCATCCGCTGAAGGAATCCTCGCTCGAAGCCACCTACATGTTCTATGCGATCTGCGCGCGCGAGGTGCACGGCGACGTGCGCGAGCGGCTGATCGAACTGCTGGAGGAGGCGCACTACCCGGCGCGCGAGGTCGAGCAGCATCCGTTCGGGCACCAGGACGTGGAGATCGCCGCCACCCTGTACGCCACCGCGGTGCGCGCCGAGGAACTGGATGCGGTGGTGCAGCGCCTGGAAGGCGAACCGGGTGTACAACAGGCGTTCTGGAACGCCGGCGCCGAAGCCTGAGCCGGCCATGCCCCGCCCCCTCGCTCCCACCCCGCGCTGCCGATGATCGCCTGGTTCAAGCCGCTGCCGCCGCACCGCCGCCTGCTCGGCCTGGCCGCGCTGGGCCTGGCGCTGGGCGCGATCTTCGTCGCCGACACGGTCACCGACTACGCGGTGGCGGCGGCGTTGTTCTACACGGTGGCGATCCTCGGCGCCGTGCGCTTGCTGGCCCCGGCCGGGCTGGGCGTGCTGGCCGGCATCTGCGTGGCGCTGGTCGTGCTCAGCTTCCATCTGACCCATGCCGGTGCCTACCACGTGGGCGTGATCAACTCGGCGATCAGCATCGTGGTGGTGGCGGTCACCGCCTCGATCGCGGTGCGCATGGAGCGCGCCAAGGCCGCCGCGCACGCGGCGCAGGCACAGTTGCTGCGGCTGGCGCGGGTGCGCAGCCTGGGCAGCCTGACCGCGTCGATCGCGCACGAGGTCAACCAGCCGCTGGCGGCCATCGTCACCAGCGGCAACGCCTGCCAGCGCTGGCTCGACCAGCAGCCGCCGAACCTGGACAAGGCGCGCGCGGCGCTGGCGCGCATCCTCGCCGACGCCGAGCGCGCCGGCGAGGTGATCGCGCGGGTGCGCAGCCTGACCCGGGGCGAGGCGCCGCAGCAGCGCGCCTTCGACCTCAATGCCGCGGTGGCCGAGGTGCTGGCGTTGTCGCAGGGCGAACTGGAGCGCAGCGCGGTCAGCGTGCACACCGAACTGTCGGCGCTGCTGCCGCCGGTGTCGGCCGACCCGGTGCAGATCCAGCAGGTGATCGGCAACCTGCTGCTCAATGCGATCGAGGCGATGGCCGCCACGCCGCCGGCGCAGCGCACGCTGCGCATCGTCACCGCGCGCGAGGACGCGCGTTCGGTGCGGCTGAGCCTGGCCGACAGCGGCGAAGGCTTGTCCGCGCAGGCGCAGGCGCATCTGTTCGATGCGTTCTGGACCACCAAGCAGGGCGGCATCGGCATCGGCCTGAGCATCAGCCGCAGCATCGTCGAGGCCGGCGGCGGCCGCATCTGGGCCGAACCCGGGCGGCCGCGCGGTGCGGTGTTCCACGTCTGCCTGCCCACCGCCAGCGGGGCCCGGCCATGAACGCCGAGGCGACCGCGCGCCCGGTGGTGTACCTGATCGACGACGACGCCTCGATCCGCGCCGCGCTGGAAGACCTGTTCGCCTCGGTGGACCTGCAGGTGCACGCCTTCGCCTCGACCCGCGAGTTCCTCGCGCATCCGCGCGCCGATGCGCCGAGCTGCCTGGTGTTGGACATCCGCATGCCCGGGCAGAGCGGCATGGATTTCCACCGCAACATGCACGAGGCCGGGCTGGCGCTGCCGACCATCTTCATCACCGGCCACGGCGACATCCCGATGAGCGTGGAGGCGATGAAGAACGGCGCGATCGAGTTCCTGACCAAGCCGTTCCGCGACCAGGACCTGCTCGATGCGATCGGCCAAGGCATCGCCCGCGACCGCGCGCGCCGCGCCGCCGCTGCGGCCCAGGCCGACCTGCAGGCGCGCTGGGCGCGGCTCAGTGCCGGCGAACGCGAGGTGGTGGAGCTGGTGGTGCAGGGCCTGCTGAACAAGCAGGTGGCGGCACGGCTGCAGCTCAGCGAGATCACGGTGAAGGTGCGCCGCGGCAATGCGATGCGCAAGCTGGAGGTCGGCTCGCTGGCCGAACTGGTGCGGCTGGCCGAACGGCTGGGGCTGTAGGATCGTTGCGAGCGCGCGCGGCGGAGCGCCTCCTGACGCACCTGTATTCCGTTGCATTCCGTAGGAGCGGCTTCAGCCGCGACGGGCGTCATCGGGAAAGCCCGTCGCGGCTGAAGCTGACGTCATCAACGCTTGCTCGCGGCCGGCCCCCATGCCCGGCAGGCGTAGCTTTGCTGCACCGCATTCGGCGACACTGCCCGGCTTGTCACTTCCGCACCCGAGGCCCGCATGTCGTTCCTGTTCCGGCGCAAGTCGCTCGACCTGGTCACCGTCCACGAGGCCGGCCGCCGGCTGGTGCCTTCGCTGAGCTGGCCGCACCTGGTGGCGCTGGGCATCGGCGCGATCGTCGGCACCGGCATCTACACCCTGATCGGGGTCGGCGCGCAGCTGGCCGGGCCGGCGGTGCTGGTGTCGTTCGCGGTGGCCGGGGCGATCTGCGCCTGCGCGGCGCTGGCCTATGCGGAGATGGCGACGATGATGCCGGCCGCGGGCAGCGCCTACACCTACAGCTACGTCGCGCTGGGCGAGGCGATCGCCTGGGTGGTGGGCTGGAGCCTGATCCTGGAGTACTCGCTGGTGGTCAGCACGGTGGCGGTCGGCTGGTCCGGGTACTTCGTCGGCTTCCTGCACTGGGCCAGCGCGCAGACCGGCATGGACCTGAACCTGCCGGCGGCGCTGACCGCCGGACCGCACGCCGGCGGCATCGTCAACCTGCCGGCGGTGCTGATCACCTTCGCCGTGGCCGGCCTGCTGATGGCCGGCACCAAGGAGAGCGCCACGCTCAACGCGGTGCTGGTGGTGCTGAAGCTGATCGCCCTGGGCATCTTCGTGGCGGTGGCGCTGCCGGCGTTCCAGAGCGCCAACCTGCACCCGTTCATGCCCTACGGCTTCCCCAAGACGGTCGGCGCCGACGGCGTCGCGCACGGGGTGATGGCGGCGGCGGCGATCATCTTCTTCGCCTTCTACGGCTTCGACGCGATCTCCACCGCCGCCGAGGAGACCAAGAATCCCAAGCGCGACCTGGCGATCGGCATCGTCGGCTCGATGATCGGCTGCACCCTGATCTACATCCTGGTGGCGCTGGCCGCGGTCGGGGCGATGCGCTACGACGTGTTCGGCGCCAGCACCGAGCCGCTGGCGCTGATCCTGCGCGAACTCGGCCACGGCAAGGCGGCGGCGGCGATCGGCGTGGTCGCGGTGATCGCGCTGCCGACCGTGCTGTTGGCGTTCCTGTACGGGCAGAGCCGGATCTTCTTCGTGATGTCGCGCGACGGCCTGCTGCCGCGCGGGCTGTCCAAGGTCAACGCGCGCACCGGCACGCCGGTGGCCACCACCCTGTTCACCGCGGTGCTGGTGGCGGCGCTGGCCGGCGTGGCGCGGCTGGACGAGATCGCCGCACTGGCCAATGCCGGCACCCTGGCCGCCTTCATCGCCGTGGCCGCGTGCATGCTGGTCCTGCGCCGCCGCGAGCCGGGCCGCGCCCGTACCTTCCGCACCCCGCTGGCGTGGGTGGTCGGGCCGCTGGCGATCGGCGGCTGCCTGTACCTGTTCTGGAGCCTGCCGCACACCACCCAGATCTGGTTCGGACTGTGGAACCTGCTGGGCGTGATCGCCTACCTGCTGTACGGGCGCCGCAACAGCCTGCTGCAGCGCGCGCAGCCCGCGCGATGAGTCCGGCATTCCAGGCGGCGCTGGCGCGCCACATCGGCAGCGCCTACGCCCGGCAGCTGGCGCTGGCCGACGTGCTGGCCGAGCGTCGCTGGCAAGTGGACCTGGGCGAAGGCCGGGTGTCCTTCGGCGAGGATCTGTCGTTTCCGATACAGCTGCTGGGCACCGCCGCCGAGGCCAGCGCCAGTTGGCGATGGGCCTGGGCCAACACCGCCAGCAAGCTGCCGCCGGCGCTGCTGACCGAAGCGAGCGCGCTGCGCGCGCACGGCGAACGCGAGGGCATCGAGGAACTGGTCGCGCCGTCCTCGGCGCTGGGCGAGGACGGCGGCCACCAGTTCGCGCTGCTCGCTGGCGCCCTGCGCGGGCGCTGCTACTACCGCGCGCCGTACGATGGCGGCGCGCTGTTCTTCCTGCTCGATGACGTGCCGGCCGCGGTGTTCGCGCCGTGCGACGACGCCCGCGTGCTGCGCCTGCTCGGGGAACTGCCGATGCAGTTCGCGCTCGACAACCGCGTCATGAGCGAAGGCTTTCTGGCCGACCAGGGCTTTGCGCTGCAGCGCGAACCCGCGCAGACGGTGGCGACCCGCGGCAACACCCGCATCGTCCTGGCGTTCGATGCTCAGGAACGGTTGACCGGCGTGCAGGGCCAGCTGGCCCCGGCGCAGGCCGCCGCCGCGGTCATGCCGACGCCGGTCCCGGCCTGGCAATTCTGGAAACGCAAGCGCTGAACACGGCGGCGGCGCGTCGCACCTGCACGCCGCCGTGCCCGGCCATTACCACCAACGCAGGCCTTCGAACGGGTTCCAGCTGACGCTGCCCTTGCGCTGGTCCAGGTAGTAGGCGTAGTTGGCGGTCATGCCGACCAGCAGCGAGTAGGCGATGCCCAGGCCGCGGCCGACCGCGTCGGGCAGGAACGCCGCGATCACGCCCAGCGCCAGCGAGATGCCGATCAGCGCCAGCGCCTTGCGCCACAGGCCGAGGATGAAGAAGTAGATGAAGCCGAAGAACAGGGCGAAGAAGTTCATGTTGATCTTCAACCGATCCATGAACGGCAGCGCCTTGAACGCCGCCTTGTACTCGGGCGTGGACGGTGCACCGTAACGGTCGAAGAAATCGAAGCGGAACTGCCACTTCGGGCTGAGCGGGGCATGTTGCGGGAGGTTTGGCGTTTCCATGAGGGCGAGCTTCCGTGTTGTAAACGTTTTCAGTTTAACTGAATGGACACTGCGCGCCAAATGGGGGCTTGTCGATGCACCAGCCTGGTGCGGGTTCGATCGCCGGGGATTGGGGATTGGGGATTGGGGATTGGGGATTGGGGATTGGGGATTGGTAACAGCGTGCGCCGCGCCTGGTCTCGGAACAGGCGCCCCTCCCCGCATTGCGACAGTCGCCGGTCATCGCGTCGGGACTGAAGTCCCTCCCACAAGGTTTGCCTGCGCGGGGCGCATCCGCTGGCGAGTACCCACTTGTGGGAGCGGCTTCAGCCGCGACGCGCGGGGCAACGGCCTCGCGGGGTTCTGCGGCGACCATCGGTCAGCGCGTCGGGACTGAAGTCCTTCCCACAGGAGGCTTACCGACGCCGCGGAGCCGACGGCGCAGGCCGCTATTGCGCCCGGGCGCCGCCCAGCCGCTGGCCGAGCGCGAGCGTGGCGGCCACGTTGCGCGCCGCCTGGCGCAGGGCCTCCGTGGCGTCGGCCAGCGCGGCCTCGCGGGTGGAGATCCGCTGCACCGCGCCGAACAGCGCGTCGATCCCCTGCGCATGCAGGTCCGCCGCCCCCTCACCCAGGCCGCCGGCGATGGCCAGCACCGGCACGCCATGGCGCCGGGCGATACGGGCCAGGCCGACCGGCACCTTGCCCTGCGCGCTCTGCCCGTCCAGGCGTCCCTCGCCGGTGACCAGCAGGTCGGCGCCGGCCAGGTGCGCTTCCAGCCGCAGCGCCTGCGCGACGATCTCCACGCCCGGACGCAGGCGCGCGCCGAGGAAGGCGACCAGGGCCGCGCCGATGCCGCCGCCGGCACCGGCGCCGGGCAGCTGCGCCACCGCCACGCCCAGGGTGCGTTCGATCGCCTCGGCGTAGTGCTGCAAGCCGGCGTCGAGCTGCGCCACCACCGCCGGCGTGGCGCCCTTCTGCGGCCCGAACACCGCCGAGGCGCCGGCCGGGCCGGTCAGCGGATTGTCGACATCGCAGGCGACCTCGATGGTGCAGCCACGCAGGCGCGGGTCCAATCCATCCGTCTCGATGCGTGCCAGCGCGCCCAGCGCCGCGCCGCCGGCGGCCAGGTCGCGGCCGTGCGCATCCAGCAGGCGCACGCCCAGCGCCTGCACCATGCCGGCGCCGCCGTCGTTGCTGGCGCTGCCGCCGATGCCGATCAGCAAGCGGCGCGCGCCGGCGGCCAGGGCCGCCAGGATCAGTTCGCCGACGCCGCGGGTGCCGGTCAGGCGCGGGTCGCGCTGTGCCGGCGGCACCAGCATCAGCCCGCTGGCCGCGGCCATCTCGATCAGCGCAGTGCCGCCGTCCTCGCTCAGGCCGAAGTGCGCGGCCACCGGCGCGCCCAGCGGCCCGGTCACGGTGCAGGCGACCCGGCGTCCACCGCCGCCGGCGACCAGCGCCTCGACGGTGCCCTCGCCGCCGTCGGCGAACGGCAGCAGCACGTACTGCGCGTGCGGGAAGACGTCGCGGAAGCCGGCCGCGATCTGCGCGGCCGCCTGCGCCGCGGACAGGCTTTCCTTGAACGCGTCCGGGGCGATGACGATCTTCATGCAGCGTGCGCGGCGATCGCCCGCTGCCTCGCACCGGGCGAGGCGGGCCGCTTCATGCGCGCGTTCGAGGAGACCATCGGTCGATCATAGTCGCGGCCGGCGTCACCGCGCACGCCGCGCTTCAGGCCGGCACCAGGTGCCGCATCACCTGCAACTCGGCGATGGCCGCGGCATAGGGCGCAAAGCGCGCATCGCCGCTGGCGAAGGCGTCGGCCGCCGCCTGCGCGCTGGCCAGGTCGAGCCAGTGCGCGAGGTCGACGAACTGCTCGTCGCCGTCCAGCGGCGCATACGCGCGGTAATCGAGCAGGCCGGGAAAATCGGCGAGCGCCGCACGCAGCTGCTGGCGCAGCGCCGGCATGCGCTGGCGGGCGTCGGGCTTGACGGTGAAGACGGCGAGTTCGAGAACGTAGGTGGCAGCGGTGGACATGCAGGTACTCCGTCGTGAAGGAGCCGGCAGTCTGCGAAGGTCCTGCTGACACCGGGGTGTCAGTGCCCGCGCTGCGCCCAGGCCGCGCGTTGGTGTTGCAGATAGGGTTCCAGCGCCACGTGTGCGGGCACCGGCAACGGCGTCGCGCAGGCGTGTACCGCCTCGATCCGATCCAGACGGAAATCGCGATAGGCGGCGCGCAGCCCGCACCAGCTGCCCAGCGTCCAGTGCTGCCCCCAGTGGAACAGCCCCAGCGGCAGCACCGTGCGCTCGCTGGCCTCGCCCTGCGGGCGGCGATAGCGCAGCCGCACGCTGCGGCGCTGCGCGGTGGCGGCATGCAGCACCTGCCAGCACGGCAGCGCCACCGGCACGGCGCGCAGCGCGCGCGCCACCCGCGGCACCGCCGCCGGCATCGGCAAGGCCGCCTGCAGCTTGTGCAGCACGCTCCGCGCGGCCGGCTGCAACTGGCCGCCGCCGCTGCAGGCGAGCATCTCCACCGCCAGTTGCAAGGCCTCGACTTCCTCGCCCGACAGCGCCAGCGGCGGCAGGGCGAACGCCGGGTCCAGGCGATAGCCGATGCCGGCCTCGCCGTAGACCGGAATGCCGCCGAGCGAAAGATCGTCGAGGTAGCGGTAGATGCTGCGGACCGACAGGCCCAGTTCGGCGGCGAGCACGGCGGCCGTCACCGGCTGGCGCACCCGGATCAGGTTGACCAGCTGGAACAGCCGCTCGGCCTTGCGCATGCGCGGCCGGTCAGTCCAGCACGCGGCAGAACACCGCCTTGAGGTAGCGCGATTCCTGCACGTGGGCCATGAACGGGTGGTCGGCGCCGGCGCCGGCCACCTTCAGGATCTGGATGGTGCGGCCGGAGAAGTAGGCGGCGCGGCGCAGCATGTCCAGGAACTCGTGCTCGGCGACCAGGCCGGTGCAGGAGAAGGTGGCGAACAGGCCGCCCGGGGCGACCACGCCCAGCGCCAGCTTGTTCATGTCCAGGTACTTCTTCAGCGCCGGGATCACCTGGTCGCGGTCGCGGGTCATCTTGGCCGGGTCCAGGATCACCACGTCGTACTGGTCGCCGCGCGCGGCGGCATCGCGCAGGTACGGGAAGATGTCGGCCTGCACGAACTTGGGCCGCACCTCGTTGAGGCGGGCGTTGCCCTTGGCGATCTCGATCACGTCCTCGTCGATGTCCACCCCGACCACCTCGGTGGCGCCGCGGACCTTGGCGTAGACCGCGAAGCCGCCGGTGTTGCAGCACAGGTCGAGCACGCGCTTGCCCTCCACCTGCTGGCTCAGCCACTGCCGGTTCTCGCGCTGGTCGGCGAAGAAGCCGGTCTTGTGCGCGCCGGCCGGATCGGCACGGAAGCGCACGCCGTATTCGCTGATGATCGCCGGCTCCGGGCGCTCGCCGCTGCTGGACACCGGCCGGTAGTCGAAGCTCTCCTGCTTCTGCACGTGCTCCTCGGCGAAGCTGTAGAAGCGCGCGCCGGGGAACTGCGCGCGCAGCGCGGCGTAGATCCACTCGCGGTGGCGGAACATGCCGGCGCTGAAGAACTCCACCACCAGCAGGTCGCCGTAGCGGTCCACCACCAGGCCGGACAGGCCGTCGCCCTCGGCATGCACCACGCGCCAGGCGTCGCTGACCGCGTCGAGCTTGAGCACGTCACGGCGCAGCGACACCGCCTCGGCGATCTTGCGCGCGAACCAGTGCTCGTCGACGGCGATGTCGGGGTTGGTTTCGAGGATGCGCACGGCGATGCGCGAGTGGCCGTTGTAGAAGCCGCGGCCGATCCACTCGCCGTCCACCCCGACCACGTCCACCAGCGCGCCCGGCTTGGGCTTGGCGGCGGGTTTTTCGACCAGTTTCTGGAAGATCCAAGGATGGCTGGAGCGCCAGGCGTTCTTGAGACGGACAACGGGCAGGGGACTATTCATGAACGCCATTGTAGCCGCCCCGATTGACGGCACCGCCTGCAGCCGCAAGAATGGGCGCAGAAGGGGAGTAGCTCCCGACGTTGTCGCCGTCAATTCGAGCCCGCGGGCTCCGGTGCAACGGCAGCCGGTTCATCGGCTGCGAGCGAGACCTTCGCCGCAGTGGCGAAGGCACCCTCTGGACGACATCCGTCGTCTCCGTCCGGAACGCCTCCGCCGCCGCGGCCCCGAGGTTCCCTGTTCACTGACGGAAGATTCCCAATGGAAACGATAGGCAACGTGTGGTTGTGGGGCGGTTTCGCGATCGTGGTGGTCGTGGCGCTGCTGGCGGACCTGGTGCTGATGCGCCACGGCGGTCCGCACAAGGTCACCTTCAAGGAAGCGCTGTGGTGGAGCATCGGCTGGATCGCGCTGGCGCTAGCGTTCAACGCGGGCCTGTGGTGGTACCTGCGCGAGACCATCGACGTGGCCGCCGGCAACCGCCTGGGCCTTGAGTTCCTGACCGGCTACCTGGTCGAGAAGTCGCTGGCGGTCGACAACATCTTCGTGTTCCTGATGATCATGAGCTACTTCGCGGTGCCGGAGGAGCAGCGCCAGCGCGTGCTGGTGATCGGCGTGCTCGGCGCGATCGTGCTGCGCGCGGTGATGATCTTCGCCGGCTCGGTGCTGCTGACCAAGTTCCACTGGCTGCTGTACGTGTTCGGCGCGTTCCTGCTGCTGACCGGCATCAAGATGTGGTTCTCGGCGGGCAAGGAGCCGGACCTGGAGGCCAACCCGGTGCTGCGCTTCATGCGCAAGCACCTGCGCCTGACCCCGCAGTACCACGGCAACGCGCTGAGCGTGACCCAGGAAGGCAAGCGCTGGTTCACCCCGCTGTTCGCGGTGCTGATGCTGATCGCGATCACCGACGTGATCTTCGCGGTGGACAGCATCCCGGCGATCTTCGCGATCACCACCGACCCGTTCATCGTGCTGACCTCCAACGTGTTCGCGGTGCTGGGCCTGCGCGCGATGTTCTTCCTGCTGGCGGGCATGGCCGACCGCTTCCACCTGCTGCCCTACGGCCTGGCGATCGTGCTGGTGTTCATTGGCACCAAGATGCTGATCATCGACCTGTACAAGATCCCGGTGCTGGTGTCGCTGCTGGCGGTGGCGGTGGTGATCGGCGCCACCGTGGTGCTGAGCCTGCTGCGCCCGGCCAAGCCGGCGCACTGACCCGGCACCTGCGCCGCGGCCGCGGATTGTCCCGCGGCCGCGGCCAGTCCCTCCCATCGGCGGCGCCTTGCCTTGGCGGCCGGGCGCCGCCATCCAGGGACCATGGACACCTCTTCGCTCCCCTCGCCCCCGCCCGTGCACGAGGCGCAGGGCCGCTTCGACCGCGCGCGCATCCTGCGTGCGTTCAACGCCAGCCTGGCGCTGGTGGCGCTGCTGGTGGCGGTGTTCGCCAGCCAGGGCCTGTTCGACTGGCGGCCCTGGGCGGTCGCCCCGCACACGGCGGCCGGCCTGCTCGGCGTGCTGACCGCGCCGCTGCTGCACGGATCGCTCGAACACCTGGGGGCCAACGCCGGCGCGCTGCTGATCCTGGGCACCCTGGCCGGCAGCGTGTATCCGCGCGCCACCCTGGCCGGGCTGCCGTTGCTGTGGCTGGGCTCGGGCCTGGGCGCGTGGCTGCTGGGCGACCCCGGCAGCCATCACCTGGGCGCCAGCGGCGTCGCCCACGGCCTGCTGTTCCTGGTGTTCGTGCTGGCCTTGCTGCGCCGCGACCGCGCCGCGATCGCCGCCAGCATGATCGCCTTCCTGTTCTACGGCGGCATGCTGGTGACGGTGCTGCCGCACGAGGACGGGGTGTCCTGGCAGTCGCACCTGGGCGGCGCGGTGGGCGGAGTGGTCGCGGCGCTGCTGCTGCGCCATCGCGATCCGCTGCCGCCGCGGCAGCGCTACAGCTGGGAGGACGAGGACGACGTCGACGACATCCGCGTCGCCGACGACGAACTGGAACCGCCGCCGCCGGCCCAGGTGCCGGTGCTGTGGCAGCCGCCGCAGGCCCCACGCGGCGTGGTGCTGCGCTTCCCGCCGCGCGACGAGCAGGACCGGGGCTGAGACGGGCAGAGCAATGCCGGGAATACGCCGATCGGCATCTGTAGGAGCGGCTTCAGCCGCGACGGGCCTGCGCGGGAACGCCCGTCGCGGCTGAAGCCGCTCCTACGGCAATCGGGCACCGTGGCAGGCCGCCATGGGCGACCTGCCCCTGCGCCGCGCCGTACACTGACCGGTCCACCCTCGCTGTCCGAGTTCGCATGTCCGTGCTGTCCGCCCGTCATTCCCGCTCCGCCGCCGCCGCCGCGCTGGCGCTCGCCCTGGCCGCCTGCAGCGGTCCCGCGCTGCGTGCGCCGGCGCCGGCGCCGACCAAGGCGGTGGGCTATCTGCCGGCCGCGGCGCTGCCGGACAGCCTGCAGCTGCTGCCGGCGCCGCCGGCGGCCGGCTCGCCGGGCGAGGCGCTGGATCTGGCGGTCAACCGCGAGGCGCTGGCCCTGCGCGGCAGCGCGCGCTGGCAGCAGGCCGCGCGCGATGCCGACCTGAGCTTCCCGAGCGGCGCCGGCCAGTTCGCCTGCGCGCTGGGCGTGGCGATCGACGCGCAACACACCCCGCACCTGTACACCTTGCTGGAGCGCAGCCGCATCGACGCCAGCGCCGCGACCAAGGCGGCCAAGCGCCAGTACCAGCGCCCGCGGCCGTTCCTGCGCAACCAGCAGGCGGTCTGCACCCCGGGCGACCTCGACGACCTGCGCCGGAGCGGCTCCTATCCGTCGGGACACAGCACCATCGGCTGGGCCTGGGCGCTGACCCTGAGCGAGATCGCGCCCGAGCGCGCCGATGCGCTGATCGCGCGCGGCCGCAACTACGGCGAGAGCCGGCTGGTGTGCAACGTGCACTGGCAGAGCGACGTGCTCGCCGGCCGCTTCATCGGTGCGGCCACGGTGGCGCGGCTGCACGACGACCCGGCCTTCCGCGCCGACCTGGCCGCGGCACGCGATGAGATCGCCGCCGCGCGCGCCGCCGGGCGGATCCCGGGTCGCGACTGCGCCGCGGAAGCCGACGTGCTGCAGGTCCGTCCGGCCAGCGCGCTGTAGGGCCAGCGCGGCCCGCGGCCGCGCCAGCGGCCACGGGCACGGGCACGGTTCCGGCGGCTCACGCGTCGAGCGCGTCCTCCACGGCGGCGGCCGGCGACGCCGCCGCGGTCTCTTCCGCCACCGGCACCGCGTGCGCCAGCTGCGCCGGTGTCGGTGCCTGTACCGATCCCGGCGCGCCCAGGCGGAACAGCGCGACCAACTGGCTCAGCTGGCCTGCTTCCTCTTCCATCGCCCGCGCCGAGGCCGTGGCCTCTTCGACCAGCGCCGCGTTCTGCTGGGTGGCCTGATCCATCTGCGCCACCGTGGTGTTGACCTGCTCGATGCCCGCCGACTGCTCGCGCGAGGCGGCCGAGATCTCGCCCATGATGTCGGTGACGCGCTGCACCGAGGCCACGATCTCCTGCATGGTGGTGCCGGCCTGGCCAACCAGGGCCGAGCCATCGGCCACGCGGTCGACCGACTCCTCGATCAGGCCCTTGATCTCCTTGGCCGCATTGGCCGAGCGCTGCGCCAGCGTGCGCACCTCGCCGGCGACCACCGCGAAGCCGCGGCCCTGCTCGCCGGCACGCGCGGCTTCCACCGCGGCATTGAGCGCCAGGATGTTGGTCTGGAAGGCGATGCCGTCGATCACGCCGATGATGTCGCCGATGCGCCGGGACGAGGAGGCGATGCCCTCCATCGTGCTCACCACCTGGCCGACCACGTTGCCGCCCTGCATGGCGACCGCGGCGGCGCCGGCGGCCAGGCGGTTGGCCTGCTGCGCGTACTCGGCGTTCTGCTTGACCGTGGAGGTCAGCTCTTCCATCGACGCGGCGGTCTCCTCCAGGCTCGCCGCCTGCTGCTCGGTGCGGCGCGACAGGTCGTCGTTGCCGGCGGCGATCTCGGCGGCAGCCGCGTCGATCGCGGCGGAGGAGTGCTGGATGCGGCCGACGATCTCGGTCAGGCGGGCGACGGTGGCGTTGGCGTCGTCGCGCATCCGCGCGAACACGCCCTCGAACTCGCCATGCATGCGCCCGGTCAGGTCGCCGCTGGCCACCGCCTGCAGCAGCGAGGACAGCGCGTTGAGGTTGCGGTCGGCCGTGCTCATCAGCTGGTTGAGATCGACCAGGATCTGCCGGAAGTCGAAGTCGAAGGCGGCCTCGTCGCTGCGCGCGGTGAAGTCGCCGGCCGCCGCGGCCGCGGCCATCCGCTGGATCTCGCCGTTGATGCGCAGCAGGTTGCGGCGCACGTCGTTGAGCGACTGGGTGATCACCGCGCGTTCGCCCGGCAAGGTTTCCAGTTCCTGCGACAGGTCGCCGCGCGCATAGCGCTTGATCAGCTCGACCACGCGCAGGGTCACCGCGATGTGCCCCTCGACCAGGGCGTTGCTGGCCTGGACCATGCTGCCGAACTCGCCGGGGAAGTCACCGGCGGCGATGCGGTGGCTGGTGACGCCGGCCTCGTGCTGCGCCCCCATCTCGGTCTGCGCCTGGATCACCCGGCGCAGCTGGCGCTGCATGCTGTCCATGGCCTGCAGCAGCTGCCCGACCTCGTCGGCGCTGTCGATCGCGATCGGGTTGTCCAGCTTGCCCTGCGACACCGCATGCGCGGTGCGGATGGCGCGGCGCAGCGGACGGGTGATGGCGCGCGCGACGATCCAGCCGAAGGCGATGCAGGCCAACGCGCCGAGCACGCCCACCACAAGACCGCCGACGCTGGCGGCGATCGAGCTGTCCACCGCGTTCTGCACCGTGGCGCGGAAGCGCGCGTCGGCGCTGTGGTGCATGGCGTTGAGGTGGGTGCGGTAGCGCTCCAGCGACGGCGCCATCGCCTCCAGTTCCGCCGCGTCGGGTTCGCGCTGCTGCGCGAACGCCGCGGCCACGGCCGAGGCATGCGCGTAGTACGCGTCGAACTCCTTGCCCAGGCGCGCCAGCTCCGGGGCATTGCCCGGGTCGGTCTTCTGCAGCTTCAGGTAGGACGCGTGGATCTGCTCGGCGATCGGATGGGTCGCGTTGAGCATGTCCATGTCGCCGGCGGCCGCCGCGCCGTTCAGTCCGTTGATGATCTTGTCCAGCGCGGCGACATTGCGCGTCATGGTGTCCAGCACCGGGAAGTGCACGTCGCGGATCGCCTCCAGATGTCCGTTGTTGCGCTGGAACACCACGGTGCTGAAGCCGATGTAGCCCAGCAGGCACAGGATCGACACCGCCGCCGGCAGCAGGATCTTCCAGAACAACGGCAGAGAAAGCAGACGTCTCATCATGGAGGCTCTCCGGTGGCGGTCAGGGCTTGAAGACGACCTTGACGCTCGCGTCCTGCGTGCCGGCATCGATGTAGCCG
The DNA here is from genome assembly GCF_056725085.1 of Xanthomonas sp. NCPPB 901. Taxonomy (NCBI): domain Bacteria; kingdom Pseudomonadati; phylum Pseudomonadota; class Gammaproteobacteria; order Lysobacterales; family Lysobacteraceae; genus Xanthomonas; species Xanthomonas sp. NCPPB 901. The sequence goes on along the minus strand of NZ_CM161511.1, from coordinate 89,815 downwards.
ATCGCGCCAGGCGAGGCCGCGACCGCCTTCTTGACCGCATCGTCGCCGGCCACGTGCTTGGGACGCTGCGCCTTGCCGGTGAACATCAGCTGCGACCAGTACGACTTGAGCTGCGCCGCGTCGCGGCCGGTGACCTTCTTGTAGAACTCCTCGCGCGCCTTGGCGCCCTCTTCCTGGTCGATCGGCGTGGCCTGCGCGCCGCCCGGCAAGGCGTTGGACTTGGCCAGGAAGATCTGCGCCACCTGATCCTTGCTCAGGCTGTCGACCGGGCTCTTGGACGACATCACCACCACCACCTCGGCCTGCGCGGCGGTGGAGAACAGCAGGGCCAGCGCCGCAGCACCAGCAATCTTGTAAGCATTCATGGCGTCGTCCTCAGAACACGAAATCGAAGGAGGCCGACAGCAGGTTGTAGCTGCCGCCAGGACGGAAACCCGGCTGGATATTGCCGAGGCTGCCGTACGAGCCGGCGTTGTTGACGATGTGGCTGGCCTGGAACTTGAAGGCCACGTTCTCGTACACGTCCCAGCGCAGCGAGGCGGTGTAGCTGTGGCGGCCGTTCTCGGCGAGCGCGACGGCGCGGGTCATCAACCCCAGCGGATCGGCGCCCGGCGCGATCACCGGCGCCTTCTTGTCGACGTTGGCGTAGGTCAGCGACGGGGTCAGCGCGCCGAAGCGGGCGCCGGCGCTCACGTAGCCGGCGGTGTTCTTGCCGTTGAGCGAGGGCGAGTAGTCGGCGCGGATGACTTCGGCGCGCGCGAACCACGGACCCGGATCGTAGCTGTAGCCGGCGCTGGCGAAGCTGCCGGCGACGCCGACCGTGTCCAGGCGCTCGGCCAGGGCCGGGTTGATCCGGCGGTAGAGGCCGAACAGCCGGTCCAGGTCGGCGGTGCGGTAGTCGGCATTGCCCTTGATGTAGGCCACGCGGTAGGTGGAGGCGCCCTGGTCCAGCACCAGCGACAGGCCGCGCATCGCGTGCACTTCGGCCTTCTTGGAATCGATGCGGCCGTAGAAGCCCTGCACGCTGAGCACGCTCTGGCCGACGTTGCGCGTGTACACGCCTTCCACGCCGTCCATCGCCATCAGGTAGTTGTAGACCTCGTAGGGCGGACGCACCCACGGCGTGGCGTAGCCGACGCGCTGGTACTCCGAGAGCATGTACAGCGGCGCGGTGATGCGGCCGAGGCGGACCGCGAAGTCCGGGGCGAACTGGTACTTGACGTGGGCCAGGGTGACCTTGGGCGTGTACGAGGCGCGCTCGGCGTACTCGCTGGTGACCTGCAGCACGCCGCTGAACTTGTCGGTAAAGGTGGCGTTGACCTGGCCGGCGATGCGCGAGTCCGGGCGCGGCGAGGTGCGCTGGCTGGCGCCGGCGCCTTCGGTGGTCTGCAGGTCCGGCGTGAAGTCGGCGCGGTCCTCGGTGGAGTGCACCAGTCCCAGGGTGCCGAAGCCGCTGAAGGACAGCTCGGGGCCGTCCTGGGCTTGCACGCGGCCGGAACACGCGAGCGCGAGCGCGCCGCTCAACAGTAAAACATTGAATTTCATTGAATTTCCCCAAATCTATTGCGGGCTGGCGATGATGACTGCCCGGCCCCGCATCCCTTCCCGAAGGACACGGCCGTGGCGGCAGTGAGCTGAGTAGCGGCGATGCGCCTGCATTCTTGAGCGCCGTCATGTTTTTTACGACGAACGGTTTGCAGAACGCCGTCCCGCGCCCCGGCCTCGACGGCAATGGCCGCGCCGGCCGCCCCCTGCCGATGGGCAGGTGTCTGCCGTTGCGGCGGACCGTTAGACTCGCCGCGACTTCCCGCCAAGGACCCGCACCCATGAGCCAGTGGTATTTCCTGACCGGCAGCGAACAGACCCGCTCCGGCCCGTTCGACGATGCCGACGCGGTCGCCTTCGCCCGCAACAACCCCACCGCGCTGGCCTGGTGCCAGGGCCAGAGCGGCTGGCTCCCGGTGGCGCAGATCGCCGCCCTGCAGGGCGGCGCGTCCTTCCTGCCGCCGGGCCTGCCGCCGCCGCCCGCTGCCGGCGGCCGCGCCGACGAGATCGACTACCGCATCGTCGGCCACGAGATGCAGTTCGTGGAGATCGAACTGGACCCGGGCGAGAGCGCGGTGGCCGAGGCCGGCGCGCTGATGTTCAAGGACGCGGCGGTGCAGATGGACACCGTGTTCGGCGACGGCTCCGGCGGCAACCAGAGCGGCCTGATGGGCAAGCTGCTGTCGGCCGGCAAGCGCCTGGTCACCGGCGAGAGCCTGTTCACCACCGTGTTCACCCACCAGGGCCAGGGCAAGGCCAAGGTCGCCTTCGCCGCGCCCTACCCCGGCACCGTGCTGGCGATGAAGCTGGACCAGCACGGCGGCCGCCTGATCTGCCAGAAGGACAGCTTCCTGGCCGGCGCGCGCGGGGTGTCGCTGGGCATCCACTTCCAGCGCAAGATCATGACCGGCCTGTTCGGCGGCGAAGGCTTCATCATGCAGAAGCTCGAGGGCGACGGCTGGGTGTTCGTGCACGCCGGCGGCTGCGTGGTCGAGCGCGAACTGGCCGCCGGCGAGCGGCTGGACGTGGACACCGGCTGCGTGGTCGCGTTCCACGCCTCGGTGGACATGGACGTGCGCCCGGTCAGCGGCATCAAGAGCATGTTCTTCGGCGGCGAGGGCATGTTCCTGGCCACCCTCACCGGCCCGGGCAAGGTGTGGCTGCAGTCGCTGCCGTTCTCGCGTCTGGCCGGGCGCATGTTCGCCGCCGCGCCGCAGGGCGGCGGGCAGAACCGCGGCGAAGGCTCGGTGCTCGGCGGCTTCGGCCGGATCCTGGACGGCGACAACAACTTCTGAGGCCGCGTGCTTTCGCCCCTCTCCCATCGGGAGAGGGGTTGGGGTGAGGGTACGGCGCGCAGCGCCTCACAGAAGCAGGCGCCCAAGCGGGGCCTCCGCTGAAGCGCCCGGACCACCCATGGCATGACCTCCGGTCGTGGGCGGTGCAGGAGGATGCGGCTATGCTCGCGCCGGCTCCTTCCACCTTTCCGCGACGCTGCCATGACCGTGTTCCGCTCCCCGCGCCTGCTGCTGTCCCTGTCCCTGTTCGGCCTGCTTGCCGCCTGCGGCGGCGAACCCAAGCCGGCGCCGCCGGCCCCGGTGGTGAACGGACCGGCCCCGGCGCCGGCGGCCAAGCCGCTGCGCATCGGCATCGCCCTGGGCGGCGGCGCGGCCAAGGGCTTCGCCCACATCGGCGTGATCAAGATGCTGCAGGCCAACGGCCTGGAGCCGACGGTGGTGTCCGGCACCAGCGCCGGCAGCGTGGTCGGCGCGCTGTACGCCAGCGGCATGGACGCGTTCCAGATGCAGCAGGCGGCGGTGGCGCTGGACGAGAGCAGCATCCGCGACATGCGCCTGTTCTCCGGCGGCCTGGTGCAGGGCCAGGCGCTGCAGGACTACGTCAACGCCCAGCTCAAGGGCAAGCCGATCGAGAAGCTGGCCAAGCCGTTCGCCGCGGTCGCCACGCGGCTGGAGGACGGCGAGCGCACCGTGTTCGTGCGCGGCAACGCCGGCCAGGCGGTGCGCGCGTCCAGCAGCATCCCCGGCGTGTTCGAGCCGGTCGCCATCGGCAAGTTCCACTACGTCGACGGCGGCGTGGTCAGCCCGGTGCCGGTGGACGCCGCGCGCCAGCTCGGCGCCGACTTCGTCATCGCCGTGGACATCTCCAGCAAGGCCAGCGGCAAGAACCCGGGCAGCATGCTCGGCACCGTCAACCAGTCGATCGCGATCATGGGCCAGCGCCTGGGCCAGCAGGAACTGGGCCGGGCCGACATCGTGATCCGGCCCAAGGTCAACGATATCGGCGCGGCCGACTTCGCCCAGCGCAACGCCGCGATCCTGGAAGGCGAAAAGGCCGCGCTGGCGGCGATGCCGCAGATCAAGGCCAAGCTGGCGCAACTGCAGCAGCAGCGCGCCGCGGCCGCGGCGGCCGCCGCGAAGGCGGCGCAACCGGCGCCGCCGCCGTGCGAACCGCCATCGCGGCTGAGCCGCCTGCTGCGCCGCGACGATCCCTGCAAGCCGAAGGACTGAGGGCTCCCTCCCCTCAGGGGCCGGGGGTGAGGGTCCGACCGCGAGCGCGCATTCCTGCTAGGCGCAATCCCACCGGCACCACACCGCAACTCAGTACCGCCAGCGCAGGGTGAAGCTGACGAAGCGCGGTTCGCCGTAGTTCTGGTAATCCAGGTTCGCCCAGTATTTCTTGTTCAGCGCATTGGTCACCGCCAGCGTCGCGGTCCATTGCGTGCTGAGCTGGTAGTTGGCGTTGAAGTGCACCAGCGCGTACGGGTCCTGCACCACGGTGACCGGGCGCGTGGCGGCGCTGCCGTCGCCGAGCGGGCGCTGGATGTTGTAGCCGCGCACCGCGCTCTGCCAGCTCACGCCGCCGCCCAGGCTCAGCCGCTGCCAGGCGCCGGGCAGGCGCACCTGGGTGGACAGCTGCAGATAGTCCTCCGGCAGGTTGGCGTAGATCGCATCGGTCGGCGCGCGGGTGACCTTGGCGCGGGTGTAGCCGGCGTTGAGCGTCCAGCCCGGGCGCAGTTCGCCGTTGTACTCCAGTTCCCAGCCGCGGCTCTTGGTGCCGTTGACGCCGATGTAGGCCGAGCTGCCGTCGGGCAGCGAGGCTTCGGGCTGGGTCATGTCGCGCACCGCGTAGTTGTCCTGCTTGGCCTCGAATACCGCGGCGCTGAGCAGCCCGCGGCCGTCGGCCAGCTGCGCCTTGACGCCCGCTTCCAGGTTGGAGCCCTGCACCGGCGCCAGCAGGTTGTTGTCCTTGTCCTTGTAGTTCTGCGGATTGAAGATCTCGGTGTAGCTGGCGTAGGTGGAGATGTCCGGGGTGATGGCGTAGACCAGGCCGACGTAGGGCGTGACCTCGTCGCTGACCCGGTAGCGGCCGCTGGTGCCGGTGTAGGCGCCGTTGGCGGCGAAGGCCTGCGTGCGGGTCTGCCAGGAACTCAGCCGCGCACCGGCGATCAGCGACAGCGGCTCGGCCAGGCGCAGCCGGGTGGAGGCGTACACGCCGCGCTGGGTGGTGCGCGCCTCGCGCCGCGCACCGGTGCGGGCGGCGCTGATCTGCGACACGTCGCCGTGCCAGTCGTAGACGTTGGGGATGTAGTAGCAGCGCTCGCGGCCGCAGCTGGCCCAGTCGCCCGGATAGCGCAGCGCCAGGGTCTGCGTGGTCGACTGCAGGTCCTGCCAGCTGCCGCCCAGCACCAGGTCGTGGTCGCGGCCGAACAGCGGGAACGAACCGGACAGGTATACGTCCAGGCCGTCGCGGGTGTCGCTGGTCTGCCCGGCGGCGGCGCGCAGGTAGAGGCCGCTGCCGTCGCGCTTGGGATAGCCGCTGCCATAGACGCGCAGGTTGTCGACCGCGCCTTCGGTGCGCGCCAGGTTGACCTTCAGCAGCCAGTTCTCGCCGAAGCGCTGTTCCAGGTTGGCGAAGGTGGTGTGGGTGTTGCGCTGCCAGCGCGTCCACTTCGGCGCCAGGTTGGTCGACGTGGGCAGGTCGGCGAACGCGCCGTCGGCGAAGAAGTACGGCACCGTGCCCCAGGTCGCGCCGACCGGGTCGTTGTCCTGGCGCTGGTAGCCGACGGTGACCGTGGTGGCGTCGGTCAGGTCGCCTTCCAGCACCGCCATGCCGGACATCTTCTGGTCGCTGTAGTGGTCGTAGTAGTAGCCGCGGTCCTGCCAGGCGGCGACGAAGCGGCTGCGGAAGCGGCCGTCGGCGCTCAGCGGCGCGGTGACGTCGGCCTGGGTACGGCGGAAGTCCCACGTGCCGAGCGAGGCCGCGAACGACGCATCGAAGGTCTTGCCGGGACGCTTGCGCAGCAGGTTGACCGTGGCCGACGGGATGCCGGCACCGCTGAGCAGGCCGTTGGCGCCACGGATCACCTCGACGCGGTCGTAGAAGACCATGTCGTATTCCTGATTGGTGGAGCCGCTGTAGGTGGGCAGGCCGTCGACCTGGAAGTCGGTGATCTGGAAGCCGCGCGCGAAGTACAGCGGCCGCTGGGTGTCGTAGAAGGACACGTTGACGCCGGTGACGTTGCGCATCACGTCGTTGATGCTGAACAGCGATTCCTCTTCCAGGCGCTGCTGGCCCAGCACGCTCACCGATTGCGGCGTTTCCTGCAGCGTCAGCGGCAGGCGGGTGGTGGTGGACGGCTGCGCGCGGCTCGGGCTGCCGCTGACCTCCACCTTGTCCAGCGTGGTCGGTTGATCGGCCGCGTCGGCCACCTCGGCGGCCAGCAACGGCGCCGGCGCGCCGGAGAGCGCGGACAGCAGGGCGAGGTAGAGCAGACGGTGGGAAACGGAAGGACGCATGGAGTGATCTCGCGGGGGTGGCGCGGCGGCGGCGACGCGGTGGAAGAAAGCGACAGGCGCAGCCAGCCCCCACGGCCGGGATCCGGCGCGGCTCGCCCATCGGGCTGGCGGAGGGGTTGTGGCCGTGGATGGCCGTCGCAGAATGCAAATGTAAATCGTTAGCAACAACTTAACAAGGGTCGCCACACACCGACACGCGGCGGCACATCCGCGTCGGGCCGCTAGCCGCGCGGCAGCGGCAGGCCGGCGAAGTCCTTGACGGTGCGCAGCACGAAGCTGGAATTGACGTCGGCGACGCCGGCGGCGTTGAGCAGCTTGTCCAGCAGGAACGCGGAGAAGTGCGCCAGATCGCGGACGTAGACGTGCAGCAGGTAGTCCATGTCGCCGGTCAGCGCATGGCAGGCGACCACCTCGTCCCAGCCCTGCACGCTGTCGGCGAAATGGGCGATGCCGCTCTGGCCGTGCTTCTCCAACTGCACGCGGACGAAGGCCTGCAGGCCCAGGCCCAGCGCCGCCGGCACCAGCCGCGCGGCGTAGCCGGCGACCACGCCCTCGGCTTCCAGCCGCTGCACCCGGCGCAGGCAGGCCGAGGGCGACAGGTTCACCTGCGCCGCCAGTTCGGCGTTGCTGGCCCGGCCCTGCCGCTGCAGTAGGGCGAGCAGGCGCAGGTCGGTGCGGTCGAAGGTCGGCGACCCGGTCATTTATTGCTCTGCAACATGCGTTGGACGCAACAATATTGCGCACAGCGCGCGGATCCGCGCAACTTCGCAAGCCCATTGCGCGCTGGCACGCCTACCATCGTGGCATCCCTTCCCGGAGCGTCGACCATGGACACCGCACCGCGCCGCGTCGAACACCAGCAGACCGACAAGGGCTACGTGCCGGTCTACACCACCGCCGTGGTGGCCCAGCCGTGGGACAGCTACAGCGCCGACGACCATGCCACCTGGGGCACGCTGTACAAGCGCCAGCGCGACCTGCTGGTCGGCCGGGCGTGCGAGGAGTTCCTGCAGGCGCAGGACGCGATGGGCATGAGTCCGCAGGCGATCCCGCGCTTCGACCAGCTCAACGCGGTGCTGCAGGCGGCCACCGGCTGGACCCTGGTCGGTGTCGAGGGACTGCTGCCGGAACTGGACTTCTTCGATCACCTGGCCAACCGCCGCTTCCCGGTGACCTGGTGGATCCGCCGGCCCGAGCAGATCGACTACATCGCCGAGCCGGACCTGTTCCACGACCTGTTCGGCCACGTGCCGCTGCTGATGAACCCGCTGTTCGCCGACTACATGCAGGCCTACGGCCGCGGCGGAGTGAAGGCGCACGCGATCGGCCCGGAGGCGCTGCAGAACCTGACCCGGCTGTACTGGTACACGGTGGAGTTCGGCCTGATCGACACCGCCGACGGCCTGCGCATCTACGGCGCCGGCATCGTCTCCTCCAAGGGCGAGTCGCTGTATTCGCTGGAGTCGGACGCGCCCAACCGCATCGGCTTCGACCTGCAGCGGATCATGCGCACCCGCTACCGCATCGACACCTACCAGAAGACCTACTTCGTCATCGACAGCTTCGAACAGCTGATGCAGGCGACCTCGCCGGACTTCACTCCGCTCTACGCGGCGCTGGCCGACCAAGCGCACCTGCCGGCCGGCCAGGTACAGGCGCAGGACCGCGTGTTCCATGCCGGCAGCGGCGAAGGCTGGGCGGACGGCGGGGACGTGTGAGGTCACCACGACGGCCGCGGCGGGCGTGCCCGCACGCGACCGTCGCCTGGCCGCACCGCGCGCTCAGTCGTCGCCCATGAGTGCGATGCCGGTCACGCTGGCCGGTTTCAGGTTGCAGCCGTTCAAGTAGTTGTAGAGGGCGCTGTCGCCGACCTCGCTCCCGCGAATCTGCGGCGTGGTCAGCTTGAACGGCCCCTGCGGACCCGCGGGCAGCCGGGTGCCGACAACGCTGCGCGCCGGCACGCAGCCGAGGATGTGGTTGCGCATGTTCGCGACGGTGGGCCGACCGCCGGCGTTCTGGACCTCGAATTCGAGGTCCCAGATGTGCGACCGGACGATCTGGGCGGCTGGGCCTTTTGCATTTCGGACCGAAGCCGCTGCAGCGCGACGCCACAGGAGCGGCGCGCGCGGAAGCGTGATGCGCTCTGGTCGCTTCCTTCGGCGCTCGCCCTACCCCCTCTCCGCGGGAGAGGGGCTCGAGCGGAGCACTATGCGATCAGGCCGCAGCCGCCTCGGCCTTGCCCAGCACCCCGGCGACGAAGGCGCGCAGCTCGGCGTCCTGGGCGTTGTCGAAGAAGCACTGCTGGAAGCGCGGGCCGCCCACGGCCTGCTTGACCAGTTCCGGATCCAGCGCGCGCAGGCCGTCCAGGTAGGACTTGGCCAGGGCCTGCTTGACCTGGGTCAGGATGCCGGCGTTGGCCTGCTGCGATTCTCGGCGCTCGGCCGGGTAGCCCATGCCGCGCTCGCCGCCGAAGGCCTTCTCGAAGATGTAGCGCACGTTGATCTCCGCGCCCCAGCCGTAGCCCTTGGCGAAGGCCAGCGCCAGCGCGTTGCCGTTGTTGACCTGGGCGAACAGGTAGGCGTCGGTCGGCTCGATGCAGTAGCCGCAGAACACGCCCGGGTGCGCGTTGAGCGACATCATCGCGCCCTGGCCGGTGCCGCAGCCGGCGACCACGAAGTCCACCGCCCCGGCATTGAGCAGCAGGCCGGCGCAGATGCCCAGGTGGATGTAGGTCAGGCGGTGGTCGGCGTCGCCGTCCATGCCGACGTTGAACACGCTGTGGCCCTGGGCGGCGGCGACGTCGTTGAGCTGCTGCAGGATCACCGGGTTCTTGGCGGCCTGGCTGAACTCGTTCATTAGGGCGATTTTCATGGGGGGTCCTTTGGTGGGGGATTGGGTGATGGAAGGGTTTGGCTGGGATGGGTCGGCGGTGGGCGTACCCTCATCCGCCCTGCGGGCACCTTCTCCCGGGGGGAGAAGGGACGGCCGTTAGCGCGCGAGCCAGCCGCCGTCGACCGGGATCACGGTGCCGTTGACGTAGTCCGAGGCGCTGCTGGCCAGGAACACCGCGGTGCCGCCCAGGTCCTCCAGCACGCCCCAGCGGCCGGCCGGGATGCGCTCCAGGATCGCCTGGTTGCGCGCGGGGTCGGCGCGCAGCTGCGCGGTGTTGTCGGTGGCCATGTAGCCCGGGGCGATGGCGTTGATGTTGACGCCCTTGGCGCCCCACTCGTTGGCGAGCAGGCGGGTGATGCCGGCGATGCCGGACTTGCTGGCGGTGTACGAGGGCACGCGGATGCCGCCCTGGAACGACAGCATCGAGGCGATGTTGATGATCTTGCCGCTGCCCTGGGCGATGAAGTGGCGGCCGGCGGCCTGGCACATGAAGAACGCGGACTTGATGTTGACGTTCATGACGTCGTCCCAGTCCTGCTCGCTGAAGTCCACCGCGTCGGCGCGGCGGATCAGCCCGGCGTTGTTGACCAGGATGTCCAGGCGGCCGAGGCCGGCCAGGGTCTGGTCGAGGATGCGCTGCACCGGCTCGATGCTGATCAGGTTGGCCTCGATGGCGATGAAGCGCCGGCCCAGCGCGGTGACCTTGGCTTCGGTCTCGGTCGGCGCCTGGATGCCGGCGGCGGCGATGTCGGCGCCGGCCTGCGCCAGCGCCACGGCGATGCCTTGGCCGAGGCCGGTGTTGGCGCCGGTGACCAGGGCGACCTTGCCTTCGAGACTGAACGGATGGGGCATTGCGAGGGCTCCTAGAAGGGATGCGGACGGCGGGGACGGGGCACGGCGCGGACGGCGCGCCTACTTGAGCTGGCAGATGTCCAGCACGTGCATGTCGGTGTAGTCGAGGTTCTCGCCGCCCATCGCCCAGATGAAGGCGTAGTTGGCGGTGCCGGCGCCCATGTGGATCGACCACGGCGGCGACACCACCGCCTCGTTGTTGGCGACCACGATGTGGCGCTGCGCGTCCGGCTCGCCCATGAAGTGGTAGACGCGGTCGTTGGCGCCGAGGTCGAAGTAGAAGTAGACCTCGCTGCGGCGGTCGTGCAGGTGCGGCGGCATGGTGTTCCAGACGCTGCCCGGCTTGAGCACGGTCAGGCCCAGCAGCAACTGCGAAGACTGGCAGGTGGCCGGCACGATGTACTGGTAGATGGTGCGTTCATTGCTGGTCTCCAGCGCGCCGCGGTCCAGCGCCACCGCCTCGGCGATCGACAGGCGCTTGGTGGCAAAGCGCGCATGCGCCGGGGTGGAGGCCAGGTAGAACTGCGCCGGCGTGGCCGCATCGTCGGAGGCGAACAGCACCTCGGCGCTGCCCATCGCCACGTACAGGCCGTCCTTGGGACCGAGCGGATACGCGGTGCCGTCGACGGTGACGGTGCCGCTGCCGGCGCCGACGTTGATCACGCCCAGCTCGCGCCGCTCCAGGAACGGGTGGCCGGCGGCGGAGGCCGGCTCGGTCTGCGCCGGCAGCCGCACCGGCCCGGTCAGCGGCGCGGCGCCGCCGAGCACGAAGCGCTCGTAGTGGGTGTACTTCAGGGTCACCGCGTCGTCCACGAACAGGCCGTCGAGCAGGTACAGATCGCGCAGCTGGTCGTTGCTGGCGCCCTTGATCGCGTCGGGATGGGTGGCGTAGTGGGTCTTGCAGTACAGGGACATGGGTCTCTCCAGTGCAGGCGACGGCATGCGGCAGCCCGCCACGGAGGACAGTCTAGCGGGTCTGGTAAACCGGTGTCATTCCGCAGTGCACGAACGGCGGGGATTGGGGATTCGGGATTGGGGATGAAAGGCGCTGCGCCGCGGGGGGGGCGGCGCAGCGGCTCAGCGCGGCAACGGCTGGCCGACGTCGATGCGGTTGCCGTCGGGGTCGGCGAAGACGAAGCAGCGCAGGCCGAAGTCGGCGTCGCGGATCGCCTTGACGATGCGCACGCCCTGCGCCTGCAGGCCGTCGTGCAGCGCCGCCGCGTCGTCGACCAGCAGGTGGGCGACGTTGCTGGTGCTGCCGCGGTGGCCCGGGCGCAGGGTCAGGTGCAGTTCGGCGGCGTCCTTCTTCAGGATCACGAAGCCGACCGGGCTGCCGTTCTGGAACACGCTGCGGAAGCCCAGGCGTTCGGTGTAGAAGGCGACGGCGCGGGGGATCTCGGCGACGGGCACGGTCGGCGCCAGGCGGCCGAAACGGACCGCGGTGGCGGCAGGGACAGGGGACGACATGGCGAAGGCTCCTCGCGGGAAGGCCGCGTGGGTCCGCCCGGGCGGTGCCGGAACGGAGCGGGCCTTCGATGGGCGGAGCGGTGTCCGCACGGTCGGACGCAGTGTAGAGGGTTTGCGGCGGGCCGGGAGGGGTGCGGTGGCAGGACACGTGCCGTGCGGGCGCAATGCATGGATGGCATCGGAACGGGCAGGTCCCACGGCCAAGCGGGCGCCGCGTTGCGGCGCGGAGCGTTCCCGGTCCCTGGAGGATCCGCCGCCACGGCAGTTCCGTTCGTGCGCGTCGGGGCCGAAGCCCCTCCCACAAATGCGCCCCACACCTGGATTGGAGATGCCCTGAAGCCGCTTCGGCAGCGGCGAATCTCGACCGACGGATCGCGCCGTTGCTTCGCAAGCGCATGGCAGGCCGCAAGCGCCGCTCGCCCCGACACGTCGCGCGCGCGCCGGTCGCCGGCCGCGCCGCCGCGCTCAGTCTTCCGGCGGCTGGCAGGAGTCGCGCACGATCAGGTGCGGGCGCACGCTGGCCACGGCCAGCGACGGCGTGCCCTCGGGCTGGATCAGCATCGCCGCGGCGGTGCGGCCGGTGTCGCGGGTATGCCGGCGCACCGAGGTCAGCGACGGCCACAGCCGCGAGGCCAGCGGGCTGTCGTCGTAGCCGATGATCGAGAGCTGGCGCGGGATGTTGATGTTGGCGCGCAGCGCGACCTTGTACACGCCGGCGGCCATTTCGTCGTTGCCGGTGAAGATCGCGCTGGGCCGCTGCTTGCCCAGCAGCAGCTTTTCCGCCGCGGCCACGCCCGATTCGAAGGTGTAGCCGGCCTCGACGATGCGCGCCGGCGGCAGTTCGATGCCGCGCCGGGTCAGCGCGTCGATGAAGCCGGCGGTGCGCTCGTGCGCGGAGCGGTAGGCGCTGGGGCCGGTGATCAGGGCGATGTCGCGGTGGCCCAGCGACAGCAGGTAGTCGGCGGCCTCGGCGGCGCCGTCGCGGTCGTGGGTGACCACCATCTGCGAGGTGCTGTCCAGCGGCAGCGAGGCGATGCGGGTGTAGCGCACGCCGATGCCGGCGAGCATGTCCGCCAGCGCCTGGTCCTCGGAGGCGCGTGGCACCAGGATCACCCCGTGCAGCTTCTGCTGCTGCACGAAACGGCGCACGCCCTCGATGTAGCCGGGGCTGCGGCTGTCGCACGGGTGCACCACCAGTTCGAAGCTGGAGCCGCGCAGCGCGTCCAGCGCGCCGTACTGCATGTCCACGATGTACTGCGCGGTGGGGTTGTCGTAGACCATGCCGATCAGGAACGAGCGGCGGAACGCCAGCCCGCGCGCCAGCGGGTCCGGCGCGTAGCCGACCTCGCGCATCAGCGCCTCGACCTTCTCGCGGGTGTCTTTGCGCACCAGCGGCGAGTTGTTGATGATCCGCGACACGGTCTTCTTCGACACCCCGGACAGGCGCGCGATGTCGTTGATCGTCGCGGCCTTGCCGTGGGCGGAGGCGGGAGCATCGGCGGGACGGGGCTTGTTCGGCGCCATGGATGGAAAACCGGGCGAAAGAGAGGAGATTCTACTGGGTGTCATGTTGGCTCCCGCGCACGGTCACGCAAGCGGTGTAGACGCACCGCCCCGGCGCGGGCCGCTGGGCCACCGACGCCGGCAGCGGCGACTGCGTGGACGGCCCGCGGTTGCGGCCTGTCGCACGCCGCCGGGCCGGCTCACGCGCGCAGCGCGCGCGGCAGCCACAGCGACAGTTCCGGGAAGAACGCCACGATCAGCAGCACGCACAGCGCCGCCAGCCAGAACGGCCAGATGGTGCGCATGCTCTGGGCGACGGTGATCTGCCCGATCGAGGTACCGATGAACAGCACCGAGCCCACCGGCGGAGTGATCAGGCCGATGCCGCCGGCCAGCACCATCACCAGGCCGAAATGGATCGGGTCGATGCCGTAGGCCTTGGCCACCGGCAGGAAGATCGGCGTGCAGATCAGGATCTTCGGCGCCAGGTCCATGAACATGCCCAGCAACAGCAGCATCACCACGATCATCAGCAGCACCGTGTGCTGGCTGTGGGCGATGGACTGCAGGAAATGCACCGCCGCCGCCGGCACCTGCAGGTAGGCCAGCAGCCAGCCGAACACCGCCGCGGTGGCGATCACGAACAGGATCACCCCGGTGGTGCGCGCGGCATGCGTCACCGCGGCGAAGAACTCGGCCCAGCGCAACTGCCGGTACAGCAGCGCGGTGACCAGCAACGCGTACACCACCGCGATCGCCGCGCTCTCCACCGCGGTGAAGATGCCGGCGCGGATGCCGACGAAGATCAGCGCGACCAGGCCCAGGCCCGGCAACGCCCCGACCAGCCGCAGCGCCACCGCGCGCCAGCCCGGGAACGCTTCGGTGCCGTAGCCGCGCGAGCGCGCCACCGCGTAGCCGGTGAGCATCATTGCCGCGGTCATCAGCAGCGCCGGGACGATGCCGGCGGCGAACAGGTCGGCGATCGACAGGCCGCCGCCGGCCGCGGCCGAGAACAGGATCAGGTTGTGCGAGGGCGGCACCAGCAGCGCCACCAGCGCCGCGGTCATGCTGACGTTGACCGCGTAGTCGCGGTCGTAGCCGCGGTTGATCATCTGCGGAATCATGGTGCCGCCGACCGCCGAGACGTCGGCGATGGCCGAGCCGGACACGCCGCCGAAGAACAGCGAGGACAGCACGCTGACCTGACCCAGGCCGCCGCGCATGCGCCCGACCAGCGACGACGCCAGCGCGATCAGGCGGTCGGAGATGCCGCCGCGCAGCATCAGTTCGCCGGCGAAGATGAACAACGGGATCGCGATCAACGATGCCGAACCACTGCCGGCGGAGATCTGCTGCACCAGCACCACCGCCGGCAGGTCCAGGTACAGCAGCGTGGCCAGCGCCGCCGCGCCCAGCGCGTACGCCACCGGCACGCCGATCAGCAGCAGCACGACGAACAATCCCAACAGGATGGCGATGGCCATGCTCAGTTCCTCCCCACGGTGGTGCCCGGGCGCAGCACCCGCCAGGCCTGGTACAGCGCGAACACGCTCATCAGCGCGCCGCCGATCGACAGCGGCAGGTAGTTGATGCTCTGCGGCATCCGCGCGCCGGCCATCTTGATGTCCAGCCCGTCCAGCAGCAGCACCGCGCCCCACCACGCGATCACCGCGCCGATCGCGGCCACCAGCAGCGGGCGCAGCAGGTCGATGACCCGGCGCAGGGTGGCGTGCAGCGTCTCGGCCAGCAGGAAGAAGCCGAAGTGGCGGCGGGTGTGCACGCCGGCGGCGGCGCCCAGGCTCATCGCCGTGCTCAGCAGCAGCAGCGTCACCGGCTCGGTCCAGCTCGGCGAGTCGTTGAGCACGTAGCGGGTGAACACCTGCCAGCCCTGCACCACCACCAGCCCGAGCAGGGCCGCGGCGGCGATGCCGATGGCGAGGTGGGCGATGCGGTCCAGCAGCCGCTGCAGCGGCGACACCGGGAGGGCGAGGTCGTGGTCGGTCATCGGCATGGGCTCAGGCGAAGTCGCGGATGCGGCGGTAGAGGGCTTCGATCTCCGGCTGCTGCCGGTACTCGGCCAGCAGCGGCGCGGCGGCCTTGCGGAAGGCCGGCATGTCGACCTCGTTGACGGCCACGCCGTAGTCGATCACCTGCTGCCGCGCCTGCGCCTCGGAGGCGTCCCACAGCCGGCGCATCACCGTCACCGATTGCCGTGCGGTCTCCAGCACCAGCGCGCGCTCGTCCGGCGCCAGCGTCTCGAAGCTGCGCCTGGACATCACCAGCACGTCCGGCGCGTAGGAGTGCTCGCTCTGCGACCAGTAGTGCGCGGCTTCGAAGTGGCGGCTGGACTGGAAGCTGCGCATGTTGTTCTCGGCGCCGTCGATCATGTGCGTCTCCATCGCCGAGAAGGTCTCGCCCAGCGACATCGGCGTGGGGTTGGCGCCGAGCATGCGCATCAGCTTGAGGAAGATGTCCGAGGACGCCACGCGCAGCTTGAGCCCGTGCAGGTCCTTGGGCTGCCGCAGCGGATGCTTGGTGTTGTAGAAGCAGCGCGCGCCGGAGTCGTAGATCGCCAGCCCGACCAGGTCGCGCTGTTCGAAGCTGCGCAGGATGCTGTCGCCGACGTGGCCGTCGATCGCCCGGCGCAGGTGCGCCACCGAGTCGAACACGTACGGCAGGCACAGCGCCTGGGTCAGCGGGAAGGTGTTGTTCAGCGCGCCGGAGTACACCCGGGTGATGTCGATGGCGCCGAAGCGCGCCATGTCGATCGCCTCCGCCTCGCGGCCGAGCTGGCCGGAATGGTACTGGCGCAGGCGCAGGCGGCCGCCGGTCTGCTGCTCCAGGGTCTGCCCGAACCAGCGCACCGCCTCCACGGTGGGATAGTCGGCCACGTGCACGTCGGTGGCGGTGAGCAGCCGGGTATCGCCGCGCTGCGCCAACGCGCCCAGCGGCACGCTGGCCGCCGCCG
This sequence comes from Xanthomonas sp. NCPPB 901, assembly GCF_056725085.1. Taxonomy (NCBI): domain Bacteria; kingdom Pseudomonadati; phylum Pseudomonadota; class Gammaproteobacteria; order Lysobacterales; family Lysobacteraceae; genus Xanthomonas; species Xanthomonas sp. NCPPB 901. Next base: position 73,774 of record NZ_CM161511.1, on the reverse strand, counting down.
CGGCGGTGATGCCTGCACCGAGAAATCGTCTACGAGTGATCATGCTGCGCCCTCCCGCGCGTCGTGGTCAGCGCGCAGCCTAGGCCGCGACCGCCCTGCAATGAAGTTCGCCGTAGCCGTCGAAGCGGATCGTCGCCTGCTGGCCGATGGCGATGTCGTGGATGCCGGTGGCGTTGCCGGTGGCGATCAGCTCGCCGCGGCGCAGCGGCCGCCCGCGCCGGGCCGAGCGCGCCAGCGCGAACGCGAACGCCGCACGCAAGCCGCCCGGCAGCAGCGTGGCGCCGCCCGTGCCCACGCACTGGCCCTCGATCCAGGTCTCGGCGCGCAGCGCGGCCTCGTCCAGCGCGGTCCAGTCCGGCACCTGCGGCCCCAGCAGCAGGCCGTTGTTGTTGCCGAAATCGGAGATCACCACGCGCGGCCCGAGCTGGTTGATCGTGGCCAGCGGGCTGCTCGCCACCTCGACCCCGACGAACAGCGTCGCCGGCAGCTGCGCGGCCTGCTGCGCGGTCCAGTGCAGCTGGTCGGCGGGCGCGTCCGCATCCAGGCGCAGCACGTACTCGGCCTCGACCGCGCCGAAGCCGCCGTCGAACACCGGGATGTCCGCTGTTCCACCGGTGGCATTCCACAGCGCAGCGGCGAAGATCGGGCCCAGCAGGCGCTCGTCCCCGGAATGGTCGCGGCGCTCGGGGGCGATGTAGCCGACCTTCCAGCCGACCACGCGGTCCGGCCATTGCGCGATCGCCAGGTCCTGCACGCGATAGGCGGTCTCCAGGTCGTCCGGGATGACGCCGGGGAAATCGGGCAGTGCGCGCCCCTGGCGGCGGGCCTGGACGAAGCGGGCCGCGATGTCGGCCAACGCGGGCGGTGGCGTCTGCGACGGGCCGGAAGGAAGGCTCAAGGGCATCTCCGCAAGGAATGTGGGGGACCGGGGATTGCTGCGCCGCGCATCGACAGCGCGCTGCGCCGTTGTATATGGTAAACCGGTGTCATTGGCAATGTGCGGTGCGGCATTGGGGCTGGGAATCGGGAATCGGGAATCGGGAATCGGGAATCGGGAATCGGGAATCGGGAATCGGGAGGCGGGAGGCGGGAGGCGGGAGGCGGGAGGCGGGAGGCGGGAATCGGGAGGCGGCAACAGCAACAGCAACAGCAATACAGCGTCATGCGTTGGCGCAGGCCGCGCGCACACTGGAGGCCAGCGCCCGCGGCGGCCATGCGCGCCGCGCGGGCTTCTTCCACCCACCACGAGATCTCGACGATGTCGGCCCAACACCATCTCCTCCGCCTACGCCCCACCGGCCTCCTGCCGACGCCCTGCGGCAGGCGCCGGTCCCGGCCTGGCATCGCCTTGTTGGCGGCGCTGGGGCTGTTGCTGGGTGCCCTCGGCCCGACCGCGGCGGCCGAGCGCCCGGCCAGCGAGAGCGCCGCCGAGCTGGCGGCGCGGCTGCCGCTGTGGTCCGGTCCGGCGCCGGGGTCGGCGGCCGGCCCCGAGCAACCGCACCTGGTCGAACGCAGCGACGACCCGGCCCTGCCCGATCGCGCGCTCAGCGGCCGCTACCAGCCCTACCTGGTGGTGTACCGGCCGAAGCACCCGAACGGCAGCGCGCTGCTGGTGGCGCCCGGCGGCGGCTATGCACGCCTGGTACTGGACAAGGAAGGCACGGCGCTGGAACCGATCTTCGCCGAACAGGCGGGCATTACCCTGTTCCTGCTGCGCTACCGGCTACCGGACGCCGCTGCCGACGGCAACGCCGCGGCGCGCGACCAGCCGCTGGCCGACGCACAGCGCGCGCTGCGCCTGATCCGCGCGCATGCCGCGGACTATGGCGTGGACCCGCACCGCATCGGCGCGATCGGCTTCTCCGCCGGCGGCCACGTCGCCGCCAGCCTCGGCACCCGCTACGACGACCCGGTGTATCCGGCCCGCGATGCGGTCGACCGGGTCAGCGCGCGCCCGGACTTCCTGTTGCTGCTGTACCCGGTCATCGACATGGGCAGCGGCACCGCGGCGCACACCGGCTCGCGGCTGCGGCTGCTCGGCCGCCACCCGGATGCGGCGACCATGGCCGCCTACTCGCTGCAGAACCGCGTGCACGCCGGCATGCCGCCGACCTTCCTGGTTCAGGCGCAGGACGACCCGGTGGTGTCGGTGGAGAACAGCCTGCTGTTCTACCAGGCGCTGCGCCAGGCGGGGATACCGGCCGAGCTGCACCTGTTCGCGCACGGCGGCCATGGCTTCGGCGTCCGCGGCATCGCCGGCCTACCGTTGGCGGCCTGGCCGCAGCTGGCGCTGAGCTGGATGCGCAACGTGCAGGACGATCCGCGCGCCCGCGCGCCGATCCCGCCGCCAGCGGAGGGGAAGTGAGCCACGTGGCCTGCGCGCCGCTGCGTGCCCCGCCACGCGATCGCATCGCCGGTAGCCGCCGCGTCGCCACGCCGCACACGCGTCCCCGATCGCCTCGTCAGGAGTCCGTCCACGCATGACCGCCCGTCCCCGCCTGCCCGGCTCGCACACCGCCGTATCCGCCGCGGCCGCTCCCGACGACCAGGGCCGGCGCCGCTTCCTGCGCGACGGCGCGCTCGGCGCGCTGGCGGTGAGCGGCGCGCTACCCGGGTTCGCGACCGCGGCGGCGCCGACGCCAGCGGCGCCGCTGGCGCGCACCCGCAGCGGCCGCATCCACGGCGTGCGCGAGCAGGGCGTGCTGGCGTTCAAGGGCATTCCCTACGGCGCCGACACCGCACCACGCCGCTTCCAGCCGGCGCTGCAGGAGCGGCCCTGGCATGGCGTGCGCGACTGCAGCGCCTACGCCGCGTCGGCGCCGCAGCGGGGGGCCGAGCCGGTCAGCGAGGACTGCCTGTTTCTCAACGTCTGGACCCCGGGCCTGCGCGATGGCGCGCGCCGTCCGATCCTGGTCTATATCCACGGCGGCGCCTACAACAACGGCTCCGGCAGCGACCCGCTGTACGACGGCGTGCGCCTGTGCCAGCGCGGCGACGTGGTGGTGGTCAGCGTCAATCATCGCCTCAACGCCTTCGGCTACCTGTACCTGGCGCCGTTCGGCGGGCCGGCCTATGCCGCCTCCGGCAACGTCGGCCAGCTCGACCTGGTGCAGGCGCTGCACTGGGTGCGCGCGCACGCGGCCGAGTTCGGCGGCGATGCCGGCAACGTCACCGTGTTCGGCCAATCCGGCGGCGGCGCCAAGATCGCCACGCTGATGGCGATGCCGGCCGCGCAGGGCCTGTTCCACCGCGCCTGGACCATGAGCGGGCAGCAGGTCACCGCCGCCGGGCCGCGTGCGGCCAGCCAGCGTGCGCAGCTGCTGCTGCAGGCCCTGCAGCTGGAACCAACGCAACTGGACGCGCTGCGCACGCTGCCGATGCAGCGCGTGCTCGAGGCCACGCGCACGCCCGACCCCTCGCGCGCCGAGACCGCCGCGCTGTACCTGGGCCCGGTGCTGGATGCGCAGGTGCTGCACCGGCATCCGTTCTGGCCGGACGCGCCGCCGCAGTCGGCGCGCATCCCGATGGTGATCGGCAACACCCGCGACGAGACCCGCGCCTTCCTCGGCCACGATCCGGCCAACTTCGCGCTGAGCTGGGACGCCCTGCCGGACAAGCTGGCGCAGGAACAGTACGTGGACCTGTCGCCGCAGATGGTGATCGCCGAGTACCGGCGGCTGTATCCGCACTACACGCCGAGCGAGGTGTTCTTCGCCGCCACCACCGCCGGCCGTTCCTGGCGCGGCGCGGTGGAGGAAGCCGAGGCGCGGGCGCGGCAGGGCGCGCCGACCTGGGTCTACCAGCTCGACTGGGGCTCGCCGCTGGACGGCGGCAAGTTCGGCGCCTTCCACACCCTGGACATCCCGCTGGTGTTCGACAACATCCGCCAACCCGGTTCGCGCACCGGCGACGGCGCCGACGCGCAGCGCATGGCCGATGCGATGAGCGCGGCGCTGCTCGCCTTCGCCCGCCACGGCGACCCCAACCACGCCGGCCTGCCGCGCTGGGACCCGTATTCGCTGGCCCAACGCGAGACCCTGCTGTTCGACACCGACAGCCGCCTGGCGCACGACCCGCGCGGCGGCGAACGCCGGCTCTATGCGCAGGTGCCGTTCGTGCAGCGCGGGACGTTCTGAGCGCCTGCGCCGCGTGGCCGCGCCGTCACCGGCGTGGCGCAGGCACAGACCAGGGCCGGGGTCACGTCCGCGAACGTGCGCATCCGCGACAATGCGGGCTCCCGCAGGCTGCCAGAGCGCGACCATGCCGCCTTCCGCACCGCAGACGACCCTGCTCGCGCGCATCGACGACTGCTACCGCGCGCTCAGCGGTCACGGCCTGTATTGCCCCGACGCCGTCGCCGACCGCTACCACTGGCTGCATGCGCAGGCGCCGTACGCCATCCTGGCGCATGACGCCAGCGCCGACCCGGTGTTCCTCTACGCCAATCGCTGCGCCTTGCGCTGCTTCAAGTACAGCGAGGACGAGATGCTCGCACTGCCGTCGCGGCTAAGTGCAACCCCGGCCAATCGCGCCGAACGGCAGCGGCTGCTCGATGCGGTCGCCCAGCGCGGCATTGCCGATGGCTACAGCGGGCAGCGGGTGGACAAGCAGGGCAACCGCTTCGTGATCCACGATGGCGAAGTCTGGCAGTTGGGCTTCGGCAGCAGCGCCGGGTGGGGCCAGGCCGCGCTGTTCTGGCCCAGCCCTCGGCATACGATGGTGCTGGCGTAGCGGCAGGCAACGTGCCTCGTGGAACGGGTTCAGCGGCGACGCGCATTGCCGGTAACCCCTGTCGCGGCTGAAGCCGCTCCTACAACCGTGGAGCACGCATCGAGGCGTCGGCCGGGCCGTGGTGAGAGGGACTTGCACTGCGGCGCGCTGCGCACGACGCACACGGATCCGTCACTACCTGGCGCGGCGGAACGCACGGCGTTGCGCGCGGCGTAACGAGCCTGCGCCGCACCAAATGGCCAAGCACATCCGCCCCTGCCCGCAACGTGCGCAGGGCATCGTCGCCGCCCGCCATGGCCGTACCGGTACATGGCGGTCGCCGCCTGCCTACCAGCCGGTGTCCTCGGCCAGCACCACCCGGTTGCCGACGGCACGCGCGGCGTCCAGCAGCGCCTCGGCGCGCTGCATCAGCGTGGCCGGGGTGTCCTCCGGCGCGGCCAGCAGCGCACCGACGCTGACCGTCAGCGCCGCCGCGTCCTGCGCGATCGCCATCACCTCGACCATGTCGCGCAGCGCCGGCGCCACCTGCCGCAGGTGCGCGCCGCTGGCGTCGTACAGCACCAGCGCGAAACGGTCGGCCCCGATGCGCATGGCCACGTCCAGCGGCCGCAGCAGGCATTGCATGGCCTCGGCCACCTCCAGCACCGCGCGGTCGGCGGCAGCGGCGCCGTTGCGCTGCACCAGCGCGGCGAAGCCGTCCAGTTCGACCAGGATCAGCGCCAGGCCGCGCTGCAGGCGCCGGCGCTCGGCCAGCGCCACCGCCAGGTGTTCGTCGAAGCGGCGGCGGTCGCCCAGCCCGGTGAGCGCATCGCGCAAGGCCTCGTCGTCGCGCACCCGGCGCTGCAGGAAGCCTTCGCGGCGCGAGTGCTCGCGCAGGTAGCCGCCGACCGCGCCGACCGGTACCGCCGTCCACAGCAGCCACTGCAGGCGCAGGTAGGCGTCCCGCGCCGCGCCGTCCAGCAACAGGTGGCCGGCGGCGGCGCTGATCGCGCACAGCAGCAGCGCCACCGCCACGCTCTGCCACAGCGCCAGGCCCAGCGGAAAGAAGCCGGCCACCAGCACCAGGGTCATCACCGCGGCCGCGTAGCGCAGTTCCTGCGGCGGATAGCCGATGCTCGACAGCACCAGCCCGGTGCCGCCGACCAGCAGCAGCAGCGCGGCACGGCCGGGGCCGTGCGTGTCGGCGCGGTGGATCGCGGCCGCCACCCACAGCAGCGCCAGCAGGGTCGCCGCGCGCACCGCCACCGCATAGCCGAGCAGGCCACCACCGCCGCGCCAGCCGAAATGCACCGCGTCCCAGCCCAACAGCAGCAGCGCGATCAATACGCCCAGCGAGGCCGCCACGCGCTGCGCGAAGCCCAGTGTGGCGGCGGTGTAGTGGCGGTACGCCCGTTCCAGCGGAGGGTCGAACCGCAGCGCGGCGAACCCCTTGCGCAGTTGCGCCGCGTAAGCCTCGCCCGGCGGCGCGTCGTGTGGCTCCTGGTAACGCTCGTGCATGCAGTCCCCTGTCGACGGCAGCGCAGTGCGAAACGCGTAACAGGTCACATCACATCCTGTCACTCGAGCCCGTTTCGCGCGAACGCTGCGGTGCCTACGTCGAGACCATGAAAAAGCACCGGCGCGCGATTGTCCACTTTCGGGACGACCGGTTGCGTGACAGCGGTGCCATACGCGCCACCGGCCTGGCCTCGCCTCCCGCGCGTCAGCGCGGCGGCGGGAACGCCCACACGCTGTGCGGATCGCCACCCTGGCCGCGGCGATAGGCGGCGCGCGCCATCTGCCAGTAGGCCCAGGCCAGCGCCAGCGCACAGGCATCGATCGCCAGCAGCGTGCCGCTGCTCCACGGCGCCACCCAGCCGGCGGCGCCACGCAATCCAGCCAGCGGCACCAGCGCGGTCAGCGCCGCGCAGGCCAGCAGCAACTCGTAGGCGCCGCGGGCGGTGGGACGCAGCAGTGCCCAGGCCACGCCGAGCGCGAACACGGCGTAGTACGCGCCGCGTTCCATGCCCGGCGGCAGCAGCCGCGCGGCCACGAACAGCGCCGACACCCCGGCCACGCAGCCCAGGCACACGCCGGTGGTCAGCCGCGCCATGACGTGGGTGCGCCGCGGCTGCGCGTGCTGGCGGCGCTTGCGCCGCGCTTCCACCCACAGCAGGTTGCCGCTGTAGAACAGGAAGGCGCCGCCGAGCCCGAGCAGGAAGTACAGCCACTGCAGCGGCCAGCGCCCGTAGTTGCCGAAGTGCAGGGTCTGCAGGCCGCGCAGCGCGGCCACGCCCGGCGACATGCTCTGCGGCGACAGCACCCGCAGCACCTTGCCGTCGGCCGCCCGCAGGGCGACGCCGGCGAGGGTGTTGAGCCGGCGCTGGTCCTGGTGGCCGTACAGCTCCACCTGCGCGTTGGCGTCGCCGGCATCGTGGAAGGACAGGCTCTCCGGCACGAAGCCGGGGTTGGCCGCGCGCGCCCGCGCCACCAGTTCGGCCACCGGCAGCATCGGCGCAGGCACGTGCGCGGGCTGCACGTGCGGGGCCAGTTCGAAGTCCGGCTGCAGCACCTGCATCAGCTTGCCGTCGAACACCAGGTACTGGAACGGCGCCAGCAGCAGCACGCCCAGGGTCAGCACCGCGCCGGACCAGGCGAAGATCACGTGGAACGGCAGCGACAGCATGCCGATGGCGTTGTGCGCGTCCTGCCACAGGCGCTTGACGTTGCGGCCGCGGCGCAGCGCGAACAGGTCCTTGAGCAGCACCGGCACGTACAGCACCACGCCGCTGACCAGCGCCAGCCCGTACAGCAGGCAGACCACGCCGAACAGGTAGGTGCCGAAGGTACGCGGCAGGCCGGCAGTGAAATGCAGGTCGTACAGGAAATCGACGAAGCCGCTGCGCTGCGGCAGTTGCAGCGGTTGCCCATCGGCCCCCGGCTGGAACTGCACGATGCCGCCGAAGGCCTGCTGCGCGGTCGGCCCGAACGCATAGAACTGCGGCAGCGTGCGGCCCTCGCCCGGCAGCATCAGCGTGTAGGACTCGGCCAGCGCCGGATGCCGCGCCAGCACCGCGTCGGCCAGCGCCTGCGCGGCCTGTTCCGGCGGCAGCGTCGGGGCCAGCGCGTGCGCCGCCGGCGGCCGCGGCCACTGCTCCAGGTCGTGGGTGAACACGTTGATCGCCCCGACGTAGAAGGCGATGAACAAGGCCATGCCGGCGAGCAGGCCCATCCAGCTGTGCGCCGACAGGAACTGGCGCAGCGTGGCGGCCTTCATGGCGTCACCTGCACGAGATGGGCGGCCTTGAGCAGGAACAGCGCGGCGTAGCACAGTGCGGTCGCCGCGCCCAGCCACAGCCAAGCGCGCGCGCCGCTGCGGAACACGAAGGCCAGCGACATCGTGCCGACCCATGCCGGGAACACCAGCAACAGCCACGGCAGCGTATGCACCTGCAGATCGCCCGGCCACAGCAGCACGCACAGGCCGATCGCGCCCACCGCCAGCGGCAGGCCGAGCACGATCGCCGCCAGCCACCTAGCCCACATCGGCGTCGCCTCCGCGCAGTTGCCGCCAGGCATCCAGGTAGGGCAAGGCCACCGCCGCCAGCATCGTCGCGCTCAGCGCGGCGAAGACGCCGGCCCACATGCCCAGCGCGGCGATCGCCGCGCCCAGCGCCGCCACGCACAGCAGCGTGCCGGCCACGCGCAGCGCGCGCGCATGCCGGCGCCAGGCCGGGCGCAGCCGCTGGTGCGCGGTGGCCAGGTAGAACGCCAGCGCCGCCAGCGCGGCGGCCAGCAGATAGCCGGCGGTGGCGAGGGCGGTCATCACCAGCGCGCCTCGAAGCCGATGCCGACCACGCGCGGCGCGCCCAGGATGGCGACCGGATCGGTGGCCCAGCGGTACTGCACGTAGTTCCGGTCGAGCAGGTTGTTGGCGAAGATCCACGCGCTCCAGTCCAGGTTTTCGTAGCCGAACTTGGCGTTGACCACGGTGCGCGAGGCCAGTTGCACGGCGCCGGCACCGATGTCGGTGTACACGCGGTCGCGGAAACTCGCGTTGAGGTTGGCCAGCCAGCCCTCGGCGAAGCGCCAGTTGGCGCCCAGCGCCGCGGTCCAGTGCGGCGCGTAGGCGAACTCGCGGCCGGCGTAGTCGATGACCGAGGCGCCGGCGATGGTGGCGAAGCTGTCGTAGCGGGTGCGGGCATAGCCCAGCGAGCCGTACCAGTCGAACGCTTCGTTGGGGCGGTGGCTGGCCTCCAGCTCGGCCCCGTACAGATGCGCGCGGCCGGCGTTGACGGTGTTGTAGTCGAAGCTGTTGAGGCCGAAGTAGGCGGTGGTCTGCTTGTCCTTCCAGTCGATGTAGTAGGCGTTGGCGTTGAGGGTCAGGCGCCGGTCCAGCCACTGCGAGCGCAGCGAGGCCTCGTAGTTCCAGGTGTATTCCGGGTCGTAGGGGAAGGCCTGGCTGCGCGCCGAGTTGAAGCTGGAGCCGCCGGAGCGGTAGCCGCGCTGCACCACCAGGCTGCTCGACAGGTCCGGGCTCCAGTCGTAGCGCACGCCGAGCTTGGGCAGCAGCGCATCGAAGTCGCGCGTGTTCCACGCCACCTCGCCGTTGGCCGAGCGCACGATGCCGGCCACGCCCTGGTTGATCGCGACGATCGCCCGGTACAGCGCGGTGCCGCTGGCGGCGAAGGCGGCCGGGTCGGGATAGCGGCCGGCGAAGGCGGCGGTGGTGTCGGAGGCCATCGCGTAGCGCTGGCGGTCGTAGCGCAGCCCGCCCAGCAGCGAGAACCCGCGGCCGACCTGCCACTGGCCGTCGGCGAACAGCGCGCGGTTGCTGGAGCGGGTCGGGCTGGCGCTGACGTAGTCGACCGGAATCACCGGCAGGGCCTGCGCGTAGCGGGTGGCGATCGCGGTGGCGGTGGCGGCCGGGAAGCCGGCGCTTCGCAGCAGGCCGGCAATGGTCGTGGTCGGCGTGGCGACGTTGTTCAGCAGTTGCGCGTCGTTGTCTTCCACGTGCCGCGCCCAGTACGCGCCGAGCAGGCCCTGCACCGCGGCGCCGGCGTAGTGCAGGCGCAGCTCCTGCGAGGCGGTGGTGTCGTCGAGCTGGCGCTGCGCGTAGCCGGCGTTGTCCGGGCCATGGTCCATGTCCCACATGCTCGACGAGGTGACCTTGTTCCAGGCGCTGACCGAGGACAGCGACCAGGCATCGGAGAGCGCGTAATCGGCCTGCAGGGTGACGATGTCGCTGTCGCTGCGGGTGCGGTCCGGGGTGTTGTTGGTGGCGTAGCGGTGTTCGAAGTAATCGGGCAGGTCGGTGCGCACGTAGGTGTACATGTACGGGCCGGTGCGGTGCGAGCGGGTGTAGCCCAGTTGCACCTTCAGCCCGGCGATCGCCGACGGCGTCCACAGCAGCTTGCCGCGGTAGATCGCCGAGACCTGCGCATCGTCGGCGGCCTGGCGGGTGAGGTTCCAGGTGTAGCCATCGAAGCTGCGCTGCTCCACCGAGGCGCGGAACGCCAGTTCGTCGGCGACGATCGGGCCGCCGATCGCGCCGGCCAGGCTGCGGTCGGACGGATCGGAGGCCAGCACCCGCAGCTTGCCCTGCCAGTCCATGGTCGGCTCGGCGGTGCGCAGGACGATGGCACCGGCCAGGGCGTTCTCGCCCTGCAGGGTGGACTGCGGGCCGCGCAGGACCTCCACCTGCTGCAGGTCCCACAGGCTCAGCGGCGCCCAGCTGATCGCCTTCCACGGCAGGGCGGCGCCGTCCAGGTAGATGGTGGCCAGCGGCGCATCGCTGCCGCCGTCGATGTTGCGGATACCGCGGATGCTGAAGCCGGCGTCGCCGTAGGTCTGCGCCATGTTGGCGGTGCGGTTGAACACCTCGTAGGCGTTCTGCAGGTTCTCCTGCTCGATGCGCGCCTCGGTGGTGACGGCGACCGAGCTGGTCGTGTCCTGCACGCTGCGGCCGCTCTTCTCGCCGGTGACGACGATCTGGTCGAGGGTGGTGGGATCGGGGGGAGGCGCGGCCTCGCCGTCGGCTGCGCGTGTTGGCGACGCCCAGCCCAGCACCACGGACATCACAGACAAGGACAACATCGATCGCGCGACGCGCATGCACCATTCCCCCGAAAGACTCACGGATGAAGGCATGGCGGCGGCTGTGCCCGGCTGCCGGACCCGGCAGCGCTGGGCGCGGACTTTAGCAGAGCGGGGGCGGGGCCGCCATGGGATTTGGGATGGGCGGCAGGTTTGCGCGGGGATCCGGAACCCATAGGGGCGGCTTCAGCCACGATGGGCATTCCCGGTAGAGCCCGTCGCGGCTGAAGCCGCTTCTACGAGTGGGCATCGCGCCAGCGTATGCGTCACGCGCAGACACGTGTTGTGGGAGGGACTTCAGTCCCGACGCAGTGACCGGCGGCTGCCGCAATGCAGGGGGCCATCGTCCCAGGGGCATAGCGAGGCTGGCGCGTCGCGGTCGCGGCTGAAGCCGCTTCTACAGTTCTTCTTGTCCGGCACTCATGCTTGAAGCAACAGCAAAGGCTTTCGCCCTTGCGGGCGAGTTACTTTTCTTTGCTTGTGCAAAGAAAAGTAACCAAAAGAAAGCACACCCTGCCTACGCGCCCTCCGCGCTGCGCGCTCCGGGTCCGCGTCCATCACGGGGATCCGCGGAAGGGGCATCCTGCCCCTGCCGCGGACGGCGTACATCCATGTACGCCGCCCCTTCGGGGTTTTTCCCCGCGCTGGCCGCCGCTTCGTAAGGGAACCCGGTAAGTCAAAAGCCGAAACAACAGCCCAAACCAAAGCACAGCAACAACCAAGGCAACAGCCACAGCAACAACGGCAACGGCAACGGCAACGGCTATGGTCACAGCGACGGCAACGTGCTCCTACCAAACGCAAACGGGCGGGAGGACCATCGCCCTCCCGCCCGCTGGCGCCGGCCTGCGCTGCCGGCGCGGTGTGCTGCGATGCCTGCGGTCAGTGCCAGTGCAGGTTGAACGAGACGCCGACGATGCGCGGTTCGTTGTACACGGCCGCCATGTAGTTCTCGATCACGCCCTTGAGGTTCTTCTCGTTGGTGATGTTGCGGGCGAACGCGGCCACTTCCCATGCGCCGTAGTCGCCGGTGTAGCCCAGCTTCAGGCCGCCTTCGAAGTTGCCGTTGGAGGTGAACTCGGTGGAGTCGTACAGCACGAAGCTGGTGTAGCCCTGCTTGTTCCAGTCGGTGGCGACGAAGAACGCGCCACCATCGTTGACCGGGATGTCGTAGCGCGCGGCCAGGTTGACGTTGTACTTGGGCGCGTTCGGCAGCGGGTTGCCGTCGATCTGGGCGAAGGTGTTGTTGCCGATGCGGATGGTCGGGTCCTTCACCGTGCACACCACCACGCCGTTCAGGCCGCACACCTGTGCATAGACGCGCTTGTCCTGGATCTCGCTGTGCAGCAGGCTCAGGCCGGCGGTCAGCGACAGGTTGGGGATCGGGCGCCAGTCCAGGTCCGCCTCCATGCCGTAGGCCTTGGCCTTGTCGGCGTTGAACAGCACGCCGTTGCCGTTGGCGTCGTTGCCGTTGAGCTGGATGTCGTCGACGGTGTAGGTGAAGCCGGTGACGTTCAGGCGCAGGCGGTTGTCGAACAGGTTGCTCTTGATGCCGGCTTCCCACGACAGGATGGTTTCCGAGTCGGCGGTGGTGAAGTCGGAGTTGAACACCGCCGAACGGCCCTGGATGGTCGGGCCGCGGAAGCCGCGGGCGACCTTCGCGTAGACGTTGACGTTCGGGTTGATCGCATACATCGCGCTCAGGTCCCAGCTCGGCTGGGTGTCGGCCAGGCGTACGTCGCGGCGGCCCTTGTAGGTGACCACGCCGGCGGCGGTGTCGGCGGTCTTGAGCAGCCTGGTCTCCTTGCTGTCGCGGGTCTGGCGTACGCCGGCGGTCAGGGTCAGCGCGTCGGTGACCGCGTAGGTCAGCTGGCCGAAGCCGGCCCAGGAAGTGTTGCTGTTGTGCAGGCGCACCCAGTTGTTGGGATTGTGCGCGGCGGTCTGCAGGAAGTAGGCGCGCTGGTAGAAATCGGTGGTGTCCTTGCCGTCGAAGTAGAACGCGCCGGCCTGCCACTGCAGCGGGGCGTCGCCTTCGCTGGCCAGGCGCAGTTCCTGGGTGTACTGGTCCAGGTCGCGCACCTGGCCCATCGACTGGCCGTAGCCGTTGGGCACGCCGTTGACCGGGAAGTTGGCCGCGGCGCCGCCGTCGGTGTCGCCACGGCTGTAGCCAGAGGTGGTCTCGTAGGCGCTGATCGAGGTCAGCGATACGCCGCCGAAGTCGTAGATCGCCTTCAGCGAGGCGCCGTGGGTCCTGTACGCCTGCGGGTTGTCGTGGGCCTCGTCGTAGGCCACCTGGTCGCGCGGCACGTCGACCTTGTTGGAACCCTTGGTCAGCGCGCCGCGCAGGAACAGGGTGGAGGTGCCGTCGTAGTCGCGGGTGTGGAACGCGCCCAGCAGCGAGAAGTGCTCGCTCGGCTTCAGCAGCAGCTGCAGGCGCGCGTTGCGGTCGTCGTAGCCACCCATCGCGTCCTTCTTCGGGGTGACCGTGCCGTCGTCGCTGGGACCCGGGAACGTGTTGTCCACCCAGTTGTCGCGGTGCTGGTACAGCGTGGACACGCGGAACGACAGCACGTCGTTGATCGGGCCGCCGATCCCGCCGTCGACCGAAACGGTGTTGTCGCTGCCGTAACTGGCGGTGACCCGGCCGGTGTAGTCGTCGCTGGGCTTGATGCTGTCGAACTTGACGATGCCGGCGGTGGTGTTGCGGCCGAACAGCGAACCCTGCGGGCCGCGCAGCACTTCCACCTGGTCCAGGTCATAGACCGGATTGGACTTCAGCACCACGTGTTCCAGCACCACGTCGTCCTGGATGATCGACACCGGCTGCGAGGCGCCAAGGTAGAAGTCGATGTTGCCCAGGCCGCGGATGTAGAAGCGCGGGAAGATGCGGCCGGTGGTGGTTTCGGCATAGAAACTGGGCACGCGGCCGGACAGCGCCAGCAGCGTGTCGTCGCCGCCGGCGGTGAAGTCGCGCATCGCCTCGCCCTGCACCACGCCCACCGACACCGGCACCTCCTGCAGGTTCTGCTCGCGGTGCTCGGCGGTGACGATGATGGTGTCCAGCGAGGTCGCCGCGTCGCCGGTGCCCGCGGCGTTGGCCGGGCGGGACGCGCTGCCGGCCAGCGACGGCGCGTTGTCCTGCGCGGCGGCAGTGGCGGCAACCGAGACCAGCAGCAGGGCGGCGCAGGCCTGCGCCAGGCGGGTACGGGCCGGCGCGGCGCGCGCAGTCAGCGGCCGCGGGGAGAGATGGGGATGCAGCATGTCGTGTCCTTGTGAGCGCGCGAAATCGAGTCCGTTCGGCTTGCGCAGCAGCACGCGACGGCATGCGCCAGACTGTGGCGCAGCGCGGCACGATATGTCGTTCGTGTTGCATCGCCATTGCAACGACGGCGCGACGGCTGTTCCTACAGGTAGGCCATCCGTTCTCTCGTACGCGCCGGCGACCTCACGGCGTGCAGCGCTGCGCCGCGAATGCGGCCAGGCGCTGGGTCAGTGTGCCTTCCTGCCAGGCGATGTCGAGGATCACCCAGCGATCGTCCTGGCGGCCCAGCACCACCGTGTCCGTCCACTGCAGGCCATCGACGGCCAGGCGGGCGCGCACCCGCGCGGTGTCGCCCTCGACCTGTGCGGTCGTCGAGACCAACGCGGTGGGCTGGTCCGGCCACAGGAAGAAGGGGCTCTGGTCCAGCATGTGCGGCTTGACGTCGGCCGGGACCAGCCTGGCGCAGGCCGCCTCGTAGGCGCGCTGCGCCTCCAGCGCCGCGAACAATTCCCGCCCCAGCAGATGCCGCACCTGCGCAACGTCGCCGTTGCCCTGCTCCGGCGCGATCGCCCACGCATAGAACGCCTGGACGGTGCGTGCCGGCGGCTCGCCCGCGGCGGCGGCGAACGCACCCAGCCACAGGCCCACCGCGCACAGAAAGCGCATTCCCCTCATGGATCGCTGCCACCTTGGGCCGCCAGGCGCGGCATGGCGATCCTCGGTTAGCCGCTGCGCGCCGTCAATGCGAGCGCTTCCCCGAGCGCGCCAGCGGCCAGCGTGGGCACAGAACCAGCTGGGCCTGGGCAACAGAAACATCCGGTCTCACCGAGCCTCCACCTCACGGCAAGAGGCCCCCACGTAGGAGCGGCTTCAGCCGCGACATGCTTTACCGGGAACACCCATCGCGGCTGAAGCCGTTCCTACGCAGCGACGACACATGCCATTGAGTCGCAGCAAATGCCCCTGTCCGTCCGGCTCTTCAATCGCTGTCCACACCGAGCACGGTCAGGCGCAGCGGCGGTGCATCCGGGCCGGTCGGCGCATGCGCCAGTGTTCCGGTGACCCGCACCACCTGGCCGGCGCCTTCCTCGCGCAGATGCGCCGCCTGGTCCTCGGTGACCGCCAACCGCAGTCGGCGCACTTGCTCATGCCGCGGCTGTTGCCCGTCTGCCGACGCCGCCACGCAGAGCGGCTGCGGCAGGATCAGCACCTCTTCCTGGGTCGCTGCCGCGCCGGCATCGGCGTGCGTGTGCGAGTGCGGCGCAGTAGGCGAGGCGGTGTCAGTGGAAGACGGCGCCAGGGTACCGGACAAGGTGACCTGGGTCGGCCCATACGGCAGGCAGTGCCTGGGCGCCGCCATCAGCTCGGGCGCAGTGCCGATCAGCAGCAACGGGAACAGCGACAGGGAGCGGATCGGCATCGTGGCAACGCGGACGGAGAGGGGCCGCCGAGCATACCCAAGTGCGATGACGCGTGTGCTGCAGTCGGCGACAGCACGCCACTCAGCGTTGCCACGAGACCGCAGCGGCCCTCAGCGTTCGCGGTCCACCACCAGGTCGGTGAACCGCGGTTCGGCGGCGATCAGCGCATGCAACCGGACAAAGCACGGATCGTCGTCGCGCATCGCATGCCGGCCGAGCAGGCGCTCCCAGAACGAACGCTGCTTCTCGATCTGCAGCATCCAGGTATGGTTGCCGTCGACCTCTTCCTCGGCATAGGCGCCGACCAGGTAGGTGCGCCCCTGGCATTCCGCCTCGGAGGCCCAGCCCCAATCCTCTGGGTCCGGTTCGGACAGCACCATGGCGTCGCCGACGCGCACGCGCAGCCAGTCCAGCAGCGAGCTGCCGTGGATCGGATTGATCGGATTCTCCGGCTCGGCGCTCACCTCGAGCAGGCGGGAGCGGAAGTGGATGACAGGATGCATGCGGTAGCTTGGCTCTCTAACGATCGGATGGCGGACGCGCGCATCGGCACGGCATACGTGACGGCGTGCAGGCGCGGATGCGCAGTCCCGGAGGGTAAACGCACGCACGTCGGTCCAGGTGGACAGCGGTGCCGAGCGTCTGCGGCCCGGTGCGTCCGGCGCAGTCGCCTGCGGCACGCGGACGCGGCGCGTGCGTCGCTCGCAGCGCCAGCCTGCCGGAACCGGATACAGCCGCGCCGCAACGGGCCAGATCGATTGCAGCACGCGTGCATGACAACTCGTCGGCTCCGGCGTAGACAGGCACGCGTGCCGAGAACGCCCAGAGGCTGACCGCGACGGCGAGCCACACGCTGGCGACCTTGAAGCAGGCCGAAGCGAAGGCCAGGTAGGGGAAGGAGTCGCCGGGAAGACCATGCTGCAGCGGAGCCACGCCCTGGTGTTGCCAGAACGTCAGCCACGTTTCCACGCCGCACCACAGCGGCAGCACCCAGCCGGCGGGGAGCGGCGTGACCGCGAGGGCGAGCACACGGTGCTTCATCACGCGTCGCCATGCGCCGGCAAGCAGGGCGGCTGTTCGACGGATCAGGCAGGCCGGTGAGGATATGCAGGACGGTCGACCGTCGCTGCAGCACTGAAGCAGTCATCGCGACGCGGCGGCGGCACAGCCTCATGGTGTTTGCTCCGGCTCCAGATTCGGCTCGAACGGATGACCGGGCGGCGCTGCTCGCATCACGGATAGAACCGCACGCAGATCGTGTCGTTGAGATGCCAAGTGGGGTCCTTTCCACGGAACGGCCCGAGTACGACCTGCATCGTTTTCTCCGGCTTGGTCACTGCCTCGAACATGCAGAAACAGCAGTATCGAGCGAGGCCAACACTACGCTCCGCAGCGTGGAAGGCCCGCCACGTCCTCAGCCACCAACTCGCTCGCCACCGGTTCACCCACATTGGCCCACACTGTCGCCCCACCTTTGGAGCGACTCTGATGCACAAGACCTGGCTGCTCGCCTTGTTGGCGGTTCCCGCACTGGCCTACGCGGCACCGGACGAGGACACGGCGATGTGCCGCAATGGCGGCTTCCCCATGAGCACGGCCGGGTTCTCGCTCGCCAAGGTCGTAGTGCCGCGCCTGTACCTGCTCAACGACGACGACGGCTGCCCGGCCAAGGGCGAGGCCGCATGCCGGCAGCGCGCCTATGTGGTCAAGGACGACACGGTGATCCTGGCGCAGCGCCAGGGCGGCTTCGTCTGCGCGTTCTACCCCAACAAGGTCGGCGGCAGCGCCGGCTGGGTGGCGGCGTCCAGCGTGCAGCCACTGCCGGCGACGGCCGCACCGAAGCCGCAGGCCTGGGTCGGCCAGTGGCACGACGGCGACAACGAACTGCAACTGATCGCCAACGGCGACGGCACCCTCACTGCCAACGGCGATGCCTACTGGCCCAGCGCCAACCCGAGCCCCGAGGAAAGGCCCGGCGGCCCCAACCTGGGCGCCGTCACCGCACGCGGCTTTCCGGAAGGCAATCGGCTGGAACTCAGCGAGGACGACTGCAAGGTCCGCCTGCAGCTGGTCGGCGACCTGCTGGTGGTCTCGGACAACCTGCAGTGCGGCGGCGCCAACGTCAGCTTCAATGGTGTGTACCGGCGCAAAGCGGCGAAGCACTAAGGCGCGGCCTCTGCGGTTTTCGCGTTGCGTGTGATCCGGGCGGCGATGTGGTGCCGCCCGGGTTCTCACTTAGAAGATCGCGTCCCGCCGCGTGATTCCAGTTTGCGTCACAGACCCACGCTTTGCGCGACAAGCTCCGCAAAGACCCACACATCGCCCTTGTCATAGGTCTCGGGTGCTTCCGTTCCGCCCAGCGTCGGATACGGTTGCGGGATATAGATCTGCCCGGGCTTCAACGGGCCAAGACGCGCAGCGATCGCGCGGACGTGGTCGCCGCGCAACACGTACTCCTCGAAGCCCGCATCGCGCAGGATGGCCGCCTCGAACGCTGCGGTCGAGGCGTGCGCGCCGTACGACTTGCCCGCGGCCTTGAACGGATGCAGCACCGCGTAATCCTGGCTGGTCGGATCATGCAGAAAGAAGTGGCCGAGACTTGAGTAGCCGACCGCGACGGTATACGCCGGGAACGCGTCCGCCCACGGGCCGAGCACCTCGTGCGATTCCGGCGCAATCAGGTGATACAGCGGGACCTTGGTCGCGTCGGCGCGCTCTGCACTCTGGCTCATTGGAGACCTTGCTGCGATGGCGCGTCAGGATACCAAGCCACGCGCGTTCGCCTGCCGTCATCGTGTTCACCTAGACCTTGGCGACGGCGCCGTAGCACTTGGCCGAGCCATCCAGGAAGAACTGCACGTCGCGCGCCTCGCACCAGGCTTCCAGCTCGGCCTTGAACACCGGCCACAGATCGCGTGCCCATGCAGGTGCACTCTGCGCCCAGGCATGCTCGGTGGGCACGTAGACGGTCGGCACGCCCATCGGGAAGTCCAGCACGAACGCGCCACCCGGCCCGATGCAGACGAGTTCTTCCTTCCAGCGGGGTTGGAATTGGAATGTGGTCATGGGGCAGATGTTGATGGATCGATACCAACAGCGAGTTTGGCGGATCGAGACTATCCGTGCCGACATCTTCATTTTCTAGGCAATGGAGATGTCAGCTTCCACCTCTTGAGAAGATCACGATGTCGCTTGACGTGGCAATGACAAGCGTCTTGCCCGTGTACGAAAATCCACTAGCTCTCAGCTCGTACTCCGCACAGATCTTATGAAAGATCGCTGGCTTGCCGTATCGGGCGCCGTAGAGAGATGAAAAAGGCTCTACGAGAATGATCTCCCTGATGGGCCAGTCGAGGGTTACCAGTTCAATATGCCAACCATCGGATGTGCCTAACGGTAGACCTCCACCCATTAGGCCTGATGTGCGGATTTTCTTTCCCTGAAGTGGGCCAATTCCATTGGCCTCCAGGAACTCCTCTCCCTCATAGTTCTCCTCATAGTCTCGTGACACCTTCTGCCCGGCATCACAGTCGATGACTCCCCGCCCAGCGCTTGAAATGACAAGCAAGTACTCGGAGTCAATATCGAATCCGATGGAGTGCAAACCGCTAACAGCAACGGTCGTCACTTGGCGCCAAGGATGTGGCGGTTGTACTACCTTTAGTTTACGTAGCTGTTCCTTCAGCGCATCGAGATAACTGGTCGAGAGATGACTGGTCGACATGCTGTCTAGCCTTGATGCGAACTCGTACGGAGTACTGTCAGATTGGGGAAGTGTCAGGAGAGAACTGGGGTCAGAGTGCATTTTCAAGACAAGTGCACTCTGACTCTTTTTCCTAGACCGGTGATCAGACTTCTAAAGCATCACCGGAGTCGTTGTGCCAGCAGACGAAAGATGGTGGCTTTCCCGTATCCCGGAAGGAGGCGAGGGCTCGCTCAATCGTTGCGAGCGGCAGCGCCCATGAAGCTGGATATGAATCGACTTGGCCATTGGAAAGCCTGTATTCGATCGTTGCGTCAAGTGGACCCGAATAGGACGGATTGCGAGAACTGAAGCCTGGATCGTCAGGCGAGGGTAAGAACATAAGCCAGCCGATGTCGCCGTTGATGAGGGCGCAAAGAACCGCCCCATTTTGAGTCGATTCCCAGACCTCCCGAAAATTGGTGTGACTCAACATATGAGGGCTAACACCTGATTTTAAGCGTCGCCGCGACGCTGCTTATACTTGAATAAATGGTTACCCCGCAGGGCAGAAACTGGTTCAGAATGAACTTTCAAAGGAATCGCACACAAGAAAGTGCATCCTTCATTCGGATCACAGGTCATATAACGGAGCAGGTTCGACATATTTCCTACATTTCCGTCGATAGACGAGATAGGCCGAACCATTGAGGAACACCCAACACAATGCTGGAAACCAGTCACTGACTGCGACACGCGAGGCCGCCTCTACCCCCTGCGATGTGACCGCGTCCGGTCCCAATCCGTCCCGCAGGAACCAGGCGACGCAAAGCAGGTAGAGAAACGTCGTGGTCGTCGTGAACAGGGACAGCCACAACGCCAGGCGAGATGGGAAGACAATCGCCATGACGAAAGCAATGCCGGCGCACGCAACCAATACGAGCAATGCGATCACAGATACCTGTGCGACATCCATCGCGCCGCTCACCACTTCCCAAAGTAAGACGAAATGTCGAAGTAGACCTCGCGCTCCTCGCCGGAGGGCAGCACGATCGTGATGAGGTCCATGGCCGACGGTTCGAACAACAGCGACTGCGATTTGATGCGCGCGCCGGGGTAGTGCTGATCGAGCCATTTGCGTTGCGCCGCAATGCCTGCGCCTTCGCTATGCGCCGCGGACAGATCGACGGGACGGTCCGGCGACGCGCCGTCCCCATGTGCGACGGCCGGCCGCGGCGAGGGTGCGGATTGACATGCCACAAGACCCGCCAGCAGGACCAAAGAAAGCATTCCACACTTCATGTCACACCCCCTGATGTGATCAACCAAACAACTGGATCAGAGTAGACCTGTAGGCCCATTGCGCACAACAGCGTGCTTTCTGGCTAGGACTTCGCTTGATGCACCACCCGCTCAACTGCGCACTTGGTCCCGCAGCCTTCTCCGCCGAGCATCGCTAGTAGCATTGCCACGCAAGCGCCCACTCGTCCTCCTTCCCGGGCGCTGTCCCGCGGCCGAAGTAGCCGACGCCACCGTCGCCCCACATCCAGCGGCCCTTGTCCGTGGAGTCGATCTGGAAGACAAATTCCGGCGACGCGGGATGGCGCTTGAAAGGCGCCCAGAAGATCTCGGCCTGTATCAGCGTCGGCCATCCTCCCAGCTTGAAGCCATCCAGGTTCCGGAAGAGATCGTGGTAGCGCGCTTCGATGTCTGCTGGCAGATCCATCGGCGCATCCTCCCAGCACGGGTAGTCGTCATGAAAGACATGCGGCCGCATCGGAAATGCGCTGATAGGCGAATCGGTATTCCGTGGCGCCAACGGGACCAGTCCATCGAGGCGCTTGTAGGCCCGCAGACACCACCCTTCCCCGTTGGGCGTATCGACCGGGAGCGTATCGGGACCGATGAACACCGCAATCAGTGCGATATCCGCGAGGCGGGCCGGCCGCAGCGGCAGGTCGCTGACATTGATCTGACACAGCGCATGCATCGGCCGTCCCGCCGTCTCCGGCCATGCCTCGCCCGGCGCGCAGACGTTCACGCGACCGAACCAACTCGCCAGGGGATCGTCGGGCGGCCGGAATCCCCCGATCTCCAGGATGACACCCGAGCGGGCGAGTTGGGCTTTGAGGTCGTCAGCTGTCGTCGTCACGTGTGCGTCTTCCGCAACTCTCCAGGAAGCAGAGCATATGTTTTCGCAATTTCGGGCAGCAACCCTGCTGACGTGATGGGACGAAGAGAGTTTTCCCGATGCAGCTGCGACATCTTCCTCGCGATCACGCTCACCGCGGGGCAAGATCACAACCCGCTCTTCTTCGCGCAAGCAGAAGTGCAGCGTCTGGTCGATAGGAAAAGCCCGGGACTTCAGCCAGCAGCCATACGTGTCAAAAAAGCACGCAGGATTGAATAACAAAACGGTCACTTCCTTCGCGAGAAGCTTCGCAGCAGCGAAGGACTAGAGCTTTGGCTTGATCTGCTTCGATCATTAGATGCCCAACGCCTGAGTGAAGCCGTCTCGCGGAGCGGCATCGGCTTGAACGAACGGTTAGGCGGTGGTGAAGCATGGGCCGCGCTCCCGAGCACTACCGCCGAGAGCCGAGCATGCCATAGATCCCGGTTTGGCGCTTGCCGGAGGTAGTGGCCGATGGATGTGACCGGGGCCGAAGACAATGAGCGCGGTAGGGCAACGAAGCCGGAAGACGAAGCGAGTGGCTATTCGATGGCGGGAAGCGAGGAAGAATTGGGATAGAACTGGGGTCAGAGCGAAATTTAAAAGGTGCCGCACACAAAAAGTTTCCTCTGACCCTTGTTTTTTATTTTTTCCTAATTACCTACATCCCCTTTGTTCGCTCATAGACACAATAGTGATGTTAACCCTTAGCAGAAAGCTTGATTCCCAGTGTAAACGCGCATGCAACGAGCGCCACGATTGCTGTCAGTACGCTCCAAAGCTGAGCTGGCTTGACCGCAGCGAGAATCTGTCCAACCGTCATCTCAGAAGGAGTAATTTTTGCCGAAGCTTTCTTTGGGACGCACGATATTTTTTGTTTCCAACTTGCTAAAACGCCATTGAACTCGTTTGAGTGCAATGATGCAGCTATTGGCGTGACACGTTGTACGTACCAATCATAGCCATACTCAAGCAAACCCTCGCTTTTGATCTCGTGCGCGACAATCACGAACAAGGGGAGTCCCCGGCCATAGGAAAGTGCGGCCTCAATTTGATTCCAAGGAGTAGGCAGACTTATCTCTTTTAACTGCTTCTCCCTTGGACCATTTCGCATTTCAGTTCCATTGGGGAAATAGACGCGCTCAAGTGCAATCACAACCGTACCATGACATTTGTCAAGCAACTCCATGATGGTTTTAAGAGGTGCATCTGAGCCGAATGTGTTCCGACCAACGGTATGAGGGACAAGCCCTTCGCTACGAAGTCGATCTTCTACAGCGCGGACGAAAGCTTCCTGCTCTTCATTGGCAGTACCTCCTACGCTGACAAATATATCTAAACTGGTCATTTCGTAGTCTCCATCTACGAGAACCGGAGAACCGGGATAAGAGTGAATTTTCTAAGCGCCCAACTCAGAGAAGTGCAGTCCGCCCCCTAGATGGCCTATCAATTGCTCTTTGCATGTTTCGGCTTCTAACCTTATAGAAATTAAGACTTATGCCGTCGATATCTATTATTTGTGCTTGGGCTGCGGTAGCTACCACCCTTGTGCGAAGAGCCATGGCCCGACGAGTAATGGCCACCGTGACTGTATGTGTGATGTGCGCCAGACGCTCGAACCCGTGCATCCACGGATGTGACGGCCAGAAACATGGTGATTCCGGCCAGTACCGTGATGATCGAAACTCTGGTTAACATTAATTCCCCCTGAGATAATGTCGAGTTCTAGCTTCCCTGACGCGTAATGAGTATGCGCTGCACACCGCAAGCTCGCTCAGCCGTTTAATAGGGTCAGATGGGAGTCCCTTCCCCCAGATAGACGATCCCGTTGTAGCACGACGCAATCCGGTGCGCGGAGACAAATGTAAATTCTGTCCCGAGGTCGCCTCCTTGCGACAACGCCTGCCGTTATCGAAGGAAGTGCTGTTGGCTTATGCTCCGTTGGATCAGGGCAACTCAATCGCGTTGTTGCGCCGGGTCAGTTCGGCCACGTCGCCCTGGGTGACGATACGCAGCCGATCTCCCTTGGCGCTCTTTCCGCCCGGCACCACCAGCCGCACCACCGCCGTCCTCGGCTCCAGATCGCGCGGCGCGGCCATGGCTGGGAACACCGCCCGCGCCAGTTCCTTGCTACGCGCATCCTCCAGCACCACGAACCCCGCCGGTGCATCCACATGCCCCAGGCTATGCACGGTGACTTCGATAGCGTCCGCGGTCACCCGCACATCCCCACGCCCGATCCCCAAATCCGACCGCTGTTCGACCGGCACCGCAGCCGGCGTGACCAACTCGAACTCCATTACCAACGTCTGCCCGGCCGGGAACTCCACATCCACCGCCCCGCTC
The DNA here is from genome assembly GCF_056725085.1 of Xanthomonas sp. NCPPB 901. Taxonomy (NCBI): domain Bacteria; kingdom Pseudomonadati; phylum Pseudomonadota; class Gammaproteobacteria; order Lysobacterales; family Lysobacteraceae; genus Xanthomonas; species Xanthomonas sp. NCPPB 901. The sequence continues at coordinate 50,087 of NZ_CM161511.1, read as the reverse complement.
TTCTCGAACGCGAACTCGCGCGTGGCAGCCTTGCCATCGATCTTCCCATCGCCATCGCGATCCACACCCGCACGCATGCGCCACTGGCCCGCCGCGACATTCCACCCCGTCATCTGCGCCCGCTGCACCTTGCCACTGGTGTTGTAGCCGATGACGGTAAAGCGATCCTGCCGCGGCTTCGGCAGCAGCAGCGCCACCTGCACCGCACCTTCCGGGTCGGCGAAGCGCCAGCTGACGGTGTGGCCGGGGTAGGTCTGGTTGCGCTTGAGGGCGACGCCGCCGAGGCGGGCGCGCTGCAGGTTCACGGTGGGCGATTCGACGCGGTCGCTCCACCAGTGGCCTTCGGTGTTCATGTAGAAGGTCTGCAGCTTGTCGCGGGTCTCGGCGCGGTACAGGGTCTCCAGCCAGCGCGGGTCGCCGGTCTGTTCCCAGGCGACGTGGTGGGCGAAGTCCGGGACGGCGTCGGGGGCGGCGTCGGCCGCCGCCTTGGTCAGGCTGGCGCCCCAGCTGTCGCGCTTGCCGAGTACGTCGAGGAAGTTCTCGTTGAGCATGGACAGGCCGCCGGGGCCGGCCTTGGCGACGCGGTAGTCGATGGCCTTGAGATAGCGCGCGTCGCCGGTCCAGCGGTAGGCGGCCCAGAAGGTGTGCAGGGTGTCGGGGCCGCCGCTGCCGTCGAACAGGCTGCCGCCGCGGGTCTTGCCGGTGGCCCAGTGGATCTCGTTGGGCAGCGCCCACTGGCCCTGGGCGTCGGTGTAGGCGTGGGCCAGGTAGCCGTCGGCCAAGCCGGTGACGATGCGGCGGCTGTTGGGGTCGGCGTTGTAGCCGCCCAGCAGCAGCGCCGGGTGCAGGATCGGGAACGAGTAGGGTTTCTGCCACTGCCAGTTCGGTTCGCGGTAGACCTTGCGCCCGCCGAACCAGTTGCTGGCGAACAGCAGGTGGCCCTGCGGGTTGACCTGGATGATGGTGTCGAAGGCCTTCACCGTGCGCATCAGCCGCTCCACCGTCAGCGGGTCGCCCCAGTTGAGGTAGAGCATGGCGCTGTTGATGTTGATGCCCTCCTCGTAGGAATGCAGTTCGTCGGTCTCGATGGTGGAGAGGCCGTCGGTGAACATGCCGTTGCGGTAGTTGGCGTCGGACAGTGCGGTGAGCGAGGCGTTGAGCTTGTCCGGGTCCACGCCCATCAGGGCGACGCCGGGCCATTGCTGGGTGAGGTCGGAATCGTCGGAGATGCCGCCGCCGAAGTCGCCGTAATCCACCTGGCGCTGGTCGATCCACCAGTGGATGTAGCGACGCGTGGCCTTGAGGTCTTCCAGCTGCCAGAACGCCCAGCCCGGCACGCCCTTGGGCGGCTGCGGCAGTTGCACCGACAGCGGGCCCTGGTTGCCGTAGCTGATGTCGGCCCAGTACTGGCGGCCCAGCGCGTTGTCCGGGTCCACGCGCAGCAGGTCGTGGATGTCGGCATCCAGGCGCGCGTACAGGCGCTGGCGCTTGGAGGTGGTGTGTTCCTCGACCAGGAAGCCCCAGTTGTCCTTGACCTGGTTGAAGCGGTCGGCGATGTGTTCGGCCTTGGCCTGCTCGCGCGGCTTGAACAGCAGGCGGAGTTGCGCGCCGTCCAGCGCGCGCGCGTCGAAGCCCGGTGCCGCCGAGGCGATGCTGAGCATCAGGCTGTCGTCGCCGAGGATGCGGTCGCGCAGGTCCAGCCACAGCGTGCGCGCCTGTCCCGGCACGACCGAGACCGACACGTCGATCATGTCGCGGCCCGGCCAGATCGGATCCTTGACGCGGATGTTGAGCGGGATCAGGCCGTTGTGCGTGGCCTGCAGCTGCAGCGCGGGCAGGTCGATGGCGATGCCGTCCAGGCCGTCGTGCATGTTCTCCCAGCCGTACGACCAGCTGCGCATCAGCGGCTGCGCGGCCGGCGCATCGCCGAGATTGGAGGGAATGAGCACGTGCACGATGGGCAGCGGCGGCACCGCGGTCTTGTCGTCGGCGCGCTTTCGTTGCGGTGCCTTGGTCGGCAGCGCGACCACGGTGCTGCGCTCATCCGGCGGGTAGCGCCCGGCGATGTAGGCGCGCAACGCGGCGAGGTTGGCGTAGTCCGGGGCGATGTCGCTGCGCACGGTGTAGCGCAGCGTGGCGCTGGGGGTGGCCGGCTCGGCGCCGGCGCCGACGTCGTAGGCCCAGATTTCCTGGATCGGGGTTTCCTGGGCGACGTTGGTGAAGCGCAGGTGGCCGCCGCGGCGGCGCTCGAACTGATCGACGCTGCGTACGGTGCCCTGGGCGCGCGTGAACAACGGCGCAGGCGTGGCGCCATCGGCGGCATAGGTGGCCTGACCATAAGCGGCGCCGCGCAGTTCGATGCGGTTGAACGGTTCGTCGGGCAGGGCCAGGTCCAGCGCCTTGCCGCCTTCGACGTAGACGTTCCAGTCGGGCAGCTGAAAGTAGTCGTTGCGGCCGGGCAGGCGCGAGCGGTTGTAGACGCCGGGCCAGGTGGTCTCGGCGATGCCGTCGGTCGCCTTCCACATCCATTCCTTCAGGTCCTTGGCATCGGCGAACTCGACCTTGCGGATGCGCGTGGAGGGCGCATCCAGCGCCGGCGGGGCGCGGCCGTGGTCCCAGCCGAAGCGGTGCAGCCAGGCGCTGCGCGCGGCGCTGTCGGGCACGGCCTCGGCGCTGCGCGGTTCCTGTTGCCGGGCCAGCGCGGCGATGCCGGCCGCGTCGAGCATGCGGTCGTAGATGCGGATCTCGTCGAGGTCGCTGCCGCGCAGGAAGTTGTAGCGGCTCTGCACCTGGTGCGGCGCCAGCACGCGTGCGGCCAGGCCGAGCTGGTCCAGCGCGGCGTCGAAGTCGAGCGAGCCGCCGTCGGCGCAGGCCTGCGTGCAGTCCACGCGTGCGGCTTCCTTGCCGTCCACGTACAGGCGCACGCCGCGGGTCTCGTCCCAGGCGAACGCCAGGTGGGTCCAGGCGCTGGGCGCGGGGTTCTTGTCGAGCGTGAAGGAGACGCGGGTGCGCGCCAGGTTGGCGTCGGTGACGAAGGCATCGAAGCCGTGGCCGTTCCAGTCGATGCGCAGCCAGGCCATGTCCCAGCTGGTGTGGTCGGCGTAGCCGACGCGGAAGATCACGAACGGCGCTTCGCCCACCGGGGTGCGCGAACGCCAGAAGAACGACAACGTGCCGCGCTGGGTGTAGACGTTGCCGGGGGCGTTCCAGGACAACACGCCATCGTCGGCCCATTCGATCGCCTGGCCGGACACGCCGGTGGGGACCAGGGTGATCTTGTCGCGGAAGTTGGGCTGCGGGTCGCCGTGGGCGACGTCGGCGTCCAGGCCTTTGTCGGCGGAGACGCGGAAGAGGAGTTCGGGGGTGGCGGCTGTGGCGATCGCTGGCAAAGCGAGGGAGCACAGCAGGATGAAGCGGTGTGCAATGCGGCGCGTGCACTGCGTGTTGGAGGCGTATGAAGTAAAGCCTTGCCTTGTCGAACTGTGTCGGTGCAGCGCGTCGCGGCTAAAGCCGCTCCCACAGTGCAGTACCGCACATGTGGGAGCGGCTTTAGCCGCGACGCGCGGTGCCCGCACATGCGATGACGTGCGTACGAAGTCGATGGCTGTCAGGCATCGCATCGCATTTGCCTCCAGGGCTGCCATGCCCAGACACCCATTGCTGCCACACCACGCGCAGCGCGCATGGCGCTGCGGCACATTGCCTGTTTCATCTCGCTCCTTTGCGATCGGCGCGCACCATGCAGCGCGCGGCGATCTCCCTCCCCGGCCCGCGAGTATGCGGGCAGCGCGGGGTTGCCGATGCCGCAGCGCGGCACCGGCGAACGCACGCCTCAGAACTTGTAGCGCACCCCGATCGCGTACTGGCGGCCGGTCTCGCTGTAGGTCAGCGGCAGCTGCGCGCCGCCCGCGCTGGTCTGCACCCACTCGTAGTACGGCACGTTGGTCAGGTTCTGCCCTTCCAGGCTGATGTCGATCTTCTCGTCGATCTTGTAGGTCAGCTTGGCGTCGACGACATTGGTGCCGCGCATGCCGTGCATGTCGAAGCCGGTCTCGGTGGCCGGCACCTGGGTCAGGTAGCCGTCGCGGTGGGTCAGCGACACGCGGCCGCTGAAGCGCTCGCCTTCGTAGAACAGCGTGGCGTTGTACGCATTCTTCGACAGGCCGGTGAGGTCGGTGTTGAACGACAGCGCGCCGCTGCCGGTGACGTACTGGATCTTCGACTGCACGTAGGTGTAATTGAGCTGGGTGCCGAAATTGGCCCACTTGCCCGGCAGGAAGCTGAAGGGCTGGATGTAGTTGAACTCGGCGCCCTTCAACTTGCCGCCCGGCGTGTTGAGCGGCACGCTGAAGACGAAGTCGTCGCTGGCCGCCGCGCCGGTGCCGTCGAGCAGGCTGACCGGCAGGCCGCTGCTGGAATACGGGGCGATGGTGCGCGCGGTCTGCACGAAGCTGTCGATGTCCTTGTAGAACAGCGCCAGGCCCAGCATCGCGCCTTCCTGCAGGTACCACTCGAAGCCGAGGTCGGCGGTCTTGGCGCGGATCGGATCCAGGTTCGGGTTGCCGCCGCTGACCGTGCGCGCGCCGCCGGCCACGGCGACGGTCACGCCCGGGGTCAGGCTGCCCAGGCCCGGCCGCGTCATCACCTTGGCGGCGCCGAAGCGGATCAGGAAGTCCGGGGTGATCTCGGCGACCAGGTTCAACGACGGCAGGGTGTCACTGTAGTCGCGCTCGACCGTGGTGTTGATCAGGTTCGCGCCGACCAGGGCGTAGCCGGTGGAGGACTGGTTGGTCTTCACGTAGCGCACGCCGATGTTGCCGGAGAACGGGATCGCGCCGATGTCGAAGGCGAAGTCGCCCATCAACCACGCGCCGCGGTCCTTCTCTTCCACGCTGCGGGTGTTGACCGCGCGCTCGGCCAACGCCCAGGTGCCGTTGCCGCTGTAGATGTCCAGCGCATCGGCGATGCCGTTGAGGTCGGGCACGGCCCAGTTCGACGGCGTGCCCTCGATGCCCTTCAGCCCGGCCAGCGCGACCAGGTCGGTGGGCACGATGCGGTTGCCGGTGGCGAAGGCCGGCACGCTGGTCTCGGAGGCGCGGCGGAACTCCTTGGTGTCGAAGCCGTAGTTCTTGGCCAGCACGCCGCCCTTGAGGGTGAAGTTCGGGCCCAGGTTCCACTCGAAGTTCAGCGAGCCGGTGTCGAAGTCGTTGTTGGCCGACTGCGGGCGCATGCGCACTTCGGCCAGGGTCCAGCCGGTGGCGGCGGTCGGGTCGATGCCGTAGTTGAACACCGGCGAGGTGTAGCTGTTGCGGTAGTCGTAGCTGTAGCCGGCGACGTTGTTCTTGTCCATGATCACCGTGGTCTGGATCGGGTTCCGGTGCTTGGAACTGGAGGTGCCGATCTCGCCGGTGATCTTGAAGGTGTCGCTGAAACGGTGCTCGCCGCTCAGGGTGAGCTGCTTGAAGACCGTGTTCCACTCGTCGTGGCGGTTCTCCGAGCGGATGTCGACGTTGTCGAAGCGGCCGTACAGCAGCGCGCCGGAGGCCGGATCGACGTAGCCGTCGCGCACGATCATCTCCGGCTTGCCGTTCTGCGAGCGGCCGCGGCTGAAGCTGATCGCCTCGATGTAGTGCTCGTCGCGCTTGGCGTCGATCTTCGAGTACAGCCCGTCCAGCGAGAACTCGGTGCTGTCGCTGGGCTTCCACTGCAGCGAGCCGGTCACGCCCAGGCGGTTCTGCTTGTGCTCCATCTGCGTGTAGCGCGGGATGCGCGGGCTGAACACGTTGGCGCTGTTGGCCGCGGCGAACGGCGAGGTGGGGCTGTAGCCGTTGTTGCTGGGGCCGTTGGCCCAGCGCGTGGTGCCGCTGCCCTCTTCCAGCACCTGGCGCTCGGAATAGGCCACCGACATCAACGCGCCGAAGGTGCCGTCGGCCCAGGTGTTGGCGACCAGCGCGGCGATGCGCGGGTCGGCCTTCTCCGACATGCCGTTGTAGGTGGCCTGGCCGTTGGCGGCGAAGGTGAAGCCGTCGTAGTCGAACGGCCGCGCGGTGCGCAGGTCCACGGTGGCGCCCAGCGAGCCTTCTTCGACGTCGGCCGAGGCGGTCTTGCGCACCACCATCTGGGTGAACAGGTCCGAGGCGAACACGTTGAAGTCGAAGCCGCGGCCGCGGTTGGTGCCGCCGCTCTGGTCGCTGGCGCCAACCGTGGTCAGCGCCTCCATGCCGTTGATGCGCACGCGGGTGAAGTCCGGGCCGAGGCCGCGCACGGAGATGTTGCGGCCTTCGCCGGCGTCGCGGGTGATGACCACGCCGGGGATGCGCTGCAGCGACTCGGCCAGGTTGGTGTCGGGGAACTTGCCCACGTCCTCGGCGACGATGGCGTCGACCATGCTCTTCTCGGCGCGCTTGATGTCCAGCGCCTTCTCCACGCTGGCGCGGTAGCCGGTGACGACGACGGTATCGAGCTCGGTGGTGGCATCGGCGGAGGCCGTGGCCGGCGCCTGCGCCGGGGCTTCCTGCGCCTGCAGGGCGCCGGCCTGCAGGGCCAGGCCGATCGACAGCGCGAGCAAGGTAACCGGTGTCTTCCGGCGTTCGGTACGTGATTGCATGTCCTCCCCTCCCAAGGGTTACATGACGGCGTGGAACTGCGGGCGTTGTCGCGAATGACACCGCTAGTCAAAAACAACGTTAACAGTTGCGAAACATCGCGGCATCTTGCAGCGCAACAGAGTACCAACTCGCCCAAGGGTCTTTTTAGTCAATGACATAGCGCAGGATCGCGACCGCGGACAGTGGCGAAAGGCCTGGCTGCGCACAAAATGACACCGATGGTCAGTTCATCTGGCCGACGCGCGCGTTTCACGGCATGCTTGGCGTCCCTTCGGCCGCCCGGACCCGCCCCGCCATGACCGCATCCCGCTTCGTCTGCTTCGGCGAACTGTTGCTGCGCCTGGGCGCGCCCGGCCACGAACGGCTGCTGCAGACGCCGCGGCTGGAGGTGCAGGTGGGCGGTGCCGAGGCCAACGTCGGCGTGGCGCTGGCGCATTTCGGCCATGCCGTCTCCGTGGTCAGCGTGCTGCCGGACAACCCGCTGGGCCAGGCCGCGGCCGGCGAACTGCGGCGGCATGGCGTGGACACCGGCGGCATCCGCTTCGTGCCCGGGCGCATGGGCCTGTATTTCCTCAGCACCGGCGCCGGGCACCGGCCCAGCGAAGTCACCTACGACCGCGCAGGCTCGGCCTTCGCGCAGGATGCCGGCGACCGCCACGACTGGCCGACGCTGCTGCAGGGCGCGCAGTGGCTGCACCTGTCCGGGGTGACCCCGGCGCTGGGCGAGCCCGGCGCGGCGGCGGCGCTGGCCGCGGCGCAGGCGGCGCGCACGGCCGGGGTGCGGGTGTCGTTCGACGGCAACTACCGTCCCAAGCTGTGGGAGGCCTGGCACGGCGACGCGCCGGGCATCCTGCGACAGCTGCTGGCCCAGGCGGACGTGCTGTTCGCCGACCACCGCGACCTGGAGGTGGTGCTGGGCCACCGCTATCCGCAGGACAGCGTGCAGGCGCGGGTGGAGGCCGGCGCGCGCGACGCCTTTGCCGCGTTCCCGCAGCTGCAGACGATGGCCTGCACCCAGCGCGTGGCGCACAGCGTGGACCGGCACAGCCTGGGCGCGATGCTGCTGCGCCGCGACGGCGGCGTCGCGCACGCGCCGGCCGAGGAGCTGAGCGGCATCGTCGACCGCATCGGCGGCGGCGACGCCTTCGCCGCCGGCGTGCTGCACGGGTTGAGCCAGGGGTGGGACGACACCGCCACGATCCGCTTCGGCCTGGCCGCCGGCTGCCTCAAGCACTCGCTGCCCGGCGACGTGCTGGCGCTGAGCGAGGCCGAGGTGCAGGCCTGCGTGGGGGCGACGCGGTTCGATGTGAGGCGGTGAAAGGCCGGGATTGGGGAATGGGGAGTGGGGAATCGTAAAGGCGCTGGCGCTGCGGGTTTCGCGGCGCGGGGCAGCGCTGCGGTATGGAACCGACTCATTTCCCGACGCGGGTTTTGTCAACGCACGCATCGCCGCTTCGCTTGTCGCGGCTGAAGCCGCTCCTACAAGCAAAAGCTGCTGCAGGGATGGCTGGGGTCTTTGTGGGAGGGACTTCAGTCCCGACGCGGTTCGGTCAACGCGCGCATTGCCGCTTCGCCTGTCGCGGCTGAAGCCCTCGCCTACAGGGGAAGCCGCCGCACGGATGGCTGGGGTCTTTGTGGGAGGGACTTCAGTCCCGACGCGGTCTCGGCCAACGCACGCATCGCCGCTTCACCCGCGACCGGCAATCGAACGTTGGCGATGCGCGGGGCGAGCGCTATGGCACACATGTCGCTGCTTCGGTGGTGCGGACAGCGTCGCTAATCCACGGTACGGCCTTGGTCTGCCTCAACTGCACAGCCCTCGCCTGCCATCGCTTCGGCCACCACCAGAAAAGAAAACGGCCGACATCGCTGCCGGCCGCATCTTCTGTGCGGGATCAACACGACTCCCGAATCCCCGCCCCTCAGAGCTCCACGCAATCGAAGGTCACGTCCGGATCGACGTCGGCGTCGTAGTCCACGTCCTGGCGTTCGAAGCCGAACAGCTTGAGGAATTCGTGCTTGTAGCCGGCGTAGTCGGTGAGCTGGAACAGGTTCTCGGTGGTCACCTGCGGCCACAGCGCCTTGCAGGCGTCCTGCACGTCGTCGCGCAGTTCCCAGTCGTCCAGGCGCAGGCGGTTCTCGTCGTCGGTGGCGGCCGGCTGGCCGTCCTCGCGGTACAGGCGCTCGCGGAACAGGCGGTCGGCCTGTTCGATGGTGCCTTCGTGCAGGCCCTTTTCCTTCATGATCTTGTAGACCATGGAGATGTACAGCGGCATCACCGGGATCGCGGCGCTGGCCTGGGTCACCACCGATTTCAGCACCGCCACGTTGGCCGTGCCGCCCTGCGGCTGCAGGCGCGCGTGCAGGCGCTGCGCGGTCTGGTCGAGGTCGACCTTGGCCTTGCCCAACGCGCCGTGCCAGTAGATCGGCCAGGTGATCTCGGTGCCGATGTAGCTGAAGGCGACGGTGCGCGCGCCCGGGGCGAGCACGCCGGCGGCGTCCAGCGCATCGATCCACAGCTCCCAGTCCTGCCCGCCCATCACGGTGACGGTGTCGGCGATCTCCTGCTCGGTGGCCGGCTCGATCGAGGCTTCGATGATGGTGTCCTTGTTGGTGTCGATGGCGGTGGCGGTGTAGGTCTGGCCGATCGGCTTGAGCGCCGAACGCTTCACTTCGCCGGTGCTCGGCAGCTTGCGCACCGGCGAGGCCAGCGAATACACCACCAGGTCGACCTGGCCGCCCATGTCCTGCTGGATCAGCTCGATCACCTTCTCGCGCGCCTGATCGGAGAACGCGTCGCCGTTGATCGACTTGCTGTACAGGCCGGCAGCCTTGGCCTGCTTGTCGAAGGCGGCGGCGTTGTACCAACCGGCGGTGCCGGCCTTCTTGTCGCTGCCGGGCTTTTCGAAGAACACGCCGAGGGTGGCGGCGCCGAAGCCGAACGCGGCGGTGATGCGCGAGGCCAGGCCGTAGCCGCTGGACGCGCCGATCACCAGCACATTCTTCGGGCCATCGTGGCGCACGCCGCGCGCGCGCGTGGCGGCGATCTGCTCGAGCACGTTGCGCTCGCAGCCGAGCGGGTGCGTGGTGGTGCAGATGAAACCGCGGACTTTCGGATGGATGATCAACGTGAATTCCTCGTCGGCACAATGCCCGCGGCATCTTAATGTCTGCGGCGGGCATGCAGAAGTCCCGGCGGCAGCACACGGCAGGGTATGGAGCGTGTTTTGGGGGTAAGCGCGCGCGTTGGGGTGGCGTCGCGTCGCGACTGAAGTCGCTCCCACAAAGGGCGGCGTCGCGGCGGCGGAGGTGGTGCTAGCGCGAGGGGAGTGGCGCTGATCGGCGAGCCGCGCGCCGCGGCATCGGCTGTCGCGGCTGAAGCCGCTCCTACGAGCCATGCAACAACGCTGGCGTGGGGGATCGGCTCGTGTGGGAGGGACTTCAGTCCCGACGCGCTGTCGGTGATGGAGCGTGGTGTGGGGGTAAGCGCGCGCGCGTTCGGAGGGTGTCGCGTCGCGACTGAAGTCGCTCCCACAAAAGGCGGCATCGCGGTGGCGGATGCTGTGCTGGCGGGAGGGGGAAGAGCGCTGATCGGCGAGCCGCGCACCGCGACGTCGGTTGTCGCGGCTGAAGCCGCTCCTACGGTATGGGTACGGTGCCGCCGGTAAGACGGTGCCGCCATGTCGGATGGAGGCAGTGTGGGAGGGACTTCAGTCCCGACGCGCTGACGGCGGATGTCTCCGCGATACCGCCTGCGGGCGCATCAGATGATGCGCAAGGTGATCGCCTTGAGCACGGCGCGGGTGCGGTCGCGGGTGCCGAGCTTGTCGAGGATGGTGGAGACGTAGTTCTTCACCGTGCCCTCGGCCAGGAACACGCTGCGCGCGATCTCCTTGTTGGAGTAGCCGCCGGCAAGCAGGCGCAGGATCGCCACTTCGCGTTCGTTGAAGGTGTCGCGCGGGGCATCCTCGTCGCGGTAACGGTAGCGCGCGCGCACCGGGTCGGTGCTGACCGGCTGCAGCAGGGTCTCGCCGGCGGCCACGCGCGCGATCGCTTCGCGCAGATCCTCCGGCGCGGCGTCCTTCAGCAGGAAGCCCTGCGCGCCGGCGGCGGTGGCGCGCAGCAGCAGGTCGGACTCGTCGAAGGTGGTGAGCAGCAGCACCGGCGTGCGGTCGCCCCGCGCGCGCAGCTGCTGCAACGCCTGGATGCCGTCCATGCCCGGCATGCGGATGTCGCTGAGCACCACGTCCACCGGCGTCGCCGCCACCGCGTCGAGCAAGGCCTGGCCGTCGTCGGCCTCGCAGGCGACGGCGATGCCCTGGGTCTGCAGCAGCGCGCGCAGGCCGGCACGCACCAACACCTGGTCGTCGGCCAGGGCGATCCGCAGCGCGCTCACAGCGGCAGCCTCGCGCTCAACTGCATGCCGCCGTGCGGCGTGCGGCCCAGTTCCAGGCGCCCGTGCAGCGCCGCCAGGCGTTCGCGCATGCCGGCGATGCCGTTGCCTTCGCGGATGCGCTCGGCGCGGTGGCCGTCGTCCTCGATATCCAGGCACAGCTGCTGCCGGTCCTGGCCCAGGCGTACCCGCACGTGCGCGGCATCGGCATGCCGCGCGGCGTTGGTCAGCGCTTCCTGCACCAGCCGCAGCAGGGTCTCGGCCAGGTGCGGATCGGTGATGCGCAGCGCCGGGTCGATCTGCACCTGCAACTGCGGCCGCGGGAACGGCGCGGCCAGGGCGCACAGCGCCGTCTCCAGGTCCACGCCACGTTCGTCGCGCAGCGACTGCACCACCGCGCGGATGTCGGCCAGCAGCTCGCCGGACAGCCGCTCCACCGTCGCCACCTCGGCGCGTGGCGCCAGCGCCGGATCGGCCAGCAGCAGGCGCAACTGGATGCGCATGGCAGTGAGCTTGTGCCCGGCCACGTCGTGCAGTTCGCGCGCCAGGCGCAGGCGCTCGGCATCGCGGGTGCTGTCGGCGAGCAGCGCGCGGGTGGCCAACAGGTCGGCGTTGACCCGCGCCAGCGCCTCGCGCGCCAGCTCGGCGGTGCGCGCGTAGTGCGCGCTCAGGCCGGCGAAGGCATGGAAGCCGGCGTAGATCAGCGTGGTCAGCAGCGGGTGCCGGATCCCGGCGGCGGACAGCGCCAGGAACGTGCCCAGGTTGGCCAGCACGGCCAACAGCAGCACCTGCCGCGGCGGCCATTGCAGCGCCACCTGCGCGACCACCACCACCAGCAACACCGGCGCGGTGCCGACCTGCGGCTCCAGCCAGACCAGGGCCATCGCCGCGACGGCTTCGAGCCACAGCGCGGCATCGCGCCAGCGCGCGGGCAGATAGTGCGCGCCGAGCAGCGGCAGCAGGAACAGCGTCGCCGCGATCCAGCGCCAGGCCGCCTGGGCATGCGGCGCGAACTGGAACGACCACAGCACCGTGGCCACGGTCAGCAGCCCGGCCAGGCGCTTGGGCTCGATCAGGTCGCGCAGGAATCGGTTCATGCGGCCGATGCTGACCGCCGGCCAACCCCGCGGCAATGGGGCGGGCAAAGAAAGTGACTTCCGGCAGGCCGACGCGGTGACCAGCGGCCACTGCCGCGCCACCACGATGGCGGCACACTGCGTCCATGCCCTGCTGCGTCCCCGCCGATCGGCGCGCAGGATGGGCCCGGTTCATCCGCCCTGCCACGCAATGCGGCGTACCTGCCGCCACGAGGACGTCGCCATGCCCCTGACCCTGCACCATCCGGATCTGTTGTTCCTGCTGCTCGGCCTGGGCTGGGGCGCCTACGAACTGCTGCTCAGCCACCGCCGCCGCGCCGCCGACGGCGGCGCCCGCGACCAGGGCACGCTGCGCCTGCTGTGGCGCGTGCTGTACGCCGCGGTGGCGCTGGGCGTGCTGCTGTCGATGCTCGGCGTGTGGCGCTATGCGCCGCACCTGCGCGAACCGCTGCGCTGGCTGGCCTGTGCACTGCTGGCCGGCGGGCTGGCGCTGCGGCTGTGGTCGATCCGCGTGCTGGCGCGCTGGTTCACCGTCGACGTGACCATCCAGGAAGGCCACCGCCTGGTCCGCCACGGGCCGTACCGCTATCTGCGGCACCCCTCCTACACCGGCGCGCTGCTGGCGTTCTACGGGCTGGCGCTGGGCATGGGCAACGTGCTGTCGCTGCTGGTGATCGTGCTGCCGGTGACCTGGGCGTTCCTGCGCCGCATCCGCGTCGAGGAGGCGATGCTGACCCAGGCCTTTCCCGAGGAGTACCCGGACTACGCCGCGCACAGCTGGCGGCTGTTGCCGTGGGTGTGGTGAGTCCGCGCCGCTCGCCGCAGCCGTTAACTCCAATTGGTATTACCAATAATCGCAAGCATCGCGTTGAAGTGATTGACGTCGTCTGAGTTCAGGCGCCTAATGCCGCTGCATCGCTTCCCCCTCCGCGAATTGGTATGACCAAACGTTCCATCGCCACCAGCGCGCCGGCGGCCGCCGAGCCCCCTGCCCGGCTCAGCGACCGGGTCGCCGCGCAACTGCGCACGCTGATCGCGCAACGCGGCCTGGCGGTCGACGCGCGCCTGCCCGCCGAGCGCACCCTGGCCGCGGAACTGGGGGTCTCCCGCCCGGTGCTGCGCGAAGCCATCGCCCAACTCGCCAGCCAGGGGCTGCTGCGCGCGCGCGCGGGCGGCGGCACCTACGTGCAACGGCCGCCGACCCCGGAGGACCAGGTGGTGGCGCCGCTGCAGCCGTTCCTGCCGCTGCTGCACGCCGACCCGGAATACCGCTTCGACGTGCTGGAGGCCCGCCACGCCCTGGAAGGCGCCACCGCCTGGCACGCGGCGCTGCGCGCCACCGACGAGGACCGCGCGCGCATCGACGCGGCGTTCGAGGCGCTGCTGCAGACCCATGCGCAGGCCGATGCGGCGGCCCAGGCGCACGCCGACGCCGATTTCCACCTGGCGATCGCCGAAGCCACCCACAACCGCGTGCTGCTGCAGGTGATGCGCGGCCTGTTCGACCTGCTGCAGGCCAACATCTCGCAGAGCCGGCAGCAGCTGTTCGCCTCGCCGCGCATCTTCGCCGCCCTGCACGCCCAGCACCGCGCGCTGCGCGACGCGATCCTGGCCGGCGACCCCGAGCGCGCCCGCGCCGCCGCGCACGCCCACCTGGAATTCGTGCACAGCGCGCTGCGCACCCTCGACGAGGACGATGCGCGCCGCGCCCGCGCCTCGCGCCTGCCCTCCTCTCCCTGACCGGCCTGCCCCGCATGATCATTTCCGCTTCCACCGACTACCGTGCCGCCGCGCAGCGCCGGCTGCCGCCGTTCCTGTTCCACTACATCGACGGCGGCGCCTATGCCGAGCACACCCTGCGCCACAACGTGTCCGACCTGAGCGACATCGCCCTGCGCCAACGCGTGTTGCGCGAGGACATGTCGGCGCTGGACCTGCGCACCGAGCTGTTCGGCGAACCCCTGGCGTTGCCGGTGGCGCTGGGGCCGGTGGGCCTGACCGGCATGTACGCGCGCCGCGGCGAGGTGCAGGCGGCGAAGGCGGCGGCAGCCAAGGGCGTGCCGTTCACCCTGTCCACGGTGTCGGTGTGCCCGATCGAGGAAGTGGCGCCGGCGATCGACCGGCCGATGTGGTTCCAGCTCTATGTGCTGCGCGACCGCGGCTTCATGCGCAATGCGCTGGAGCGGGCCAAGGCGGCCGGCGTCACCACCCTGGTTTTCACCGTGGACATGCCGGTGCCCGGCGCGCGCTACCGCGATGCGCACTCGGGCATGAGCGGCCCCAATGCGCCGCTGCGGCGCATGCTGCAGGCCGTCACCCACCCGCGCTGGGCCTGGGACGTGGGCCTGCGCGGGCGTCCGCACGACCTGGGCAACATCTCCACCTACCGCGGCCATCCCACCGGACTGGCCGACTACATCGGCTGGCTCGGCGCCAACTTCGACCCGTCGATCACCTGGAAGGACCTGGAATGGATCCGCGAATTCTGGTCCGGGCCGATGGTGATCAAGGGCATCCTCGACCCGGCCGACGCGCGCGATGCGGTGCGCTTCGGCGCCGACGGCATCGTCGTTTCCAACCACGGCGGGCGCCAGCTCGACGGCGTGCTGTCCAGCGCGCGGGCGCTGCCGGCGATCGCCGATGCGGTGAAGGGCGAGCTGAAGATCCTGGCCGACTCCGGCGTGCGCAACGGCCTGGACGTGGTGCGCATGCTGGCGCTGGGTGCCGACGCGGTGCTGCTCGGCCGCGCCTTCGTCTACGCGCTGGCCGCGGCCGGCCAGGCCGGGGTGGAGCATCTGCTGACGCTGATCGAGAAGGAGATGCAGGTGGCCATGACCCTGACCGGCGCCAAGTCGATCGCGGCGATCTCGCGCGATTCGCTGGCGCAGGTGACGCGCGAGGCGATGGTCTCGGCGTAGGCCGCCGCTCTTCCTGAGCGGCGCGGCGCTGGCGTGTGCGGGTGGCAAGCGCGCGCAAGGAAGCAGGCGACCATCCCCGCCCTGGCTGTGACGCGACGGTGTCGAAGACGGGGCCATAGGCGCGCAACCATGGCTCCCGGGATTGGCATCGGCCCATTCACCGCCGATGCCGCACGGCGTGGCCCCGACGTCGCGTCAGGCGCCGCGCAACGCCACGGCAGCGGCGCGGCGGGCGAACACGACACGGCTGCCTGGGACAAGACGACGCACCCGGGCGCCGCCGTGACCCGCCTGCCCTACCCCGCCTTGCGCCGCGCCGGCGCCTTGCGCGCGGCCGGCTTGGCCTTGGTCGCCGCCGGCTTCGCGCGCGTGGCCTTCTTCGCCTTGCCGGCCGCCGCCTTGGCCGGCTTGGCCGGCTTGGCCGCCTTCTTCGCGGTCTTGCGCACCGGCACGCTGGCGTCCTGCCTGGCCGGCGTGCGCTTCTTGGCATCCAGGCTCTTCTGCAACAGCGACATGAAGTCGACCACGTTGGTGGCGGCGTCCTCGCGCTGCGGCGCCTCGGCGTCCTCGTCGACCTGGGTGGTGCCCTCCTGCGCCTCGATCCGCTTCTGGATCACCGCATGCAGGCGCTCGCGGAACTCGTCGTGGTAGGCATCGGGATCCCAGCGCCCGGACATCGAGTCGATCAGCTGCGCCGCCATCTCGGTTTCCTTGGCGCTGATCCGATAATCGGCGGCCTTGCCGCTGGGCAGCGTGTAGTCGTCCAGCTCCACCAGTTCCTGCGGATAGCGCAGCAGGATCAGCACCAGCGCGTCCTGCAGCGGCATCACCGCGGACAGATACTCGCGGGTGCGGATCACCACCCGCGCGATGCCGACCTTGCCGGTGTTGCGCAGGGTCTCGCGCAGCAGCACGTAGCCCTTCTCGGCCTTCTTGCCCGGCACCAGCACGTAGGGCTTCTCGAAGTAGCGCAGGTCGATCTCGGCGGCATCGACGAAGGCCTCCACTTCCACCGTCTCGTGGCTTTCCGGCGCGGCCGAGGCGATGTCCTGCTGCTCGACCACCACGTAGTTGCCCTTGCTGTATTCGTAGGCCTTGACGATGTCCTTCCACGGCACTTCCTCGCCGGTGTCGGCATTGACCCGCTCGAAGCGGATCGGGCGCTTGTCGCGCGCGTCGAGCATGCGGAAGTGCAGGTCGATCCGGCGTTCGCCGGACATCAGCGACACCGGCACGTTGAGCAGGCCGAAGGACAGCGTGCCGGTCCAGATCGGGCGCGGCATCAGTGCGGCTCCGCGCCGGTCGCCTGCGCCGGCAAGTGGTCCAGTGCCTGCCAGGCGTCCTCGACCACCTGCCGCGCCTGATCCCAGTCCAGCCGCGAGTCGCCGCGCACCAGGTCCCAGTGCGCGGCCAGCTCGCCATCGGTCTCGGCCTGCGGCCCGCGCGGCCAGCCGCTGGCGTGGGTCTGCAGGGCGAAGGCGTAGGCCGGGCACAGGTCGCGCCACGGCGTGCGATGGCGGGCACGGCGCTGGCGGTAGTCGGCCAGGCTGTAGCGGCGGTAGTCCGGCGCATCGTGCGGGCGCGGCGCCGCGCCACGGCGATGAGGCGGCGGGACGCTCGGCAACGGATCCAGATGGGCGTTGAACAGCAGCGGGTCGGGGCGGTCGCTGGGGCGCATGGCAAGGCTCCGGGCGGCAACGGCGGCGGGGGGGGATCGGCAGCAGTAGCGCCGGGGCCGTTAGCGATGCGTGACCGCGCCGTGCAGGGTGCGCGATTCGCAGTGGCTTCACCGCTGCGGGGGTGAACTGGACCTCCGCCGTACTTCCCTGGAGGAACCGGACATGTCCACGCCCACCGATCCGCTGCGCCACGCGGCGCCCATCCCCGGCGAACAGCGCGGCAAGCGCGAGACCCAGCGCAACGAAGACCGCGGCGCCGGCGACCGCCCCGAGACCATCGTCGAGCAGGAACCGCGCACCGGCGAAAACCGTCCTGCCCCGCAGGACACGCCGGTGCATTCCACCCCCGACACCGCGCACGCGCGGCACGCCGACGCCAACCAGGACGAAGCGCTGGAAGAGACCTTCCCCGCCAGCGACCCGGTCTCGCCGTTCGTGCCGGCGAAGCCGCCAAAGTGAGGCGACGGTATCGCCGCTGCGCGAAACACCTCCCCTGCCCTAGGAGCGGCTTCAGCCGCGACCGCGTCGCCACCGGGGCCACCCGTCGCGGCTGAAGCCGCTGCTGCGGCTGCATGCAGCCACCTGCGTCCGCGACTACACCTTCCCCGCCGCCTCCAGCGCGGCGTACTCGCTGTCCTCGAACAACCGCGAACGCACCAGGAAGCGCACGCCCTCGCCGTTCTCCAGCGAGAACATGCCGCCGCGGCCGGGCACGACGTCGATGATCAGCTGGGTGTGCTTCCAATAGGCGAACTGCGACGGGCTGATGTAGAACGGCGCCTGGCCGATCTCGCCCAGCAGCACGTCGCGGTCGCCGACGATGAAGTCGCCCTGCGGGTAGCACATCGGCGAGGAACCGTCGCAGCAGCCGCCGGACTGGTGGAACAGCAGCGGCCCATGCCGCGCCCGCAGCCGCGCGATCAGCTGCAGGGCCGGCAACGTCGCCAGCACCTGCGGCGGCGGTGCGGCAGCGGGCGCGTCCATCAGGCGGCCATGTCCAGCACGATGCGGCCTTCGATCTTGCCGGCATGCATGCGCGCGAACACATCGTTGATGTTGTCCAGGGTGTCGGTGGCCACCGTCGCGGCGACCTTGCCCTGCTCGGCGAACTCCAGCGACTCCTGCAGGTCCAGGCGGGTGCCGACGATGGAGCCACGCACAGTCACGCCGTTGAGCACCATGCCGAAGATGTCCAGCGGGAACTGGCCCGGCGGCAGGCCGTTGAGCGAGACGGTGCCGCCGCGGCGGACCATGCCGATGGCCTGCTCGAACGCCTTCGGCGAGACCGCGGTGACCAGCGCGCCGTGCGCACCGCCGATTTCCTTCTTCAAGTACGCCACCGGGTCGGTGGTGCGCGCATTCACCGTCACCGTCGCGCCCAGGCGCGTGGCCAGCGCCAGCTTGGCGTCGTCCACGTCCACCGCGGCCACGTTCATGCCCATCGCCTTGGCGTACTGCACCGCCATGTGGCCGAGGCCGCCGATGCCCGAGATCACCACCCAGTTGCCGGGCTTGGTGTCGGTGACCTTCAGGCCCTTGTACACGGTGACGCCGGCGCACAGGATCGGCGCGACCTCGACGAAGCCGATGTGCTTCGGCAGATGGCCGACGTAATTGGCGTTGGCCAGCGCGTACTCGGCGAAGCCGCCGTTGACCGAGTAGCCGGTGTTCTGCTGCGTCTCGCACAGGGTTTCCCAGCCGCCCAGGCAATGCTCGCAATGGCCGCAGGCCGAGTACAGCCACGGAATGCCGACGCGGTCGCCCTCCTTCACATGGTCCACGCCGGCGCCGACCGCCACCACATGGCCCACGCCCTCGTGGCCGGGAATGAACGGCGGGTTCGGCTTCACCGGCCAGTCGCCTTCGGCCGCGTGCAGGTCGGTGTGGCACACGCCGCAGGCCTCGATCTTGACCAGGATGTCGCCGGCCTGGGGCCGCGGCACCGTCACTTCCTCGATCGCCAGCGGCTTGCCGAACTCACGTACCACGGCGGCTTTCATCGTCTTGTCCATTGCAACGCTCCTGAGAGAAAACGGGTGATGTCACCATCGCGCGACCGGCGACGGATTGCCTTGATCCAGATCAGTTGCCGGGCCAGGCGGGGACACGCCGCAGGCGTGCCGCCGCCCCGCCCCGCGCGTCAGAAAAAGCCCAGCGCCTTCGGCGAGTAGCTGACCAGCAGGTTCTTGGTCTGCTGGTAGTGGTCGAGCATCATCTTGTGGTTCTCGCGGCCGATGCCCGACTGCTTGTAGCCGCCGAACGCGGCATGCGCCGGATAGGCGTGATAGCAGTTGGTCCACACCCGCCCGGCCTGGATCGCACGGCCCATGCGGTACAGCCGCGCGGCATCGCGGCTCCACACGCCCGCGCCCAGCCCGTACAGCGTGTCGTTGGCGATCGCCAGCGCCTCGGCCTCGTCCTTGAAGGTGGTCACCGACACCACCGGCCCGAAGATCTCCTCCTGGAAGATGCGCATCTTGTTGTGGCCCTTGAACACCGTCGGCTTGACGTAGAAGCCGCCGGCCAGCTCGCCATCCAGCGCGTTGCGCTCGCCGCCGATCAGCACCTGCGCGCCTTCCTGCTTGCCGATGTCGATGTAGGACAGGATCTTCTCCAGCTGCTCGCTGGAGGCCTGCGCGCCGACCATGGTGTTGGGATCGAGCGGGTTGCCCTGCTTGATCGCCGCCACCCGCTTGAGCACCTTCTCCATGAAGCGCTCGTAGATCGATTCCTGGATCAGCGCGCGCGACGGACAGGTGCATACCTCGCCCTGGTTGAAGGCGAACAGCACGAAGCCTTCCACCGCCTTGTCCAGGAAGTCGTCGTCCTCGGCCATCACGTCGGCGAAGAAGATGTTGGGCGACTTGCCGCCCAGTTCCAGCGTCACCGGGATCAGGTTCTGGCTGGCGTACTGCATGATCAGCCGGCCGGTGGTGGTCTCGCCGGTGAAGGCGATCTTGGCGATGCGCGGGTTGCTGGCCAGCGGCTTGCCCGCTTCCAGGCCGAAGCCGTTGACCACGTTGAGCACGCCCGGCGGCAGCAGGTCGCCGATGACCTCCATCAGCACCAGGATCGAGGCCGGGGTCTGCTCGGCCGGCTTCATCACCACGCAGTTGCCGGCGGCCAGCGCCGGCGCCAGCTTCCAGCACGCCATCAGCAGCGGGAAGTTCCACGGGATGATCTGCCCGACCACGCCGAGCGGCTCGTGGAAGTGGTAGGCGATGGTGTCGTGGTCGATCTCGGAGATGCCGCCTTCCTGCGCGCGCACCGCGCCGGCGAAGTAGCGGAAGTGGTCCACGCACAGCGGCACGTCGGCGTTGAGCGTCTCGCGCACCGGCTTGCCGTTGTCCCAGGTCTCGGCATAGGCCAGCAGTTCCAGGTTCTGCTCGATGCGGTCGGCGATCTTCAGCAGCACGTTGCTGCGCTCGGTGCTGGAGGCCTTGCCCCAGGCGTCCTTGGCCGCGTGCGCGGCGTCGAGCGCGGCCTCGATGTCCTCGGCGTTGGAGCGCGCCACCGAGGTGAACACCTTGCCGGTGATCGGCGTGCTGTTGTCGAAGTACTGCCCGCTCTTCGGCTCCACCCACTTGCCGCCGATGAAGTTGCCGTAGCGCGACTTGAAGATGGACTGCGGATCGGTGGCGTGCGGCTTGGCGGTGCTGACGGCGTTCATCGTGTTCTCCTTCGACGGTCGGAAAGGACGGGCAGGGCCGTCCGGTAGCGGCATATGCGCAAGTCCGATGCCAGGTTTTGCGTGCTGCGCCGCGTCACGCGGTCGCACCGCGACACGCCGTCGCACCCCTGCCCGTTTTGCTGCGTCGCATCACATCTTTCGATTGCACCGCGCCAACGGATGTGCTGTTTATCGGAACACCCGTATCAACAGGTGTCGCAATCTGCGACAGCGGAGCCGGACATGGCGCAGCAACCTTCCCAACATCAACTCGGCCTGGCCCGCCGCGCGTTCTTCGAACGCGGCGGCGCGCCGGTGGGGCAGGTGCCCGACACCATCCTGCAGTCGTGGCAGCGCTGCCAACGGCTGGGCCTGGCCGCGGACGCGAAGCCGGCGATCGAGCCGCTGGAAGCCTCGCGCCTGCGCGCCCTGCGCGAGGCGCACGAGCGCCTGTGGCGGCTGGCCCGCGCCGAGTTGGAAGGCCTGGCCGGCGACGCCGCGGCCACCGGCAGCATCGTGCTGCTCACCGACGAGGCCGGTTGGATCCTCGACGCCGAAGGCAGCCCGCGCTTCCTCGACAAGGCGGGCAGGGTGGCGCTGATGCCCGGAGCGTGCTGGAGCGAAACCCAGGTGGGCACCAACGCGATCGGCACCGCCATCGTCGAAAGCCGCTCGGTGGAAGTGCGCGGCGGCGAACACTACTTCGCCCCGCACCAGATCCTCAGTTGCGCGGCGGCGCCGATCTTCGATCCGTACGGGCACCTGGCCGGCGTGCTCGACATCTCCGGCGACGCCAGCGTGCAGCACATGCATGCGCTGGCGCTGGCGCGGATGGCGGTGGCCAACATCGAACATCGCTACTTCGACGACGGCATTCCCGGTTGCGAGCTGCTGCGCGTGCACCACGACCCGGCGCTGCTCGGCACCGCGCGCGAAGCGCTGCTGGCGTTCCGCAACGGCCGCCTGGTGGCGGCCAACCAGGCCGGGCTGCGCCTGTTCGGGCTGGAGCGCCACGAACTCGGCCGCGCGCCCTACGAAGCGCTGTTCGAGGAACCGCTGTCGCGGCTGCGCCAGCAGGGCAGCGTGTTCGACCTGCAGGGGCGGGCGCTGCACGGACGCATCGACAGCCCGGCCGACGACCGCCCGCGGCGGCGCCCGCAACAGGCGCCGATCACCGTCACCGCGTCGCGATCCTCCGCGGCGGCGGCATCCGACGCACCGCTGTTCGACGCCGCACAGGAGCTGGCGCTGGAGCGCGCGTGCCGCGTGCTCGACGCGCAACTGCCGGTGCTGGTGCAGGGCGAGACCGGCACCGGCAAGGAAGTGTTCGCGCGCGAACTGCACCGGCGCAGCGCGCGCGCCGGGCGCCCGTTCGTGGCGGTCAACTGCGCGGCGCTGCCGGAAGGGCTGATCGAGGCGGAACTGTTCGGCTACGAGGACGGCGCCTTCACCGGCGCGCGCAAGCACGGCAACCCGGGCCTGCTGCGCCAGGCCGACGGCGGCGTGCTGTTCCTGGACGAGATCGGCGACATGCCGCTGGCCCTGCAACCGCGACTGCTGCGCGTGCTGCAGGAACGCGAACTGCTGCCGCTGGGCGGCGGCAAACCGGTGAAACTGGATTTCGCGCTGATCTGCGCCACCCACCGCGACCTGGACGCGGCGATGGCCGAACAGCGCTTCCGGCCCGACCTGTACTACCGCATCGCCCATCACTGCGTGCAGGTGCCGCCGCTGCGCGCGCACCCGGACCGGCGGGCGCTGGTCGGCGAGCTGTGGGCGCGGCTGGGGCAGGGCAGGCGCCTGACCGAGGCGGCCCTGGCGACGCTGAGCGCCTACCCCTGGCCGGGCAACCTGCGCCAGCTGGTGGCCTGCCTGCGCACGCTGGTGGCGCTGAGCGAAGCGGATGCGCTGGTCGATGCCGACGCCCTGCCGGCCTATCTGCCCGGCATCCGCGTGGCGGAGCAGGGCGGCAACGGCGGCGCGGTGATGCCGTTGCCCGATGCCGACCTCGACAGCCTGGCGCTCGGCGCCATGCGCCAGGCATTGGATGCCTGCGACGGCAATGTGTCGCAGGCCGCGCGCCGGCTGGGCATCAGCCGCAGCACGCTGTATCGGCGGCTGCAGTTGGGGACGCACTAACGGGGCGCGACGCCACGCTGGTTCCGGCGTTGGTGCGCGGCAAGCGGTCTCTGCCGATCTCCGACACTCTGGGCGTCAGCTGTCCTGCAGCCGCGACGAACAGCGCTTGCTGCTACCCGACCCTGTAAGGCGTCGGGACTGAAGTCCCTCCCACAGTGCACCCAGCCACGTATCGCAAGTCCCGGCTGAAGCCGCGTGTGTCGAAGCGGGTCTAGCGTTGTAGGTGAGAGCGGAGTGCGGCAGGTCGTGACGCGGACGAATGCAGCCCCTACAACGAACCGCCCGCGCGGACTTGCCGCTCAGTGCGGCAAGTCCCACTGCAACCCGACCGTGTAGCTGCGGTCGGGGCCGGGCTCGTAGTAGCGGCCGTTGCCGTCGTTGACGATGACCGAGCCGATGTAGCGGCGGTCGAACGCATTGTCGATGCGCGCGAAGGCGCGCAGGCTGCCGTGCGCGGTGGTCCAGCGCCGCGCCGCTTCCAGGTTGAGCAGCGCATAGCCGGGCGCGGCCTCGCTGGCCAGGTCGTTGACCACGGTGTCGCCGGCGGCCACGCCTTCCACCGCGAACTGCCAGGCGCGCGGCTGCCACTGCCAGCGCGCGAACAGTTGCTGCTGCGGCACGCCGGGCAGGCGCGTGCCGGCGGCCACCACCGCGGTGGGCGTGGCGCAGCCGCTGCTGGCGCAGGTCAGGTAGGCCTGGCGCACCGTCGCCTGCAGCCAGGTGTAGGCCAGTTGCAGTTGTGCGCTGTCGCCCAGCGGCAGGGTCAGGCTGGTCTCGGCGCCCTGGCGGCGGGTGCGGCCGATGTTGCGGTAGGTGCTGCGGCCGTTGGTGTTGCTGGCCACCGCCAGTTCGTCGTCGGTGCTGGCGCGGAACAGCGCCGCGTCCCAGCTGGCGCCGGCGGCGTTGCGCCACTTCGCGCCCAGTTCCAGGTTCTGGCTGCGCGCCGCGGCCAGGTCCAGCGCCAGGCCGGCGCCGCCGTCGCGGCGATAGCCCAGTTCGTTGAAGGTCGGCGTCTCGAAGCCGCGCCCGGCCGAGGCGTAGAGCCGCAGGTCGTCGGCGACGCGGAACACCAGCCCGGCCACCGGCGTGGTCGCGGCATAGTCGGTGCGGCCGCTGTCGTCGGGATTGCGGCCGACGATGTAGGCGTCTTCCGAACGGAAGCGCACCTGGCTGTGGCGCAGCCCGGCCAGCAGCGACCAGCGCTCGGCGAACTGCCACCAGGCCTGGGCGAACTGGTCCACGTTCTCCACCCGGTCCTGCTGGTCGCGGCGCAGGCGGCCCTTCACCCCGAGCGTGCTGCCGACGAAGTTCTCGTAGCCGGTGCGGTGCTGTTGCTGGCGGTCGGCATTGGCGCCGACGGTGAACTGGAACGGGCGGCCGCCCAGCTGGCCCTGCCAGGCCCAGCGCGCGTCGAGGCCGCCATAGTCGCCGTCCAGGTCGATCACGCCGCCGGCGTTGAGCGGATTGCTCTGCGCGCCCACCGGCACCGAGAGGTATTGGGTGACATCGCGGCGCCCGGCGTAGCCCATCAGCCGCCAGGTCTGCTGCTCCACCTGCTGGGTGAAGATGGCGCCGGCCTGCACCTGGCGGGTGGACTTGCGGGTGTCGAACTGGCTGGCCGCGGCGGTGGCCTGGCGCGGGTCGGCGGCGGCCTGGGCGCGGCTCAGGCCCAGCGGATCCTGCGCATCGGGCGCCTCCAGCGCGTTGAGCAGCAGGTCCAGGCGCCGCCCGGGCGCCAGGTCGATGCCGATCTTGGCGTTGAAGGTGGTGCGCTGCGCGTGGCTGTGGTCGCGGTAGCCGTCGGTGCTGAAATGGGTGGCAGCAAGGTTGTAGTGGACATCGCCCTGCTGGCCCAGCGCCTGCGCGCTGAGGACCGCGGTGCCGTGACTGCCGATCGCGCTGCGCAGCCGCCACGGATCGCCAGGCTGGCCGTCGGCGCTCCACAGCTGCACCACGCCGCCGGAGGAGTTGCCGTACAGCGCCGAGAACGGCCCGCGCAGCACCTCGACCCGCTCGCTGCCGAACAGGTTGAAGTTGGACAGCTGGCCCTGGCCGTCCGGCATCGTCGCCGGGATCCCGTCCAGCAGCAGGCGCACGCCACGCACGCCGAACGCCGAGCGCGCGCCGAAGCCGCGGATCGACAGCTGGGTGTCCTGCGCATAGTTCTGGCGGTCGCGCGCGAGCAGGCCGGGCACCCCGACCAGGGCCTCGGACGCCTGCGCGCCGAGGCGGTCGCTATCGCCCAGGTCGGTGCTGGTCAGCGACGCCGGCAGGTCGAAATCGGCCAGGCCGCCGACGCGGGCGGCCTGGACCTGCAGCGCCGGCAGGGTGGTCGCGGGTTCATCGGCGGGGGCGGCGCGGAGCAGGGGCGGCAGCGCCAGGGCGCAGGCCCCGCAGAGCAGGGCGGAGAGCAGGGGAGCAGACATGCGCCATCATCGCCGATGTGGCGCCGGGCCGCACCCGGCCAAGCGCGACAGCGTTTGTTACGATGAGGCGTTTGACCGCGCCGGCTCCGGTCCCCCCGGCCCCCACCCACCGCCACCGAACGAGTACCGCCGTGTCCTTCTTTGCAAACGTAGAACAGGTCCCAGGCGACCCGATCCTGGGCCTGACCGAGGCCTACAACGCCGACTCCCGCCCGACCAAGGTCAACCTGGGCGTGGGCATCTACTACGACGAAAACGGCCGCATCCCGCTGCTGCGCGCCGTGCAGCAGATCGAACAGCAGCTGGCGCAGGACGCCAAGCCGCGCGGTTACCTGCCGATCGACGGCCTGCCCGCCTACGACCTGGCCACCCAGAAACTGCTGTTCGGCGCCGAGTCGCCGCTGCTGGCCGCCGGCCGCGTCGCCACCTCGCAGACCATCGGCGGCAGCGGCGCGCTGCGCGTGGGCGCGGACCTGCTGAAGAAGCTGCTGTCCACCTCGACCATCGCCATCAGCAACCCGAGCTGGGAGAACCACCGCGCGGTGTTCACCGCCGCCGGCTTCGACGTGGTCGACTACACCTATTTCGATCCGGCCAGCCACGGCCTGAACTTCGACGGCATGCTCGCCGACCTGCGCGCGCTCACGCCCGGCAGCGTGGTGCTGCTGCACGCCTGCTGCCACAACCCGACCGGCGCCGACCTGAGCCAGGCGCAGTGGCGCACCGTGGCCGAGCTGCTGAAGGAACGCAACCTGTTCCCGTTCGTGGACATCGCCTACCAGGGCTTCGACAAGGGCATCGACGCCGACGCCTACGCGGTGCGCCTGCTGGCCGAGGTCGGCATCGACAACTACGTGGTCGCCAGCTCGTACTCCAAGTCGTTCTCGCTGTACGGCGAGCGCGTCGGCGCGCTGTCGGTGGTCTCGGCCAACGCGGCCGAGAGCAAGGCGGTGCAGTCGCAGGTCAAGCGCATCATCCGCACCATCTACTCCAGCCCGTCCACGCACGGCGCCGCGCTGGTCGCCGGGGTGCTCAACAGCCCGGAACTGCGCGCGATGTGGGAGCAGGAACTGACCGAGATGCGCGAGCGCATCCACGCCCTGCGCGCCGGCATGGTGCAGAAGCTGGCCGCCCTGGGCGCGCCGGAGTTCGGCTTCATCCAGCAGCAGGCCGGCATGTTCTCGTACTCGGGCCTGAGCAAGGCGCAGGTGGACCGGCTGCGCGAGGAGTTCGGCATCTACGCGGTCGGCACCGGCCGCATCTGCGTGGCCGCGCTGAGCCAGAAGAACCTGGACTACGTGACCCAGGCCGTGGCCACCGTGCACAAGGGCTGAGTGCCGCAGGCGAGGCCGCCGTCTGGCGGCCTGGATGCGGTCCGGCCAGGCCATCGCACCGGGAGCGCGCAAGCCTCCCGGTTTTTTGATGCCCGGCGGCCGGCGCGGCCGGCGGCTGGATCGCGCAGGCGGCGCTGTGCCGTAGGGCGCGCGATCGGCGATCGGGGCGCCGCGCGGCATGCTGTGCCACCTGCGCAGGCATGCCAGCGCAGATCACCCCGCGTGCCGTTGGAAATGGCCGATCAGCGCCGCCAGGTGCGGGGTCGCCACCCGTGCGGCGACATAGCCGTCCGGCCGCACCAACAGCCACTCGCCCGGGTGCGGTGCGTAGGCGTCGGCGAAGTGACCGTGCGCATCGCGCAGTTCCGCGGCGGAACCGATGATGTGCACGTGCAGGTCACGGCACGCGGGAGCGAGAGCGCGATCGGCGACATAGCCGAGCAGGGTCCAGTGGGTACCGCGCAGGACGTCGAACAGCCGCAGCGGCTGCCCGCCCGCACCGCGCAGGGGCGCGTCCGGCGCACGGTCGCCGGGCTGAATCCTGCGCTCGCCCGCGTCGGCCTGCAGCGACAACGACGAATCGCGGTAGTGCAGGTCGAGCTGCTGCACCTCGCGACCGCGCCGCTGGTCGCCGTGGCGGGCGCGATCGAGCAACCGCGTGGACAGGCCCAGCATCGCGGCGGCGATCGGCCGCCGCTCTTCTTCGTAGGTGTCGAGCAGGGCGGCCGGCGCGCCGCGCAGCACCGCGGCCAGCTTCCAGCCCAGGTTGTACGCATCCTGCGCGCTGGTGTTCAGCCCCTGGCCGCCGGTCGGCGGATGGATGTGCGCCGCATCGCCGACCAGGAACACGCGCCCGGCGCGGTAGCGATCGGCCAGGCGCGCGTTCATCTGGTACACCGAGGCCCAGCAGACGCGTTCGATCACAAGGTCCTCGCGGCCGGTGCGCGCGCGCAGCATGGCCGCCAGACCCGCGACCGACAGGTCCACCTCGTCGTCGGGCGGCACCGGCGCCTGCAGCTGGAACAGCGCTGTGCCCATCAGCGGGCACAGCGAAATGCGCCGCGCCGTGTCGTCCTCGTGGAAGGAATGCCAGGCCTCGCGCGGCAGCCCGTGCAGCACGATGTCGGCGACGACGGCGCGCGCGCCCAGAGTCTGGCCGGGAAAGCCGATGTCCAGCGTGCGGCGCACCGCACTGCGGCCGCCGTCGGCGCCGATCAGGTAGCGCGTTGCGATGGTCTGCTCGCCGGCCGGCGTGGCCACGCGCACGGCGACGCCCTCGGCGTCCTGCGCGACATCGAGCAAGGCGTGGCCGAACTCCACCTGGCGCCCCAGTTCCGACAGGCGCGCGCGCAGCACCGCTTCGGTCAGGAACTGCGGCACCATCAACGGGCTGCGGTACGGTTCGGCCGGGGTGGCGGGACCGCCTTCCACCACGACCGTGTCGACCCAGCTGCCGTCGGCGCGATGGGTGCGCAAGACCGGGTAGAGGCCGCCGGCGGCGAACAGTCGGTGGATCAGGCCCATGTCCTCGAACATCTCCTGGCTGCGCGGCTGGATGCCCTTGCCGCGAGAGCCGGGGAAGGGCTGGTCGCGCTGTTCCAGCAGCCGGAACGCGACACCGCGGCGGGCCAGTTCGATCGCCAGGGTCAAACCGGCCGCGCCGGCACCGCAGATCACCACCTCGGGGGACATCGTCATCGCTGCAGGCTCCAAAAATGTGCAAAATGCACTCAACTGGAGAGAACGATATGCCCACCGATAAGAAGGTGCAAGATACACATATTTCGCCCGAACTGAAGTCGCTGCACCTGTCCATGGTCGGCATCGCCAGCGTGATGAACCGCCCGCGCAACGACGCGCGGCTGCTGGAAGAAGCCGGCGTGACCCTGGACCAGGCGCTGTTCCGGCTGCTGGTGGTGATCGAGCGGTTCGGGCCGATCGGGGTGGTGGACCTGGCCGAGCGCCTGGGCCGCGACTACACCACCATCAGCCGCCAGGTCGCCAAGCTGGCGGCGATGGCGCTGGTCGAGCGCCGCGGCAACGCGCAGGACCGGCGCCTGCGCGAGGCCACGGTCACCCCCAAGGGCAAGGACATGACCGACCGTCTGGATGCGGCGCGCGAGCGCATCGGCCGGCGGATCTTCGCCTCCTGGGCGCCGCAGGACGTGACGGATCTGGTGCGGCTGATGGCGAAGTTCGCCGCCGCCCTCGAAGCCGGCGAGCGCACGCCATAGCGGCACGCGCGCGTCGGCCGCTACGCGGCGTTTCGACGCGCGCGCATCACGGCGCATCGAAATCCGCGGCGCAACCCGCGACAATGGCGGTCCCCTTCTCACGCAAGGCCGTCCTGCCCATGTCGCGAACGTCGCTGACCCGCTTCCTGATCGAAGAACAGCATGCCGGGCGTATCGGCCCGGAACTGCGCCAGCTCATCACGATCGTGTCCCGCGCCTGCAAGCGCATCTCCATCGCGGTCAGCAAGGGCGCGCTGGGCGGCGTGCTCGGCGATGCCGGCACCGGCAACGTGCAGGGCGAGGCGCAGAAGAAGCTGGACGTGCTCAGCAACGACATCCTGCTCGAGGCCAACGCCTGGGGCGGCCACCTCGCCGCCTGCGCCTCGGAAGAGATGGACCACAGCCAGCCGGTACCCGACAAGTACCCCAGCGGCGATTTCCTGCTGCTGTTCGATCCGCTGGACGGCAGCTCCAACATCGACGTCAACGTCTCGGTCGGCACCATCTTCTCGGTGCTGCGCGCGCCGCCGGGCACCGACAAGCCCGGCGATGAGCACTTCCTGCAGCCGGGCACCGCGCAGGTCGCCGCCGGCTACTGCATCTACGGCCCCAGCACGATGCTGGTGCTGACCCTGGGTCACGGCACCCACGCCTTCACCCTGGAGCGCGAGGAGGGCAGCTTCCTGCTGACCCAGGCCGACATGCGCATCCCCGAGGACACCGCCGAGTTCGCGATCAACATGTCCAACCAGCGCCATTGGGAAGCGCCGATGCAGCAGTACGTGGCCGACCTGCTCGCCGGCAGCGAAGGCGTGCGCGGCAAGAACTTCAACATGCGCTGGATTGCCAGCATGGTCGCCGACGTGCACCGCATCCTCACCCGCGGCGGCATCTTCATCTACCCGTGGGACAAGAAGGACCCGGGCAAGGCCGGCAAGCTGCGGCTGATGTACGAAGCCAACCCGATGGGCATGCTGGTGGAGCAGGCCGGCGGCGCCGCCAGCACCGGCCGCGCACGCATCCTCGGCCTGCAGCCGGAACAGCTGCACCAGCGCGTGCCGGTGTTCCTCGGCTCCAGGAACGAAGTGGCCGAGGCGGTGCGGTATCACCTGGAGCACGACAGCCGCCAAGGCTGAGTGTGCGGTGGTGCGACAGTCGTGCGTCCGGGCGATCCCGGACGATGACGGCTGTCGCCAGCGCTGCCGTATAGTCGGCGTGGCATCGCCGCATCGCCGCATCGCCGCATCGCCGCATCGCCGCGGTGGGTGCAAAGGGGAGGCCGCTGCAGGCGGCGTGGTGCGACTCGGCGAGATCGTTCTGGAACGGCAACCGTCGCTCCAGGGTGGCGTCTCGGCTCGAGCGTTGCGTTGTCGCGATGGCGCCGATGCCGGTAAAGAACTCAAACAGGGAAAGTGCAATGAAACGTGTCTTCGGGCTGCTGCTGCTGCTCGTCTCGGGTGTCGCCTGTGCCGACACCACGCAACAAGGGAAGATCACCCGCGTCGTGGTCGAATCCAACTACGCCTCGGTCTGGCTGGAGAACCAGCCGACCAACAACGAGTGCGCCTCGGACGGGCGCTGGGTGATCGATTTTTCCGCGGATACCATCGCCAAGGAGAAGTACTCGGCCATCCTCTCCGCCGCCACGTCCAGGACCCAGGTCGTGCTGCAGTTCACGACCAGCGAGGGCTGTGGCGGCTTCGGCGCGAAAAAGATCCACTACGTCGATCTGCTGTACTGATCGCGCACGCTCGCCGCGCCCCTGGGCGGGTGCGCGGCGATACGGCAGGATGCGACGACCGCGCCGAACAAGGAGGTTCCCGATGCGTTGGTGCCTGATGCTGGTGGTGGTGGTGTGGAGCGGCCTGCTGTCGGCGGCCGAACCCTTTCGCATGCAGAACCTGAGGCTGCTGCAGCCCGACTCGGTGATGCGCGAGCGTGCCGAGAACGTCGAAGCGCTGGCGGCGTATGTGAAGGCGCTGAACGCCGCGGCGTCGCGCGAACTGGCGCGGGTCGGCACGCCCCGGCCTGCCGCCGGCTTCGTGGCGGTGGCCGTCCGCCCCGGAGGCCGTTCCAGGATCTGGCTGGATCTGGCACCCGCACTTCCCGATGCGGCGGCGAACACGTTGGTCACGGCACTGGAGCGCGTGCCGCCGTTCCAGGCCAAGGGCGGTGTGGTGGTGTTCGCGCTCGACGTCACCCTGTGGGACGCGCCGCCGACCGAGCGCCAAGGTCCATCGCCAGCGGCCTGGCAGCGTGCCGCCGAAGGCGAGCAGTCGCCGATGGAGGTCGGCGCCCTGGTCGATCGGGTCTGGCCAGCGAGTGCGGCGCACTGAGGTCGCCTCCAGGCCTTCGCTTGCATCCTGTTGGATGACAGATCCGTCCGCCGCGACGTCCCCCTGATGTGCACCGCCGCCGCTGCGTCCGCGGTTGCCTGGCGCAGTGGCTGCGGTAGGGTAGCGGCAGTGTGGCGGCCCGCGCGAGCGCGACGACCGCCGGCGGTCGTCGCGTGCACCTGGTCGTACCGGGCGGGAGGAACCCCATGAACCAGACCCTCGTCGTGCTGTTCTTCTTCGCCACCGCCCCGGTCGCGCTGATGCCTACCGTCATCGCGCTGTTCACCCGTCACCGCTGGCGGCGGCGGATCGTGCTGATCAACCTGGCGCTGTGGACGCTGCTGTTCTTCGCCGCCCGCAGTTTCACCCTGTACAACTCCAGCCGCTTCGAACTGCCCACGCTGCTGGCGCTGGCGGTATGGCTGGTGCTGCTGGGCATCGCGATCCGCGGCAACCCTGCGCCCCCGTAGCCACCGGCACCACCCGCGCGGGCGATCTGGTCGACGCGCGATCGCGGGTCAGGGCAGATTCCAGTGGCGGCGTTCTGCCGAGGATCCCGAAAAGGCGTGCCGGCACCCTCCAGACCGCCGCCAGCAGGGCCGTGATCTGTGCAAGGTCAATCCGTCCGCGCCGCCGCGGCCCTGATCATGATCGCCGTGGGACGCGCCGGGCGCGACCGCGGCGGGCGAACGAATACCCCCGCGACGACGCGCCCGGATGCATCGCCTCCCGCACACGCTGGCATCGACGCGACGCCCGCTGTCGCATCCGGCGTCGCCCATGGCTGCGGCGGCGCGGAATCGCTGGTAAGGTCGCGCGATGTCCGACACGCATCCCGATTTCATCGAAGTATTCGAGGGCGCCATGTCCCGTGAGGACTGTGCGGTCATCCTGCGGCGCCTGCGCGGCAGCACCCAGTTGCGGCCCGGCGAGGTCGGCAGCGGTGTGTTTCCCGAGCTCAAGCGCAGCCGCGACCTGCGCATCAGCGGCCTGGAGCCGTGGCGCGACGTGGAGGAGCGATTGCAGCAAGCGGTGTTCGGCGGGCTGCTCGGCTACCTGCGCAAGTACCCGCAGACGCTGATCTCGCCGCTGATGCTGCAGGTGCCTGGCGCCGACGGCCAGCCGCACCGGCTCAGCGCCGAGGATTTCGCCCTGCTCGACGACGCGGCGCTGTCCAACCTGGTGCGCACCTGCCTGCGTCCGGGCGCGATCAACCTGCAGTGGTACCAGGCGGGCGAGGGCGGCTATCCGTACTGGCACTGCGAACTGTACCCGCGCGATCCCGGTGCCGAGACCCTGCACCGGCACCTGCTGTGGACCCTGTACCTCAATGACGATTTCGAGGAAGGCGAAACCGAGTTCCTGTTCCAGCGCCGCAAGATCGCCCCACGCGCCGGCAGCCTGCTGATCGCCCCGACCGCCTTCACCCACACCCACCGCGGCAACCGCCCGCAACGCGGCGACAAGTTCATCGCCACCAGCTGGATCCTGTTCCAGTCGGCGCAGGCGCTGTACGGCCGGGAGTAGGGAATGGGGAATGGGGAGTCGTCAAAGCGGCGTTCCTGACAGTTGGAGTGCGATGGCGGCGGGCGCGCCGTGCCGCGTTTACGACTCCCCAATCCCGACTCCCCAATCCCCGCTCAAAACAACTCGCCCTGCGGCGATGGCGGTCGTGGCGGCAGCGGTTTGACGAAGCGGCTGCAGTCCAGTTGCCGGCGTGAGAACGCGGCGTAGCCCAGCCGCTTGTGCGCCAGCGCGAAGCGCCGCGCCAGCAGGTCGGCGTACACGCCTTCGCCGCGCATGCGCTTGCCGAAGGTACTGTCGTAGTCCTTGCCGCCGCGCAGTTGCTGCACCGTGCTCATCACGTGCGCGGCGCGGTCGGGATGGTGCGCCTGCAGCCAATCGCGGAACAGCGGCGCCACTTCGTGCGGCAGGCGCAGCAGCACGTAGCCGGCCGATTCGGCGCCGGCGTCGCGGGCCGCCTCCAGCACCGCTTCCAGCGCGTGGTCGTTGATCCAGGGGATCACCGGCGCCACCATCACCCCGACCGGCACCCCGGCTTCGTGCAGGGTGCGCATGGCGCGCAGCCGCGCATGCGGGGCCGACGCGCGCGGCTCCAGCCGGGCCGACAGCCGCGGGTCCAGCGAGGTCACCGAGAAATGCACGCTGACCAGGTTGTCGCGGGCCAGCGGCGCCAGCAGGTCCAGGTCGCGCTCGACCAGCGCGTTCTTGGTGATCAGCGAGAACGGGTGGCGGGTCTCGGCGAACACCTCGATCAGGCGCCGGGTCAGCTGCAGCTTGCGTTCGATCGGCTGGTAGGCGTCGGTGTTGATGCCCAGCGCGATCGGGCTGGGCACGTAGCCCGGCTTGGCCAGTTCGCGGCGCAACAGTTCCGGCGCATTGGTCTTGGCGAACAGCCGCGTCTCGAAGTCCAGCCCCGGCGACAGGTTCAGATAGGCGTGGCTGGGACGGGCGAAGCAGTAGCTGCAGCCGTGCTCGCAGCCGCGGTAGGGGTTCACCGACTGCGAGAAGCCCACGTCCGGCGACTGGTTGCGGCTGATGATGCTGCGCGCGGTCTCCTCGCTCACCTGCGTGCGCAGGCGCGGTTCGGCGAATTCCTCGCTGTCGTCGGGATGCCAGCCGTCGTCCTCGGCCTGGCTGACGG
This sequence comes from Xanthomonas sp. NCPPB 901, assembly GCF_056725085.1. Taxonomy (NCBI): domain Bacteria; kingdom Pseudomonadati; phylum Pseudomonadota; class Gammaproteobacteria; order Lysobacterales; family Lysobacteraceae; genus Xanthomonas; species Xanthomonas sp. NCPPB 901. Next base: position 16,588 of record NZ_CM161511.1, on the reverse strand, counting down.
TGCGTTCGAAGCGGCCGGGCAGATGGCTGCCGGCGCCGCGGCCCTTGATGGCGGTGCTCATCGGCATAGGCTACGCGCCGACCGTCTCGGCGGATGCGACGGCGCCTGCCGCCGCACTGAATCTTTCAGGCCGACGCATGCGGCATCGCCGGGGCCGCAGCGGACGCAGGCAGCGAACGCGTCGGCAGCGCCGCCGCCCGCCGCGCCACATCGCCGCCGCGGCTTGTCGAATCGGAATCTCGCCACGGGCGCGCGCGAACGCCGACACCTTGGCGTCACGCGGTTGCCGCCAACGCGTGTCATACCCCTTGCATTCCTGCGCTGGTCGGCGGTGCGGGTCGCGTCGGCACGCTAGGCAGCTGCGCGGGCGATCCGACCGGTCACGGACGCCGGGCCGGCAGCGCGTTCGCCGCAATCGCCACGCCACCCTCTAGAATCCGTCGATGCTCGTGATCGCAACTCTGCAGAACACCTGGGACCGGCTGACCGGCATCCCGCACATCGGCGCCTATCTCACCGCCGCCTACCTGCTGTACATCCTGTGGCTGAGCGGCTGGATCGTGCTGCAGAAGCGCGAACCGGCGGCGACGCTGAGCTGGGTGCTGTCGCTGGCCGCCTTGCCCTACCTGGGCTTCATCATCTACTACCTGCTGGGCCCGCAGAAGGTGAAGCGGCAGCGCCTGCGCCGCGGCCGCTCGCGCTCGGGCATGGAGCACTACAGCAGCGTGTGCCCGCCGGACGCCGACTGCACGGAGCTGGCCAAGATCGCCCAGGCCACCACCGGCCTGGCGCCGAGTTCGGCCACCGCCGTGCAGTGGCTGGTCGACGGCGCGGCCACCTACGAGGCGATCGTGCGCGACATCGGCGCCGCGCAGCACCACGTGCATCTGGAGTACTACATCTTCAATCCCGACCGCACCGGCACGCGCATCCGCGACGCGCTGGTCGAACGCGCCCGCGCCGGCGTGCGGGTGCGCCTGCTGCTGGACGCGGTCGGCTCCTCGCAGGTGCGCAAGCGCTTCCTGCGGCCGCTGCTGGAGGCCGGCGCCGAGGTGGCCTGGTTCCATCCCACCCAGTTGCTGCGGCCGTTCAAGTTCAAGCGGCCCTGGGTCAACTTGCGCACCCACCGCAAGATCGTGGTGATCGACGGCCGCATCGCCTTCACCGGCGGCATCAACGTCACCGACGAAGAGAACGAGGCACTGCGCGCCGATGCCTACCGCGACCTGCACCTGCGCTGCGAAGGCCACGTGGTGCGCAGCCTGCAACTGGTGTTCGTGGAAGACTGGCTGTACGCCACCCGGCAGGGCCGCGACGCCTTCGACATGGCGCGGATCTGGCCCAGCGACATGCCCAGCCGCGCCGACGGCACGATCCAGGCGCAGGTGCTGGTGTCGGGGCCGGATTCGTCGTGGGAGAGCATCCACCGGCTGCAGGTGGCGGCGATCTACGAGGCGCAGCGGCGGGTGTGGCTGGTCACGCCGTACTTCGTGCCTGGCGAGGCCGCGCGCATGGCGCTGACCTCGGCGGCGCTGGGCGGGCTGGACGTGCGCCTGCTGGTGCCCAAGCGCAGCGACTCGCGGCTGGTGACGCTGGCCGCGCGCTCGTACTTCGACGAACTGCTGCAGGCCGGGGTCCGGATCTACGAGTACGGCCCGCGCATGCTGCACACCAAGGCGCTGGTCACCGACGAGGACCTGTGCCTGGTCGGCAGCGCCAACTTCGACAACCGCAGTTTCCGGCTCAATTTCGAAGTGGCCACGCTGTTCCGCGACCGTGGGCTGACCCGGCAACTGACCGAGTTGCTGGAGGGCGAGATGGCCAACGCGGTGCGCGTGCGCGACGACCGCAAGCGCTCGCTGTGGCGCTACCGGCTGCCGGAGGCGGTGGCGCGGCTGACCTCGCCGCTGCTGTAGCCGCGGCCGGCGCGGCGCCCCTGCACCCGGGCTGCGCGGCGCCACGTGGAACCGGCACGCCCGCCGGCGCTACACTGCGCCATCCTTGGGGAGATCGTCATGTACTGGCTCTTTCTGCCGCTCGCGCTGGGTGCGTTCGTTCTGGCGTTCACGACGCCGCACATGTGGTTGCTGGTGGTGAGCCTGCTGGCCGCCCTGGCCTTCCTGCTGGCCTGGGCGCGCGGCTGGTACGTGGCCAAGATCGGCGACGCCAGCCAGCGCGACGCGATGCCGATGATCGATCCGGCCGAACTGCGCCGGCTGCGCGAGCAGGCCGAGGCGCGCCGCGCCGCGGCCGCCGCCAGCGACGACGCCGCGGCGCCGTAAGCGGCGCCGGCGATGACCAAGCTCAGCGTCAACGTCAACAAGATCGCGGTGCTGCGCAATTCGCGCGGCGGCGACCTGCCCAGCGTGCTCGAGGCCGCGCGCGCCTGCCTGGACGCCGGCGCGCACGGCATCACCGTGCACCCGCGCCCGGACCGGCGCCACATCCATGCCGAGGACGTGCTGGCGCTGGCCGCATTGACCGGCGAGCGCGGCGTCGAATTCAACATCGAGGGCAACCCGTTCGCGCCGCCGCGGCCCGGCTATCCGGGGCTGATCGCCCTGTGCGCGCAGGCGCGCCCGGCGCAGGCCACCCTGGTCCCGGACAGCGACGGCCAACTGACCTCCGACCACGGCTTCGACTTCGGCCGCGACAGTGCGCGCCTGCGCCCGCTGATCGCCGAACTGAAGGCGCTGGGCTGCCGGGTCAGCCTGTTCGTGGATGCCGACAATCCCGACCTGGCGGTGGCGGCCGAACTGGGCGCCGACCGCATCGAGCTCTACACCGGCCCCTATGCCGCCGCGTGGGAGCAGGGCGACAGCGCCGCGGCAGCGCCGTTCGCCGCCGCCGCACGCCGCGCGCAGGCGGCCGGGCTCGGCGTCAACGCCGGCCACGACCTGGCCCAGGCCAATCTCGGCGCGTTCCTGGCGACGGTGCCGCAGGTGCTGGAAGTGTCGATCGGCCACGCACTGATCAGCGAAGCCCTGTACGCCGGGCTCGATGCCACGGTGAAGGCGTATCTGGCGGTGCTGGCCGGCGTCCGCTGAGCGAAGCCGACAGCGCGGGGCAGGCGCTCCCCTGGGAATCCTGCGCTCTTCGCAGGCGCAGCGGTCGCGATCCGCGAGGGGGGCCGCGATCCGCGCAATCCGATCAACGTGCGTCTTGCGCCCTCCCAAGCGGAGCGACGCGAGCAGTGCCTGTGCGCACGACGCCACCGGCGACGATGGCGTCGCATCGCGGGGCGCCTGTTACTGCACGAAGCCGATGCGCTGTACGTCGGCGTTCTTCGCCGCCGCCAGCACCTTGGCCATGGCATCGTAGTCCGCATCCGGGCTGGCATCGATGCGCAACTCAGGCGGATTGTCGCTGGCCTGCGCCATCGCCTCCTGCAGGCGTGGCTGCAGATCGCGCAAGGGCAACGGCGCGGCGTTCCAGAACAACTGACCCGAGGCGTCCAGGCGCAGCTGGATCGGGTCGGGCGGCGGCAACGGCCGCGATGGCGCGGTGGTGTGCTGCGGCAGGTCCATGGTGATCGTCCGCGTCAGCATCGGTGCGGTGACGATGAAAATGATCAACAGCACCAGCATCACATCGACCAGCGGGGTGACATTGATCTCCGCCAGCGGTCCCCGATTCCCTGCAGCACTGAACGCCATGGCCAGCCTCCTGTGGGTGTGGTGTCGCGCCACCAGCCTACACCCGTGCCGCAGCGGTGCGCGAGGGGCGGCGACGAGGATGGCGTCGGCTCGCAGGCTCGCGGCGGCGGGGAACGGGCAGGGCCGCCCGGTCGGAGGACATCCGCGGATCCGGCGGATCGGGCGGTGCGTCGCTCCGCCGCGTTCGACCGCAGGCGTACCGGGCAAATGCAGCCGCACCCACGCGTGCATAAAAAAACGCCACCGTTGCCGGTGGCGTTTGCAGTCGCGTCATGACTGAGGTATTGCGGTAAAGCGTATTGCGTTGAAGCTTATTGCTGCACGAAGCCGATCTTCTTCATGTCCGAGTTCTTGGCGGCGGCCAGCACCTTGGCCATCACTTCGTACTCGGAATCCGGATTGGCGTCGATGCGCAGTTCCGGCTGGTTGGTCGGATCGCGCTGGACTTCGTTTTCCATCATCTGCGGGAGCGCACTCACCGCCACCGGGCTGTTGTTCCAGAACACCTGGTTCGACGCATCGATCCGCAGATCGATCGGCGGCGGCGGATCGCGCAACTGCGGCGGCGGGTTGATGACCCGCTGCGGCAGATCCACGTCGATCGGGTAGGTCATGATCGGCGCGGTCACGATGAAGATGATCAACAGCACCAGCATCACGTCGACCAGCGGCGTGACGTTGATGTCGGCCATGGGACCACGGCCGCCTCCTGAGCTGAACGCCATGGCTCAGTTCCCCTTCTCTTTGGTCGCAACGAAGCCGACGTCCAGCATGCCCTGACCCTGCGCGATCTTGGTGATCTCGTTGATCGTGCGCATCTTGGTGGTGCGGTCGCCACGCAGGTTGAGCGGCGGCTGCGGGGTCTGCTGTGCAGCGGTCGAGAAGCGCGACTCCAGGGTTTCCTTGGAGATCGGCTCATCGTTCCAGTACAGCGACCCGTCTTCCTTGACCGCCAGCGTGATCGGATTCGAACGCTTGTCGTCCTTGTCCGGATCCTGCTTCAAGTTGGCTTGGGGCAGATCCACCTTGACCTTGTGGGACATCAGCGGTGCCGTGATGATGAAGATGATCAGCAGCACCAGCATCACGTCCACGAGGGGCGTGACGTTGATGTCGGCCATGGGGCCGCCGCTGTTTCCACTACTGAAAGCCATAACGGGCTCCGTTAACGTTGCGTGGACGACTTAGCCGGGATCAGCGAACGCGCGAGCCGGTGGCGAAGAAGTCGTGCAGGTCGTGCGCGAAGGTGTCGAACTTGGCGATCACCGAGCTGTTGACCTTGCTGAAGAAGTTGAAGGCGAACACGGCCGGGATCGCGACGAACAGACCGATCGCGGTCATGATCAGCGCTTCACCCACCGGGCCGGCCACGGCGTCGATCGAGGCGGAGCCGGTGGCACCGATCTTGATCAGCGCGCCGTAGATGCCCCACACGGTACCCAGCAGACCGACGAACGGCGCGGTCGCACCGACGGTCGCCAGCAGGGTCATGCCCGACTGCAGCTTGGTGCTTTCGCGGGTCACGGCCTGACGCAGGGCGCGGTCGACGAACTCCGAACGGCTCAGGCTCTCGCCCAGGCCGGTGCCGGTGCCGGCTTCGGCGCGCTGGTGGTGCGCGGCGGCCTGCGCAGCGTCCAGGGCGATCTTCGAGAACGGCTCGGAGGCCGGCTGCTCTTCCATCGCACGGATGGCGTCCTGCGCGTTCGGGGTGTCCCAGAACAGGCTGGTGACGCGGTCGGCCTGGCTCTTCAGGCGGGTGGCGCGGAAGATGTTGATGATCGTCCAGTACCAGGACGAGGCGGACATGATGATCAGGGTGATGAGCACCACCCAGGAGACGGCGAAGTCACCCGGCTTGGAGGTCATTTCGGTGATCAGGTGCTCGAAGCCCATCTGCGACAGGGCGTTCGATGCGTTGTTGCCCCCCGCAGCAGCGGCGATGAAAATTTCCTGCAGCATGACGCTTACCTTTGTTGTGTGTGGTGGTGATGAGGGTGGTGCAAAGAGTAGACAGGCCGTGCGGACCGGCGGTGCGCCGGCCCGCGGACCTTTGTATCAGTTCAGCGCGAAGTTGACCGGGACGCGGACGCGGCCGGCGGTCTTCTGTCCATTGACGACAGCGGCATTGAACCGCCACTTGCGCGCTGCTTCCATGGCGGCGCGGTCCAGGTCGCGGTTGCGGCTGGATTTCTCGACGGCAACGTTCGTGACGTTACCACTGGCATCGACATCGATGATCAAGATCACTTCACCCTGCGCGCCCGACCGGAATGCAGCCGGCGGGTACTTCGGCGGGTTCATGTTCTTCGACGAGATATCGACGCTAGCGCTGATGTCGGACGGTGCGGCCGGCGGCGCGGGCGGCGACGGCGGCGTGGCGATGTCGTTCGGGCGCGGCTCCGGCACGTCGATCACCGGGGCTTCCGGCGGCGGCGGCAGCGGGGTCGGCTTCGGCGGCGCCAGGTTCTTCACCGGCGGCGGCGGGGTCTCCGGCGGCTTCGGCGGCGGCGGCGGCGGCGGGGGAGGCGGCGGCGGTGCGTCCACCAGGGTGACCATGATGTTGCGTTCCTTCTCCGCGACCGCCTTGGGCGCCACGGCCGGAATCAGCAGCAACATCAGCGCTGCGAGGTGCAGCGCGATTACGAAGGCAATACCGATGATGCGCGGCCAGCTGAGGCCGGAGGCGTCATCTTTGTCGTAATGCCGATGGATGACCAATTGTTCCGTCATGCGCCAATGACTCGATTAAAGGGGGGCGGATTTCGCTGGGGAGCGGAACCCAAGTTCACGCGGTGATGACACCGCAGGAACCTCCAAGCTTATACCAATCCCTGTTACCTGCACTACTTTCAGCACTGGTCTTCGGGGGCTTTTTTTGCGTGCTACTTCAGGTTGATGATCTTATTCGCGTCTTCGGGCTTTTTGACGCCCTTGGCCAGCGCCTGCTGGGCCGCCTGCTTGGCTTCGGCGACACGGCCTTCCGAATGCAGCACCTTGGCCAGGTTGAGATAGGTCTCGCCGTCCTTGGACAGCGGCGCGGCCTTCTGCCAGTTCTCGATCGCCTGCGGCAGCTGGTCGGTGTAGTAGTACGACTGCGCCAGCGCCAGGTAGGTCTGGTAGTCCGGCTTCAGAATGCCCTTCTGCATGCCTTCGTTGATGACCGCGATGACGTCCTTCTCGTGGCCCTCGGTGTTGGCGTAGATCGAGTACAGCTGCTTGTATTCCTTCTCGTCGGTCAGCTGACCGGCAGCACGCAGCTTGTCCATCACCGCCGCGGCCTTGTCCATCTGGTCGGCCTGCATGTACATACTGGCCAGGTTGAGCTGGGCCTTCTTGTCGTTGGGCGACTTGGCGGCCAGCGCCTCGGCGGCCTTGACCGCTTCGCCGGTCTGGCCGGCTTCGGCGTAGGACGCCATCAGCAGCTGGTTCCAGCTGTCCTTCGGATCCGGCGATGCGGCGATCGCCTGCTTCAGCGCCGGGATCGCTTCCTGGTAGCGCTGCGCCTGGTACAGCGCCTGGCCCTTGAGGATCAGGTCTTCCGGGCGAGTCGACTTGGACTCGGCGAGGAACTTGTCCAGCGTGGCCAGGCCTTCGGCGGTCTGGTCGTCCTGCAGCTGCAGCTGCGCCAGCATCAGCATCGACTGGAAGTGGCCGTTGTTGTCCAGGCCGTTGAGCTGGATCGCCTGCTTCAGGTACGCCTGCGCGGCCTTGCTGTCGTCGAGGTTGTAGGCGGCCTGCGCGGCCAGCTGCGCGGCGACCGACTTGTCGTAGTCGTTGGCACCGCCGTTGGCCAGGATCTCGTCGGCCTGGGCGCGCACCGACGCGTAGTCCTCGCCCTTGTTGTAGGTGTCGATCAGCTTCTGCAGCTTGCTGCCCACCTTGGAGGACGGCTTGCCGTTGGGCTCCTTGCGGTCGGCATTCGGAAACAGCACCGCCGCCTTCTCGTTCTTCGCGTTGCGCGAGGAGCGATGGTCGGTGCGATCGCTCTGCGCAGCGGCATCGGTCACCACCGCGCCACCGAGGGCGGAGGCGATCACCAGGGACAACAACGCTTGCTTGCGGATGCGGAATTTCATGGGTCACCTCGGTGGAAACCGCCCGGAGCGGCACGGAAGACGGAGCGGCCATCCCTCGGCCGAGCCAGCAAACCTATCAGAAACCTGTACGCCGTGAAAACGTTTTTGGATGCGTTTTCTGTGACAGTGCCGACGACAGGCGCGGGGACGACGGCCGGCTCAGCCGCACTTGGGCGTCCTGCCGGCGCTGCGCGCCTGCGCGTACACCGGTTCGAGCGCGGCGACGTCGCGCTGCAGCTCGCCGATGCGGGCACTGGGATCGGGGTGGGTGGAGAGCCATTGCGGCGGACGTTGGCCGCCGGCGGCCATCATGTTCTTCCACAGGTCCACCGCCTGCGCCGGATCGAAACCGGCCTGCGCCATCAGACGCTGGCCGACCACGTCCGCCTCGGTTTCCTGCTGGCGCGAACCCGGCAGCAGGAACAGCGTCTGCGCGGTCATGCCGCCGACCTGGCCGATGGTGTCGGCCGCGCCCTGGCCATAGCGTGCGCCGGCCAGGGCGCCGATCACGCTCAGCCCCGCCTGCGCGCCGAGCTGGCGGGTGATGCGTTCTTCGTGATGGCGCGAGATGACGTGGCCGATTTCGTGGCCAAGCACGGCGGCGAGCTGGTCCTGGTTCTTGGCCACGCTGAAGATGCCGCTGTTGACCCCGACCTTGCCGCCGGGCAGGGCGAACGCGTTGGGTTCCTTGTCGTTGAACAGCGCGGTTTCCCAGCCGGTGCCGCGCCATTGCGCGGGCAGCTGCGCGACCAGCGCGTTGACCACGCAGCGCACGTAGGCATTGCGCTTGGGATCGGTGTCCAGCGGTTCCTTGGCCTTGGCTTCGGCGAACGCCTGCGCGCCCATCTGGTCGAGTTGTTGCTGCGAAATGCCCCCCACGACCTGGGTGCGCCCGGTTGGCGACGTCGTCGTCGCACATGCTGCCAGCAGCATCGCGAGCGATGCGCCAAGTACCCCTTGCTTCATACGGTCCCCCCTCCTAACACGCGTCGCAGTGTGGGGTGACGCGTCTTAACATTTCGTCAAACAAACCTTCAGGTTGCGCCAAACCAGTACAGTCCGGCGACCGCGATGGCATTGTTGAGCCCGTGCGCGGCGATCGGCGCCCACAAGGTGCCGGTGCGCTTGTACAGCCAGGCGAACGCGACGCCCATGCCGCCGTAGACCAGCCACAGCTGCGCGGTCTCGGCCAGGCCGTTGCCGGTGGTCCCGGGCACCTCGTGCACCAGGGCGAAGGCGGCGCCGCTGAGTAGCATGCCCAGCCGCGGCCGGCCCGCATCCCACAGCCGCCCGAACAGCACGCGGCGGAACAGCAGTTCCTCGTAGGCCGGCGCGATCAGCACCGCGAACACGCACAGGAACAGCGGCATCTGCGCCATCGCCTCCTGCATCAGCGGCAGGTTGGTCGGCACCGGCTTGACGCCGATCTGCGCCGACACCGCGGAGATCGCCGCGCTGCCGACGAACACCCCGACCGCGACCAGCAGCACCCAGCCCCAGGTCGACGGCGTGCGCGCGGCCTGCCACGAGGCACGGCGCTCGGCGGCGCTGGCCGGACGCCGCAGGAAGTACAGCAGCAGTGCCGCGGACAGGGTACTGACCAGCGCGATCAGCAGTTGCGCCAGCGCCCCGGGCTGGCCGACCTGCTGCGCGACCAGCGTGGCGAGGCGATCGGCGGGAATGCCCTGCGCCTTCAGCTGCATGGCCAGCTGGAAGCCGCGCAGCACGCCCCAGACCAGGCCGCACAGCACGCTCACCGCCAGCAGCACCACCGCCGCCAGCAGCACGTCGAGGAAGAAACCGAGGATCGGCCGGCGCGGACGGGTCGGCGCCGGCGGGGAGGACAAAGACAGCGGAGCGGCGGGCAACGGCGGCGGTGCGGTCATCGCGGTCCTGCGCGGAAGCGGGCGGAAGGCACGGAGGGCAGCCGGCCCCGGCACGGGCCGGGGCGGCCGCCGCCGCGGTCAGATGTCGAGGTTGGCGACCTTCAGCGCGTTCTCCTCGATGAAGTCGCGGCGCGGTTCGACCACGTCGCCCATCAAGGTGCTGAAGATCTGGTCGGCGGCAACCGCGTCCTCGATGCGCACCTGCAGCAGGCGGCGCGTATCGGGATTCACCGTGGTCTCCCACAGCTGCTCGGCGTTCATTTCGCCCAGGCCCTTGAAGCGCTGGATCTGGCGGCCCTTCTTGGCCTCCTCGAACAGCCAGGCGTAGGCCTGGGCGAAGCTGGTGATCGCCTGGGTCTTGTTGCCGCGCACGATCTGCGCGCCCTCGCGCACCAGCCCGTTCAGCGCCAGCGCGACCTCGCGCAGCGGCCGCAGCTCGCCGCTCTCGAACACCGCCATCGGCAACACGTAGGTGGTTTCCTCGCCCATGTGCCGGCGCTCGACCAGCAGGGTGGCCGGGCGCTGCGCGTTGGCCGGCTGGAAACGCAGGCTGTAGCGGGCCGAGCCCAGGCTGCCGCGGTTGAGCACCGCCTGCAGCGCCTCCAGGCTCGGATGCGCCTCGCCCTCGGCCTCGAGCTGGGCCACGTCCAGCGGCGGCAGGTCGATCAGCGCGCTCAGCAGCGCCGGGTCGTAGCGGTGCGCATTGCGCGCCACCGCCTCGTTGGCGCTGGCGAACAGCAGCAGCAGCTTCTCCAGCGCTGCGCCGGTGATCGGCGGCTCGTTGCTGGCCGGGACCAGCGCCGCGCCTTCGACCGCGCTGCTGGCCAGGTAGGCGTTGAGCGCGTTGTCGTCCTTCAGGTACAGCTCCTGCTTGCCCTGCTTGAGCCGGTACAGCGGCGGCAGGCCGATGTAGACGTAGCCGCGCTCGATCAGCTCCGGCATCTGCCGGTAGAAGAAGGTCAGCAGCAGGGTGCGGATGTGCGCGCCGTCGACGTCGGCGTCGGTCATGATGATGATGCGGTGGTAGCGCAGCTTGTCCGGGTTGTACTCGTCGCGGCCGATGCCGGTGCCCAGCGCGGTGATCAGCGTGCCGACCTGGTCGGAGGACAGCATGCGGTCGAAGCGCGCGCGCTCGACGTTGAGGATCTTGCCGCGCAGCGGCAGCACCGCCTGGTTCTTGCGGTTGCGGCCCTGCTTGGCCGAGCCGCCCGCCGAGTCACCCTCGACGATGAACAGCTCCGACAGCGCCGGGTCCTTTTCCTGGCAGTCGGCCAGCTTGCCGGGCAGGCCGGCGATGTCCAGCGCGCCCTTGCGGCGGGTCAGGTCGCGCGCCTTGCGCGCGGCCTCGCGGGCACGGGCGGCATCGACGATCTTGCCGGCGATGGCCTTGGCCTCGTTGGGGTTCTCCTGCAGGAACTCCTCCAGACGCGCGCCGAAGGCGTTTTCCACCGCCGGGCGCACGTCGGAACTGACCAGCTTCTCCTTGGTCTGGCTGGAGAAGCTCGGATCCGGCACCTTGACCGACAGCACCGCGATCATGCCTTCGCGCATGTCGTCGCCGGTCAGGTTGATCTTGGCCTGCTTGGCGATGCCGTTCTGTTCGATGTAGGTGTTGAGCACGCGGGTCAGCGCGCCGCGGAAGCCGGCCAGGTGGGTGCCGCCGTCCTTCTGCGGGATGTTGTTGGTGAAGCAGTACATCGTCTCCTGGTAGGAGTCGGTCCACTGCAGCGCCACGTCCACGGTGATGCCGTTGTGCTCGCCGGTGACCGAGATCACGTTCGGGTGCAGCGGGGTCTTCAGCTGCGCCAGGTGCTCGACGAAGCTGCGGATGCCGCCCTCGTAGTGGAAGTCGTCGCGGCGGCCCTCGCCGCGCTCGTCGGCGAGCACGATCTTGACCCCGGAATTGAGGAAGGACAGCTCGCGCAGGCGCCGGGCCAGGATGTCGTAGTGGAATTCCACGTTGTTGTGGAAGGCCACCACCGACGGCCAGAAGCGCACGGTGGTGCCGCGCTGGGTGGTCTCGCCCAGTTGCTTGAGCGGCGCCACAGCCGCGCCGTTGCTGAATTCCTGCTGGTAGTGGAAGCCGCCCTGGAACACGTCCAGCAGCAGCTTCTCCGAGAGCGCATTGACCACGCTGACGCCCACGCCGTGCAGGCCGCCGGACACCTTGTAGCTGTTGTCGTCGAACTTGCCGCCGGCATGCAGCACGGTCATCACCACCTCGGCCGCCGAGACCTCGCGGCCGAGCTTGGCGCTCATCTGCGCGTGCTTGCCGACCGGGATGCCGCGGCCGTTGTCGGACACCGACACCGAACCGTCGGCGTGGATGGTCACCGTGACATGGTCGGCGTGCCCGGCCAGGGCTTCGTCGATGGAGTTGTCGACGACCTCGAACACCATGTGATGCAGGCCGGTGCCGTCATGGACGTCGCCGATGTACATGCCGGGCCGCTTGCGGACCGCCTCCAGCCCTTCCAGGGCGGTGATGCTGTTGGCGTCGTAGTTGCCGTTGCTTGCCGGGGTGTTCTGTTCGTCGGTCATTGCGCGTGCCGTAGGCTCCACGAGGCGGCGAAGACGGGCCGGGGCCGGTTCGCGCCGCTGGATAGGGGATTGGTGGAAATTATAGCAGCCCGGGCCGCCCGGCCCGCGGCGGCCTAGGAAACGGCCAGGATCTGGCCATGTTCCACGTGGAACCGAGCGATCGGCAGCGTGGTATCGGCCAGCGCCTGCGGGGTTTCGGTGGCGGTGACGAAGACCTGCGCCGGCCCGGCACGCAGCCGCTCCAGCACCCGGCCCTGATGGTGGCGGTCCAGTTCAGAGGCCAGGTCGTCCAGGGCGATCACCGGCCATTCGCCGCGTTGTTCGGCGTAGTCCTCGGCCTGGGCCAGCAGGCAGGCCAGGGCGGTGAGCTTGGCCTGGCCGCGGGACAGGGCGTCGCGGCCGGGAATCTCGGCGAAACTCAGGCTCCAGTCGGCACGATGCGGGCCGGCCGAGGTATAGCCCAGCTGCCGGTCGCGCTCGCGGTTGAGCAACAGCGCATCGGCCAGGGACACCTCCTGGCGGCGCCAGCCGGGCGCGAACTGCAGATGGGAGATGCCTAGCGCCGGCGCCAGACCCGGGGCGAGCGCGAGCAGGCGGTGCAGCAGCCGATCCAGGTAGTCCTGGCGCCGCGAGGTCAGCGGCTCGCCGGACTCGGCCAGTTCGTGATCCCAGGCGTCGAGCGCCGCGCCGCTGCCGCCGCTCTTGAGCAGGGCGTTACGCTGCTTGAGCGCGCGGGCATAGCGCCGCCACAGCGACAGGAAATCAGGTTCCACGTGGAACAAGCCCCAATCGATGAAGCGGCGGCGGGGCTCGCCACCGCCGCTGACCAGCAGATGGCTGCCCGGCTCGAAGGTGACCACCGCGAGCGCTGCGCACAGCGTGCCGAGATGCGCGACGTCTTGGCCATCGAGACGTCCACGCCAGTCTTGGCCGCTGTGGCGCAGTCCGGCGCGACGCCGACGCGGCGTGCCTGCGTCGCCCGCCTGTTCCTGCCATTCGACGAAGACGTCCAGCGCTTCCTGACCCTGGCTGACCAGTCCATCGCGCACACGACCGCGGAAGCTGCGGCCGTAGGCCATCAGGTGCATGGCTTCGAGGACGGTGGTCTTGCCGGCGCCGTTGTCGCCGGTGATCAGGTTCAGCCCGGGCGCGGGCGCCAGCTCGAGCGACGCGAACCGGCGAAGGTGATGGAAATCGAGGCGGGAGACGTGCATGCGGGGATAGAGGCGAAGGCGCTCGCACCGGGCGCACGCAGATCGGGGTTGAGGGCAGGGCGGCAGCATACTCAAAACGACCGTCAGGCGTTGGTAGGGCAGCCATGTTCGGGACCCAGCCACTGCGTGGCCTGCCGCGATGCCTACGGAGGCGGCCGGGCGGGCCATCGGACGCGGGCGGAAGACGTGCGCGAAAGCAGAGGACGCCGGGGAGTAAAGGCGCGCTGCGTCGCGGCTTCTTCCCGTCGATCGTCAGCCCGAGGCCCCTGGCGGCTCGAATGCCACTCGCTTCGCGGGCGATGCTGCGGCCATCCGGGGCGCGGTGGGCTTCCCTCGACGGCATATCCGTGCCTGTTGGATCTGCATCAACCGTCCTAGCCGGCATGAACTTGCGTACTGCGGCGGTTTCCAGGCTTCCTGGCACGGCAAAAAAAGAAAACCCGGCACAAGGCCGGGTCGCTTTTCGCGCGTGTTCCACGTGGAACACGAAACGAGGATGTCAGAGACGCAGCGGCATCACGACGTGGCGCGAGCGGGCGCTGCTGGCTTCGCGAACGAGGGCGGAGGAGTTGGCGTCGCGCAACTGGATCACCACGAACTCCTCGCGCAGCGCGGACAGCGCGTCGAGCAGGTAGTTCACATTGAAGCCGATCGCCAGGTCGCTGACCTTGGTGTCCGCTTCGACTTCTTCCTGCGCTTCTTCCTGCTCCGGGTTGTGCGCGCTGATCTTCAGCTGGCCCGGGGAGACTTCCACGCGCACGCCGCGGTACTTCTCGTTGGACAGGATCGCCGCACGCTGCAACGCCGCGCGCAGGATTTCGCGATCCAGCTTGACCTCACGGTCGGCCCCGATCGGGATCACCGCTTCGTAATCGGGGAAGCGACCGTCGATCAGCTTGGAGGTGAAGGTGACATCGTCGCGCTTGACCCGCACGTGCGCGCGGCCGACTTCCAGCTCCACTTCGCGCTCGCCGCCCTCCAGCAGGCGCTGCAGCTCGGTCACGCCCTTGCGCGGCACGATGATCTGGCGCTTGGCGCCGCCGGCGTTCTCCAGCTCGGTCTCGCACAGCGCCAGGCGATGGCCGTCGGTGGCCACGCAGCGCAGGGTCTGGTCGCGCAGGTCGAACAGCAGGCCGTTGAGGTAGTAGCGCACGTCCTGCTGCGCCATCGCGAAGGCGGTGCGCTCGATCAGTTCCTTCAATGCGGCTTCCGGCACCACCACGCGCTCGGTGGCTTCCACTTCGTCGACGGACGGGAAGTCGTTGGCGGGCAGCGTGGCCAGGGTGAAGCGGCTGCGCCCGGCCTGCACGGTGATCTTGTCGCCGGACTGGGACACGGTGACCTTGCTGCCGTCGGGCAGGGCACGCACGATCTCGAACAGCTTGCGCGCCGGGATCGTGGTTTCGCCGTCCTGGGCATCGTCGACCGCAATGCGCGAGACCATTTCCACTTCCAGGTCGGTACCGGTCAGCGACAGCTGGCCGCCGTGCACCTGCACCAGGAAGTTGGCCAGAACCGGCAAGGTCTGGCGGCGTTCGACCACATTGACGACTTGCGCCAATGGCTTGAGGAAGGCTTCGCGCTGCAGTGTGAAACGCATGTGGTTCCGTGCCCCTATGCTTTAAAAGATGTGGAATAAATCAAAAGCTTGGTGGTGATGGTAGAGCGAAATTCGGTGCAAATGTAGCTCAAGCCACTGAAAACAAAGAATTTTTAACGCTCCCAATCCCGTGTACTACTTCCCCGGAACTGGTGGGGAAACCTGTGGATAGTTTTGCCGTCGCCGCCGCGTCGCGCGTTATCCACAGTTTCTCCCGGATTTGTCGCGAAGTCATGCACCGATTTATCCGGCGCCCTCCGCAGCGGCCGTCGCACTACTCGCTGAGCTTGCGGATCAGCTTGTCCCAGTCCTCGCGCAGCTTGCCGTCGGTCTCCATCAGATGCTTGATCTGCCGGCAGGCGTGCAGCACGGTGGTGTGGTCGCGCCCGGCGAACGCGTCGCCGATTTCCGGCAGGCTGTGTTCGGTCAGCTCCTTGGTCAGCGCCATCGCCACCTGCCGCGGCCGTGCCAGCGAGCGCGTGCGCCGCTTGGACAGCAGGTCCTTGATCTGCAGGCCGTAGTAGTCGGCCACGGTCTTCTGGATGTTGGGGATGCCGATCGCCTGCTGCTGGGCGCGCAGCAGGTCGCGCAGGGTCTCCTGGGCGAACTCGGTGGTGATCGCGCGGCCAGTGAAGTTGGCGCGCGCCGCCAGCGTGTTGAGCGCCCCTTCCAGGTCGCGCACGTTCGAGCGCATCTTCTTGGCGATCAGGAACGCCACGTCGTCGGGGATCTCGGCACCGCGCTCGCGCGCCTTGGCCAGCACGATCGCCGCGCGCGTCTCGAAATCCGGCGGGTCGATCGCCACCGACAGGCCCCAGGCCAGGCGCGACTTCAGCCGCGGCTCCAGGCCCTCGACCTCGCGCGGATAACGGTCGCAGGTCAGGATGATCTGCTGGCGGCCGTCGAACAGCGCGTTGAAGGTGTGGAAGAACTCTTCCTGGGTGCGGTCCTTGCCGGCGAAGAACTGGATGTCGTCGATCAGCAGCGCGTCCACCTGCTGGAACTGGCGCTTGAACTGGTCCATGGTCTTGTCCTGCAGCGCACGGATCATCGCGCTGAAGAACTGTTCCGAGCGCAGGTACATCACCCGCGCGTTCGGATTCTGCTCGCGCATGGCATTGCCGGCGGCGAACATCAGGTGGGTCTTGCCCAGGCCGGTGCCGCCGTACAGCAGCAGCGGGTTGTGCGCACGGTCGCCGGGCTTCTGCGCGGCCTGCACCGCCGCGGCCAGGCCGAGCTGGTTGCTGCGGCCTTCGACGAAGTTGGCGAAGGTGTAGTGCGAATCGAGGTTGCCGGCGAACGGCTCCAGCAACGGCGGCGCCGGCGTGCGCGCGGCCGCCGGATCGCTGGCGGGTGCCGCGGCCGGTTCCGGCGCGCGCGGGCGCGAGCCGACCTGCAGCAGCACCTCGCCGCTGCCGGCGAAGTAGGTCAGCAGCTCGCGGATGCGCGGCAGGTAGCGATCGCGTACCTGCTCGACGATGAAGGCGTTCGGGGCGTAGAGCACCATGCTGTTGTCATGGCGCTGTTCGGCTTGCAGCGGTTTCAACCAAGTGTGAACGTCCTCGGCTGGAAATTCGGCTTCCAGACGTTCCAGGCAACGGGGCCAAGCATCCAT